>NZ_JAMYOJ010000007.1:0-292216 GCF_040319795.1 Mesorhizobium sp. M0862
CATCACTTCACGCAATGTCGTGGCCCGTTCCACCTCTGGCTTCGGGGCCGTCCGAGTGTCGCTTACGCGGCTCTCTTGAATTCTCACAAGGGCTTTCTCAGAAGCAAACTGCTTCGCCGCCAGCGGCGCACCGCCCTCGTTCGTGAGGCGTATATAGTCGCCACCAACCAGAACTGTCAACAGTCATCGACGATGTTTTTGAACTTTTTGCGACAGAAGTTCTGGCGCCGGCGGACTGCCCCAGGGGAACATTGGCGTTGCCAAAAAGGAGCCCTATTGCCGCCGCATTGCCGTTCGACACCGAGGCCAACAAAGAAGGGCTCGGCGCGGCCCGCGAGGTGCCTTCCTATAAGAGCCAAAGCGGGGTCTGCGCATCACGGTTCGGAGCCTCCTGTAAGAGGATAAAGACGCCTCTCTACAAGGGGCTGTAAAACAGAGCGTGTGAGCGGGGATTTCGCCGCTTCGTTGACTTCACCCGCCGTGACAGGCAAATGTCATGGCCCAACAGAAGCGAAAAGCCGTTCCGCCCGGGGAAGAAGCAGCCTTTCTGGATGCCAGACACGGAAGATGTCATAGCCGAACTCGGCAATGAGCCGCCGCTGATCGCGGATGGCCGCAGCGGCCCGCCCGACCGGCGCGAGGTTTCAGCGCGCTGGCTGTCGGGCACCTTTCTTACCGGCGTGACCTCGAGTGTGCTGATGGGCGTGGCGTTGTTTGCCGCCCTTGACGGCCGCCAGCAGCTGGCAACCCCGCCCGAAATCGCCGAACTGGCCCAGCTCGAAAGCGGCGGCGATTCCGGCGAGGTCGCCAAGACCACCAGGCTGGTGGCGCCGCGCCAGATCGCCAAGGCCAAGGACCGCAGGCGCATGGAAGTGTCGATGGTGACCAAGGTCGGTGACCGCGACGTTATCCACACCATGCCGTTCGTGCAGATCAAGATGGCGCTGGCCGCCGGCCACACCACCAACCGCGCCTATCCGCCTTTCGACCCGATGCAGGTGTTCGGCGACGATGGCGACTCGACCCCGGCGCAGCCGGCGACGGCCTCCGCGGTTGGCGGCCAGATCTACGGCGCCAAGGTCGAAAGCGAGATGAGCCTCAAGACGGTCGATTTCCCGGTCGAGACGGCCTCCTTCGACGAAAAAAGCGACCTGTCCGCCGACGAGGTGGAAAAAGTGGTGCGCGAGGCCGGCACCGACCTCAGCGACGGCGCCGTGCAGGTCGCCTCCCTGCATTATGTCGACCCGCAGCGATTCGGCGATGCCTTCGCCGAATCGATGGCCGGCTCCTACGACGTCAAGATCGTGCCGGAAAACGTCTCGGTGGCGCCGCGCGTCGCGCTCGACGACCAGACCCCGGCTTTCGCCGAGGAAATCATTCCCTTCACCAGGGACCGCGACATTGCCGAGGCCTTCGCCGATTCGGGCTATACGGGCGATGACGCCACCGGCATGGCGGAGGCGATCGGTAAGCTGCTCAACGCACCGGCGCTGAAGGCCGGAACCGTGCTGCGGGTCGGGCTCGAGGTACATGGCGACGCCGCCAAGGTCGTTCGCACCAGCGTCTATGACAAGACAACGCACATCGTCACCATCGCGCTCGACGACCGCGGCCAGTATGTGCCGGCGCAGGAACCTGAGCCGAACCCCGAATTGCTGACCGCGTTCGACGATTCGTCGGCACCGGTGGTGGTGCGCGGCAATCTGCCGAACGTTTATGACGGCATCTACCGCGCCGCCTATTCCTACGGCATGTCGAAGAAGCTGACCCAGCAATTGGTCAAGCTCCTGGCCTCCGGCGTCGACTTCCAGTCCAGGCTCAATCCATCGGACCGCATCGACGTGCTGTTCTCGCAGCCGGACGGCGACGACCAGGCCTCCGACGAATCGGAACTGCTCTATGTCTCGTCGACCTTCGGCGGCCAGACACGCAATTTCTACCGCTTCCAGATGCAGGACGGCTCGACCGACTATTTCGACGAGGACGGATCGAGCGCCGAGCAGTTCCTGCTGCGCAATCCCCTGCCGGCCGGGAAATTCCGCTCCGGCTTCGGCGCCCGCCGGCATCCGATCCTCGGTTATGTCCGCATGCATACCGGCGTCGACTGGGCGGCGCCGATCGGAACGCCGATCATCGCCGCCGGCAACGGCACCATCGAAAAGGCCGGTTGGGCCGGCGGCTACGGCAAGCAGATCATCATCCGCCATGCCAATGGCTACGAGACCTCCTATAATCACCAGAGCGCCTTTGCCAAAGGCATCGAACCGGGCGTTCATGTCCGCCAGGGCCAGACCATCGGCTTCCTCGGTCAGACCGGCCTCTCCACCGGTCCGCATCTTCACTACGAGCTGATCGTCAACGGCACCAAGGTCGACCCGATGCGCGTGCGCCTGCCGGTCGGCAAGGTGCTGAAGGGCGACGACCTGGTCGCTTTCAAGCGCGAGCGCGAGCGCATCGATGAACTGCTCAAGCAGGAAGACAGCAATCCGCTGAAGGTCGCGAGCGCCAAGATCGAAGGCTAATGCATGTCGCCCAGAAGTGTGCCGCGGCTCTGGACAAGGACATGCCTCAAAACAAACACTTAAAGCGCGTCGTATGAATCCGTTTCAGCGCGACGCGCTTTAAGCCGTCACACTCGACGCTGGCGAATCATAATCGCCCCATCAGAGCATTCCGAATCGGGTCGGCTCCGAATCAGGTCGACTGCTCCTCTTCGGCTCGTGACCAAGGCAGCTTTTGCCCCGAAACGGTGGCCCAGGCGATAATAGCGGCAAGCAGGCAAAGCACGGCCGTCACTGTCGACACGGCCGCGAACGCCGCATCGCTGGCGGCGAGCCGTGTTGCATCAAGGTCTGGCGCCAGGCCGGCCAATGCCGGTTCGCCGAATCCCGGAATGCCCGGCCTAGCGCTGGTATCGAGCATCGTCGAATAGACCCAGGCCGCGAGCGAGCCCATCGCCGCCACAGCAATCAGCCCGCCAATGCGCGAAACCGCATTGTTGATGCCGGAAGCGGCGCCGGTATCCTTGTCCTCGACCGCGGTCATGACCGCCGTCGACAGCGGCGACACCACCAGCGCCATGCCGAGCCCCATCACGGCCATCAGCGGAAAGATACCGGTCCAGAAATTGTGCATGCCGGCATGAGTGAGCAAAGCCAGCCCGGCAAAGGCGATGGCAACTACCAGGCAGCCGCTGGCGATCGGAAAACGCGGACCGATGCGATCCGACCACTGGCCGACGAGACCCGACAGCAGCGCGATCGACGCCGACAGCGGCAGGAAGATGAAACCGACCTCTTTGGTGCTCAGCCCCCATCCGGCGATCAACAGCATCGGCAGGTAGAACAGATTGGCCGACAGGGCGAAATACAGGAAGAAGGTGGCGAGGTTGGCGCCGGCAAAGGCGCCGATCCGAAACAGCTTGAGATCGATCATCGGCTCGCGCTGCCGAAGCTCGAAGACGATGAAGATGATAAGCAGCACGGCGCCTGCGGCGATGCTCGGCCGCGACATCAGCCCGCTGCCTTCGGCGCTCATCGAGGTCAGTCCGTAGGCAAGCGCCCCGAAGGCAAGCGTGGCGAGAGCGGCGCCGCCGAGATCGAGGCTTCGCTTCTCCGTCGGCGCGTCGGCGGGAATCTTGGCCAGCAGGAGATAGATCGAGATCAGCCCGAGCGGCAGGTTGACGGCGAAGATCGCCCGCCAGATACCGCCGCCAAAGGCCGACAGAACGAAGCCGCCGAGCACCGGACCGAGCGCAGTCGTCAGCGCCGAGGCGGCGGCCCAGATGCCGATCGCCCGGCCGCGCTCCTTCTTCGGATAGGCCTTGGCGATGATGGCGAGGCTGCCCGGCACCATGATCGCCGCACCAATGCCCTGAATGGCGCGAAAGGCGATGAGCACCAGCGCATTCGGCGCCACCGCGCAGGCCAGCGAAGCGACGATGAACAGCGCAATGCCGGCAACGAAGGCGCGCCTGAGGCCAAACCGGTCGCCGGCGGCGCCGCCGGCCAGAATCAGCGCCGACAGCGTCAGCGCATAGGCGTTGGAAATCCACTGGACCTCGGCCAGGCTGGCGCCGAGGTCGACGCGCATTGCCGGCATGGCAATGGCCAGGATCGACCCGTCGATGAAGCCGAGCGCTGACGCCAGGATCGCCGCTACCAGCACGAACTTGCGCTGCGACTGCGGGCAAAATGTACCGTTGGAAAGCGACCTGGTCAGGGGAACGGCTGCGGCTTCGCTCGGAGACTTCATGAGCGTCTGCTTAGACTTGTTGCGGGCCGGCAACAACCGGCCAGCGCCCTGCGCTCATGAATCCAGCTTTGGATATCGGTCTGCCTTGTGGGCAGGCCGACATCACTGCGCTGGAGCGCTCGCTTGCTCCGCAACATCATCGGCCGAGGGACCGCCGACGAACTCGACGGTGACGCCCGGCGACACCAGCTTGGCCAGCTCGCGCGCATCCCAATTTGTCAGGCGCACGCAGCCATGGCTTTCGGTCTTGCCTATCTTGGAGGGATCGGGCGTGCCGTGAATGCCATAGGTCGGCTTGTCCAGCGCGATCCACACCGAGCCGACCGGGCCGTTCGGACCCGGGGGGATGGTCAGGATCTTGTCGTTCTGGCCCTGCTTGAAATTGATGCTGGGGTTGTAGGTGTAGTTCGGATCGAGCGCGACGCGCGACACCGTATGGGTGCCGGTCGGCGAGGGCGTGTCGGCTGAACCGATGGTGGCCGGATAGGCCGCGACCAGCTTGCCACCGGCATCGTAGGCGAACACCTGCTTCTTGTCCTTGTCGGCGACGATGCGGGCAACCGGCGTCGCCACCAGCCTGCCGAAATTGGCGACCTTGATGATGGTGCCGGGACGGCTGAAGTCGGCCTCGGGATTGAGCCCCTTCAGGTAGTTCTCGTCCATGTGGAACCGTTCGGCCAAGGCTTCGGTGACGGAGGTGTAAGCCATGCGGTCGAGCTGCGCCTTCTGGCTGTAATCCTCCGGTATCGAGGCGACATAAGGCCCGGCCGCGTCCTCGGGCGTGATCGTATAATTGGCGAAAGCATCGCCACCGGTTTGCGCCAGCGCAGCCTGGATGCCGACCGCGTCGGTCGAGCGCAGATTGCTGCCGGTGATCTGGTTATAGGCGGCAAGCGCCTTGTCGACATTGGAGCCGAAGCGCCCGTCGACGACGCCGGGTGAAGCGCCGGCGCGGTCGAGCAGCACCTGCAAGGCGGCTACATCCTGGCGTGCGCCGAGTGAAAGCGAGGGATCGACCACGGTCTTGCCACCGGCTTTCGGCGGCAGCGCGGCCTGGTCGGCGGGCGCCGCCGGTTCGGCGGGATCGATAGAGGCTTCGTTCAGCGGCTGGCGCTTGACGGGCCGCGGTTCAGCGGATTTCGGCGCTTCCGGATAGGTGTCGCTGTCATTGGCATCATCCTGCGGAGCGGCCCCCAGGAATCTGTCGCTTTCAGGATCGTATTCATCAACCGGCGGGCCGGGGATTCGTCCCTGATCGTCCAGTTGCCTGCGGCGGAAACGCGCCATGTCTTCGGGATCGTCGAGATAGTAGCGGTCGTCGTCTTCGACCGGTGCGCGTCCAAGCTCACGTGCCCGCATTTCCCGGCGCAGCGCGCGGCGGTCGAGCCTGGTCTGCGGCGGCTGGATGGCGATGACCTTGCCGGTCTCGGCATCGACGATGACGCGGTTGCCCCTGGCGTCGTAATAGATGTCGAGATTGCCGTCCTGGGCAAGCACAATGCCGCCGCTATCGGCGGCGCGGACGGCCGGCAGTGCGTTGTCCACAGTCGGCGATGCCATGGCGCTGGACGTGAGCAGCCCGGCGGCGAGCACCGAAAAGGCAAGGATCGTGCGGAACATGGTGGTCAAACTCTCCGGTACTTACAGCGCCGCGCGTCCGTTTGGACGCGCAAAGGACGCTGTAACACTTCATGTCTGCGCATGATCCTTTCCGAAAATCGAATTTCGATTTTCGGGGTCATGCGTAATTGCCGCCGCCCGGCAGTGTTCCCACCAGAACGTTCTCGCCACCGTTTGGATGCGCAAGGAACGCCCTGATCGCCAAAAGCCTGCAGGCAAACCCCTTCGCCAGCAAACCACAACATAAGCTTTCCAACATGAACCGGGCATGAAGATGGCGGATTACTGGTTGCTACAGGCCCAATTCCTTGCGCGTCTGCTTCGTCAGCTTGAGGACGACGAGGCGGTGGCTTTCGCCGAGATAGTCCTTCAGCGCATCATCATCCATGCTCTGGCTTGTCTGACGCTGGATCCATTTCATGCCGCGCGAGGCGAGATAGGGCGCCGGCCGGCAGCCGGGCTGATCCTTCAGCACGTCATAAGCCATTTCAGAGCATTTGAAGGTGACGAAGACGCCACCCTCCCGGTCATGGCCGGCGATGGTGAAGACCTTGCCACCGACTTTCCAGACATCGGCCCCGCCCCACTGCACGACATGCGTCGTCTGCGGCAGCGAGGCGCAGAAGCTGTTGTAGTCGTCCAGCGTCATCTGCACCCCCGTCAAAGGATTGTTGTTTCATAAGAAAATGCCGCGCGTCCGGTCGGACGCGCGGCGTTGGATCAGGCTGCCGCGTCGGTCGGCACCACAGTGGGCCTGGACCGGAAATTCAACCGGTCGGAGCCGGCGGTGACCTTGACGGTCGAGCCGTCGAGTATCTCGCCAAGCAGGATTTTTTCCGCCAGCGGATCTTGCAGGTCCTTCTGCATCACCCGCTTCAGCGGCCGCGCGCCATAGGCCGGGTCGTAGCCCTTCGCCGCCAGCCAGTCGATCGAATCCTGGTCGAGCGACAGTGTGATCTTGCGGTCGGCGAGCAGGCTTTCCAGCCGCTTGAGCTGGATCTCGACGATGCGGCCCATATCCTGCCGGCGCAGCCGGTGGAACAGGATCACCTCGTCGACGCGGTTGAGGAACTCCGGCCTGAACGAGGCTCTCACCACGCTCATAACCTCGTCGCGCACGGCATCGACGTCCTGCTCTTCGCCGAGATTGACCAGATATTCGGCGCCGAGGTTCGACGTCATGACGATCAGCGTGTTGCGGAAGTCGACCGTGCGGCCCTGCCCGTCGGTCAGCCGCCCGTCGTCGAGCACCTGCAACAGCACGTTGAAGACATCCGGATGCGCCTTCTCGATCTCGTCGAACAGCACAACCTGATAGGGCCGGCGCCGCACCGCTTCGGTCAGCGCACCGCCTTCCTCATAGCCGACATAACCGGGAGGCGCTCCGATCAGCCGGGCGACCGAGTGCTTCTCCATGTATTCCGACATGTCGATGCGCACCATAGCGCTCTCGTCGTCGAACAGGAAATTGGCCAGCGCCTTGGTCAGTTCGGTCTTGCCGACGCCGGTCGGTCCGAGGAACATGAACGAGCCGATCGGCCGGTTCGGATCCTGCAGCCCGGCCCGGGCACGACGCACGGCCTTGGACACCGCCTGTACCGCTTCGCCCTGGCCGACGACTCGCTTGCCGATCTCGTCTTCCATGCGCAGCAGCTTGTCGCGCTCGCCCTGCAGCATCTTGTCGACCGGAATGCCGGTCCAACGCGACACGATATGGGCGACGTGGTCGGGCGTGACCACCTCTTCGACCATGCCGGCCTTGCCGTCCTGGGCTTCGGCTTCCTTCAGCTTCTTTTCCAGTTCCGGGATCTTGCCATAGGCAAGCTCGCCGGCGCGCTGGAATTCACCCTTGCGCTGGGCAATGGCGAGGTCGTTGCGGGCCGCGTCGAGCTGCTTCTTGAGGTCAGCGGCGAGGCCAAGCTTCTGCTTCTCCGACTGCCATTTGGCGGTGATCTCGGTCGATTCCTCCTCGAGGCCGACGAGTTCCTTTTCGAGACGCGCGAGCCGGTCCTTTGACGCCTCGTCCTTCTCGACCTTCAGTGCCTCGCGCTCGATCTTGAGCTGCATGATGCGGCGATCGATTTCGTCCAGCGCCTCGGGCTTGGAATCGACCTGCATCCTCAGCCGCGACGCGGCTTCGTCGACAAGGTCGATCGCCTTGTCCGGCAGGAAACGGTCGGCGATGTAGCGGTTGGACAAGGTCGCCGCCGCGACCAGCGCCGAATCCGAGATGCGCACCTTGTGGTGCTGCTCGTACTTCTCCTTCAGGCCACGCAGGATCGACACGGTATCTTCCACCGACGGCTCGTTGACGAAGACCGGCTGGAACCGGCGGGCAAGGGCCGCGTCCTTCTCGACATGCTTCCTGTATTCATCGAGCGTGGTCGCGCCGACGCAGTGCAGTTCGCCGCGCGCCAGCGCCGGCTTCAACAGGTTCGAAGCGTCCATGGCGCCATCGGCCTTGCCGGCGCCGACCAGCGTGTGCATCTCGTCGATGAACAGGATGATGCCGCCGGCCGCCGAGGTGACTTCGTTGAGCACGGCCTTCAGCCGCTCCTCGAACTCGCCGCGATATTTGGCGCCGGCAATCAGCGCGCCCATGTCGAGCGCCATCAACTGCTTGTCCTTCAGCGATTCGGGCACGTCGCCATTGACGATGCGCAGCGCCAGACCTTCGGCGATCGCCGTTTTGCCGACGCCCGGCTCGCCGATCAGCACCGGGTTGTTCTTGGTACGCCGCGACAGCACCTGGATGGTGCGGCGGATCTCGTCGTCACGGCCAATCACAGGGTCGAGCTTGCCGGCGCGGGCATCGGCGGTGAGGTCGCGCGCGTATTTCTTCAGCGCGTCATAGCCCTGCTCGGCGCTCGCCGAATCGGCGGTACGGCCCTTGCGGACGTCGTTGATCACCTGGTTCAGCGCCTGCGCTGTGACGCCGGCCTTGGACAGGATATCGGCCGTCTTGGCCGACTTCTCCATCGCCAGCGCCTGCAGCAGCCGCTCGACCGTGACAAAACTGTCGCCGGCTTTCTTGGCCAATTCCTCGGCGGTCGAAAACACCTTGGCCAGCGGCTGCGCCAGATAAAGCTGGCCGTTGCCGCCTTCCACCTTCGGCATGGCCTCAAGGGCGGTCTCGACGCCAAGCTTGACGTCGCGCACGTTGCCGCCGGCGCGCTCGATCAGCGAGGCGGCCAGCCCCTCATCGTCATCGACGAGGACCTTCAGCATATGTTCGGGAGTGAATTGCTGGTGATTGCGCGAGAGCGCCATGGTCTGGGCGGACTGAATGAATCCGCGGACGCGCTCGGAGTATTTCTCGAGGTTCATATCTGTCTCCTTCCATCACCGGCCCGCTTTGCGGCACCGGATCAGATTGCGGTGACGGACCCGCTCATCCGAGCCGGGTCCAGTTCACGCCAGATATGGGGCGCAAGCCATTGCCGCTCAAGACGTCCGGCTGATGATATTGCATGGCCGAGCAAACGAAAACGGCGGAGATTTCTCTCCGCCGTTTCATCGACTTATGTCTTGTGGGTCAGTTGTTGGCGTCGACGGCGAACGGGTCGCCGGCAGGGCTTTCGGCCGGCGCCGCATCAACCACGTCAACAGCGGCAGCGCTCTCGCCGGCGCCATCCACCACCTGGCCACCACCAGACTGTCCGTCACCGACCTGATCGGCATTGTTGCGCGGGCGGCGCGGACGCCGCGGGCGACGGGCAGCGCCGCTCTCGGCGGCTGCCTCATTGAGTTCGGCCCGGGCGGCAAGAGCCGCCGGCGACAGGTTTTCGTACAGCGGCGCCGACTCGGAGAAACCGCTCTCGGCTTCGGGCTCAACCGCGGAAACGGTTTCCGCCTGTGCCGGGGTTTCGGTGAAGCGCTGCTGGTCGCCGCGCTGGCCGTTCTGCTCGCCACGCTGGGCAAAGTCGCCACGCTGGTCGTTCTGGCCATAGCCGCCATTGGGGCGGCGGTCACGGTTGCGGCCATTGTTGTCGCGGCCGTTGTTGTTGCGGCCATTATTGTCACGGCCATTATTGTCACGGCCACTGTTGTTCTCGCGGCCGTTTTCCTGGCCGTATGCGAGTTCGGCCGGCGTGCCCTCAATCGTCGGCTGCGGACCGTTGCCGTGGTTCGCCATCGGCGCTTGCGTCTCGCCGCCATTGCCGCTGCCGGCATTGTCAAAATCGTCGCGATCTTCATCGTCGTCGAATTCGTCGCGGTTCTGCGGGGCATTCTGGATCGGCATCTGCGCCTGTGCGGCGGCAATGATGCGGTTGTAGTGCTCGGCGTGCTGGAGGTAATTTTCCGCCATAACCCGGTCGCCGGAGCTTTGCGCATCACGGGCCAGAGTGGCGTATTTTTCGGCGATCTGCTGAGCCGATCCACGGATTTTCACGTCCGGGCCGTTGCTCTCGTAATTGCGCGTCAGGGGATTTGGGCCCTTGCGGTTGTTGTTGTTGTTATTGTTGTTGCCACCGCCGCCGCCATTGTTGTTGCGACCGCGCATGCGCCTGTTCTGCTGTTGTGGCCTCATAAGACTCTCTTCATTTTGAAATTTTCGAAAAACGTTTCACGAACGGAGGCGCTCATGCAGCCAGCCGTTTCGTTCCTTCACCGGCGTTCGCCCGCATCAATTGCGTTGGCGCCACGTGTCATCCTGTTCCGGTTACATCACTTGCCGGACGATTCCCGCACGAAGCTTGGGCGTCGTTTGCGCAAGAAGGCAGCTATTTCCGAGGAAAACCGAATCGCTAAGAGCACTGCCTGCTTCGTCTCATCCGGTCAGGGCGGACCCTAGCCGCATTCCCCGGCATTGCCAAGCGCTTTTTTGCACTGCGTCAAGGCTTTCCCTGTTCAAACATAAGAACCCTGTCGTTTCCGCCAAGGTCGACAAATGCCCCGGCCAGCCTGTAGCCGGCTGCCGCGAATATGTCTTTGACCTCATTGCGCTGCGTGTGGCCGATCTCGACCGCTATCTTGCCTTGTGCTTCCAGAAACTTTGCCGCCTCGGCGGCGATGATCCTGTAGGGGTCAAGACCGTCCACACCGCCATCAAGGGCTCTGTGCGGATCGAAATCGCGGACCTCGTCCTGCAGATTTCCAATGTCTCCAGACGGTATATAGGGAGGGTTTGCGGCAATTACATGGTATCGGCCCGAAACTTTTTCGAACCAGTCGGACTGCAGCCCCACGAACCGGCCGGCGAGTCCAAGTTGCTCGGCATTGCGTATCGCGGTTGCCAGCGCGTCGTGCGAAATATCGACCCCGGTGGCGGTCGCGGCCGGAACCGCGCTGAGCAGCGCCAGCGCTATCGCGCCGGTACCGGTGCCGAGATCGAGGATACGGCATTCCCCCAGCCTTTCGGCCGTCGCGCCGGCAAAAGGCAGGATCGCCTCGACCAGCGTTTCGGTGTCCGGCCGCGGCTCCAGCGTTTCCGGCGACAGCGACAGCCGCAGGCCGTAAAACTCGCGAAACCCGAGGATGCGGTGCACCGGTTCGCCGGCCATGCGGCGCTGCAGAGCAGCGCCGATTGCGGCAACCGCACCCGCATCGACCGTCCGTTGCGGGTCGGCGATCGCCTGCGTCCGGTCCGTGCCGGAAAAATGTTCGACGATCAGCCTGGCATCCAGCGCCGAGTCGGAAAGGCCGGCCGCGGCAAGCCGCTCCCGCGCCACCCGCAACAACGGCCCGAGCGCGCCGGGCAACATGTCAGCCATCGAGGCCAATATCGGCGAGCAGCTTCGACTGATGGTCGGCAATCAGCGCATTGATGACCTCATCGAGCTCGCCCATCATCACCCGGTCGAGCTTGTAGAGCGTCAGGTTGATACGATGGTCGGTAAGGCGGCCCTGCGGGAAATTGTAGGTGCGGATGCGCTCCGAACGGTCGCCCGAACCAACCTGCGATTTGCGTGACTCCGAGCGCTCCTCGTCCGCCTTGCTGCGCTCGAGGTCGTAAAGCCGCGCACGCAGAATCTGCATGGCTTTCGCCCGGTTCTGATGCTGCGACTTCTCCGCCTGCACCACCATGATACCGGTCGGCAAATGGGTGATGCGCACGGCCGAATCGGTGGTGTTGACGTGCTGGCCACCCGAACCCGAGGCGCGCATCGTGTCGATGCGGATGTCTTCGGCGCGGACGTCGATGTCGACCTCTTCGGCTTCCGGCAGAACGGCCACCGTCGCCGCCGAGGTGTGGATGCGCCCGCTGGCCTCGGTCGCCGGCACGCGCTGCACGCGGTGCACGCCGGATTCGAATTTCAGATGGGCAAAGACGCCCCTACCGGAAATGGTGGCGATGATTTCCTTGAAGCCGCCGGCATCGCCGTCGCTGGCCGACACCGTCTCGAAGCGCCAGCCGCGTTCGGCGGCATAGCGCTCATACATGCGAAACAGGTCGCCGGCGAACAATGCCGCCTCATCGCCGCCGGTGCCGGCGCGGATTTCAAGGATGGCGTTCTTGTCGTCGGCCGCGTCCTTGGGCAACAGCAGGATCTGGATGTCCTTCTGCAGCTCTTCGATTCGCGCTTCGACGCCCGGCAAATCTGCCTCCGCCAGGGCCCGCATCTCTGCGTCGGTGCCCTTGTCGGCAAGCATCGCCTCGAGGTCGGCTTGCTCGCGCTCTACTGAGCGCAGTTCCCTGACCTTGGCCACCATGTCCTGCAGCTCGGCATATTCCGAGGCCATCTTCACATAGGCATCGGCCGCCGGGCCGGCCGACATCTGCGCTTCGAGCATCTCGAAACGCTTGACGACCTGATCCATACGCTCGCGGGGAAAATTGACCATGGCTAATGCTATAGCGGGATGGAGCGGTCGTCGGCGAAGGCCTGCAGCAGCGCCCGCATCGGCAGCCCTTGAGCTGGCGCCATCAGATTGTCGGCAAAGAAAGCCTCCAATTCCTCCAGTGGCAGTTCGGTCAACATCGCCTTGACCGGGCCGATCGAGGCTGGAGACATCGAGATCGAGCGGTAGCCGAGGCCGATCAGCGCCATGGCGGAAATGGGTTTTCCCGCCAGCTCGCCGCACAGCGTCACCGGCGTGTGGTTGCGAACCCCGGCGTCGGCGATCTGCTTCAGAACCCGCAGGAACGGCGTCGACAGCGTGTCGAAGCGGTCGGAGAGCTGCGTGTTCCCCCGATCGACCGCCATGACGAACTGGAACAGGTCGTTGGAGCCGACCGAGACGAAATCGACCGCCTTCATCAACTCGTCGAGCTGGAACAGCAGCGACGGCACTTCCAGCATGGCGCCCACCTTGAGGCTGGTCGGCAGATGGTGGGCAAAGCGGGAGAGATGCCGCACTTCGCGGTCGATAATCTCGCGCGCCTGGGCGATTTCGCCGAGCTCGGTCACCATCGGCAGCATCAGCTTCAGTTCGCGCCCGCCGCAGGCCTTCAGCAGAGCGCGGATCTGGGTCCTGAGCAGACCCGGCCGGTCGAGCGTCAGCCGGATCGCGCGCCAGCCGAGCGCAGGGTTTTCTTCCTGGATGGCGCCCTTGAAGTAGGGCAGCACCTTGTCGCCGCCGATGTCGATGGTGCGGAAGGTGACCGGCTTGCCGCGCGCCGCGTCCAGCACGTCGCGGTAGAGCCGCTCCTGCGCCTCGGCGCGAGGGAAGGTCGAGGCAACCATGAACTGCAATTCGGTACGGAACAGGCCGATGCCGGCGGCACCCGCCTCGGCCAGCTGCGGCAGGTCGACCGCCAGGCCCGCATTCATCAGCAGGTCGACCTGGACGCCGTCCTTGGTCACCGACGGCTTCTTGCGCAGTTCCCGGTAGACTTCCTGCCGGCGCGCCCGGAAGCGCACTTTTTCGGCATAGGCGGCTTCGAGGTCCGGCTGCGGCCGCAGATGGATGGTGCCTTCCTCGCCGTCGACGATGATGGCATCGCCGTTTTCCGCCATGGAAACGGCGCCCTTCATCTGGCCGGCGACCGGAATGCCCATGGCGCGCGCGACGATGACGACATGGCTGGTGGCAGCGCCGTCTTCCAGCACCACGCCGCGCAGCTTGTCCCTGGGATAATCAAGCAGTTCGGCCGCGCCCATCGAGCGCGCGACCAGGATGGCATCCTTCGGCAGTGACGCCGCTACGTCGTCAGGCCCGCGCCCCATCAGTTGGCGCAGCAGCCGGTTGGCGAGATCGTCGAAGTCGCTCATCCTCTCGCGCAAATAAGGATCGGTCATGTGCAGCATGCGGGCGCGCATGTCGCTTTGGACCTTTTCCACCGCCGCTTCCGCTGTCAGGCCGTTGCGGATCGCCTCTTCCAGCCGACGCACCCAGCCGCGGTCGTTGGCAAACATGCGATACGCTTCGAGCACCTCGCGATGTTCGCCCTCGAAGGCGACATCGCGCCGCTCCAGCATGTCGTCGATGGAAAGCCTGAGCGAACCGAGCGACGTCTCCAGCCGGCGCACCTCTTCCTCACTGTCCTCGTTGAACAGATTGGTGACGACGATGCGTGGCTCATGCAGCACGACATGGCCGAGGCCGACGCCCTCGTTGAAGGACAGGCCGGTAAAGCTGACGGGACGGCGCAGGTCGAGTTCGAGGCCGGGCCGGGTCAGGCGCGCGAGATCCCCGGTGGCGATCATCTCGGCGATCACCATGGCGGTCGTTTCCAACGCCTCGACCTCGTCGTCGCGGTAGTGGCGCATGGTCTTGTTCTGCACCACCAGCACGCCCAGCGTGCGCCCTGCCCTGAGTACGGGCACGCCGAGGAAGGAATTGTAGATCTCTTCGCCCGTCTCCGGCAGGTAGGCGAAAGCCGGATGTTCCTGCGCATTGGAGAGGTTGAGCGGCCGCGCGCTCGCAGCAATGGTGCCGACGAGGCCCTGCCCCAGCCGCAGTTGCGCCAAATGGACGGCGTTCGGGTTCAGACCTTCGGTGGCATAGAGTTCGAGCACCGAATCGGCGCGCAGCACATAGAGCGAGCAGACCTCGGCGACCATGTTGGAGGCGATGTCGCGCACGATCCGGTCGAGCCGCTCCTGCGGCTCCAGCGGCTCCTGCATGAGCTCGCGGAGCCGTTTCAGCAGAACGCGCGGGCCACTGGCCGTATCACGCATCGCGGCTTCTTCTCCAATGGGCATTTTGCCCGCCGCAGTTTCCACTGCGACCGGCGCACACGCAACAACTCAAATCGCTCTCGCTACTGCTTATCCAGACCGTACACGGAATGCAAAGTACGAACCGCGAGTTCCGTGTAGGGACCGTCGATCAGTATCGAAATCTTGATCTCGGAGGTGGTGATGGCGCGGATGTTGATCGCCTTGTCGGCCAGCGCCTTGAAAGCGGTGGCGGCCACACCGGCATGGCTGCGCATGCCGATGCCGATGACCGAAACCTTCGACATGCCGGCTTCCGACTGCACCACGTCATAGCCGATCGAAGCCTTCAGACGCTCCAGCACGGCCAACGCCTTGTCCACGTCGCCGGACGGCACGGTGAAGGTCATGTCGGTGAACTTGCCGTCCTCTGAGATGTTCTGGACGATCATGTCGACATTGATGTTGGCCTCGGCCAGCGGGCCGAAAATGCCGGCGGCAACGCCCGGGCGGTCGCCGACGCGACGCAGAGAAATCTGCGCTTCGTCCTTGGCGTAGGCAATTCCGGTGACGACCTGCTGTTCCACGATCTCTTCCTCGTCGCAAATGAGCGTTCCCGGAGGATTGAGCAAATCCCCCATTCCGGGCGCATCGGGATCGTCGAAGGACGACCGCACGAACGTACGCACCCTGTGCACCATGGCAAGCTCGACCGAGCGCACCTGCAAGACCTTGGCGCCGAGCGAGGCCATTTCGAGCATTTCCTCGAACGAAATCTTGTTGAGCCGCCGCGCCTTCGGCTCGATGCGCGGATCGGTGGTGTAGACGCCGTCGACATCGGTGTAGATGTCGCAGCGGTCGGCCTTGACCGCCGCGGCAATGGCCACCGCGCTTGTGTCGGAGCCGCCGCGGCCGAGCGTGGCGATGCGGTTGTCCGGGCCGATGCCCTGGAAGCCGGCGACGACAGCCACCTGGCCCTCGCCGAAGCGCTTGATCAGGAACGCGCCGTCAATGTCGAGGATGCGCGCCGCGCCATGCGCGTTGTCGGTCTTGATCGGGATCTGCCAGCCCTGCCAGGAGCGGGCATGGACGCCCATATTCTGCAGTGTGATCGCCAGCAGGCCGGCAGTCACCTGCTCGCCCGAGGCGACCACGGCGTCATACTCGCGCGCGTCGTGCATGGGCGAGGCTTCGCGCGTCCAGCCAACCAGTTCGTTGGTCTTGCCCGCCATCGCCGAAACCACGACAGCGACCTCATGGCCGGCATCGACCTCGCGTTTGACGTGACGCGCCACATTGCGGATGCGGGCGATGTCGGCGACGGAGGTTCCGCCGAATTTCATCACGATGCGCGCCATGGAAGCGAAATGCCTTTGACTGAAGCCGGCCCAGGACCGAAAGGGGAAGTAAGCGCTCGACAGAAGCCGGCCGCTGAATGCGCGCCTCCTTAGCCAAATGATCACGGTTTCGCAAGGCTGGCGGCGGATGCCGGCTTCAGGATCGCGGCATATTGCGTTCGGCCCCGCCGCCGCTTACCAAATGCTGCCCGCGGGAAACTCCTTTTGGTCCGGCATATCGAATGATTGTTCGCCTTCGACGCGCCATGCGGTGGCAATCGCTGCCGCTGTTCATCGGCTTCGCCGTGCTGGCGTTGATCGTCGGCACACGCGCCGTGCTGGTCGAGACCCAGAGAGCCAATCGTGAGGCCGCGCGCGAGGCGGTCGAGTATCAGGAATTGCTTTCCGGTTTGCTTGCCATGGCTCAGGAGGCCGAGACCAGCCAGCGCGGCTATCTCCTGACCGGCGAGAAATCCTACCTCCAGCCTTATCGGCAGGCGGTCGACGCCATTCCGGGCCAGCTTGCCCGCATCGACGGCATGACCGCCCCGGACGACGAACTCGTACAGCAGATCAACCACGTCAAGGACGCGCTTTCACTAAACCAGGCCGAATTGGCTGAGACGATTGCACTCTACGATCGCGGCGATGCGGCAAAAGCTCTGGAACTGGTCCGCAGCGGCCAGGGCAAGGCCGCCATGGACCAGATCCGGGCCAGCATGGACACGATCCGGCGCATTGGCGGCGCAGCCATCGCGGCGCGCGACGCCCACACCGACCGGGTCGAAAACTGGCTGCGCATCGGCTCGATAGCGGCGCTGCTGGCGATCTTCCTGCTTGGCGCCTACACGGTTCGCCTTTCGCGCCGCCGGTTCCGCGCAGTGGCGATCGCCCAGGAAGAGCTGATGCGCAAGAACATCGAGCTCGGCAACGAAATCCAGACGCGTGAAAAGGCCGAATCGCAGATCCGCCAGATGCAGAAGATGGAGGCTGTGGGCCAGCTGACCGGCGGTATCGCCCACGATTTCAACAACATGCTGGCGGTGATCATCAGCGCCATGAACCTTGCCCAGCGCAAGCTGGCGCGGGGCGAGCACGACATCATGAAATTCATCGAAGCGGCGACCGATGCGGCGACCCGGGCCGCAAACTTGACGTCACGGCTGCTTGCCTTCTCGCGCCAGCAGCCGCTCGCGCCTCAGGTTGTAGACGCCAATCGTCTGGTCACCGGCATGTCGGACCTGCTTCGGCGGGCGCTCGGCGAAACCATCCGCATAGAAACCGTGCTGGCTGGCGGCCTGTGGAAGACCCATGCCGATCCGAGCCAGCTCGAAAATGCCATTCTCAACCTGGCGGTCAATGCGCGCGACGCCATGGGCGAGGACGGCAAGATGACCATCGAGACCGCCAACAGCCACCTCGACGAGGGCTACGCCGCCACCCATGCCGAGGTCAAAGCCGGCCAGTATGTGATGATCGCGGTCAGCGACACCGGCGCCGGCATGCCGGCGGACGTCATGGAGCGGGCTTTCGAGCCATTTTTCACCACCAAGCCGGTCGACAAGGGCACCGGCCTCGGGCTGAGCCAAGTGTTCGGCTTCGTCAAACAGTCCGGCGGACACGTCAAGATCTGCTCGGAACCCGGCCAAGGCACCACGATCAGGATCTACCTGCCGCGCTTCTTCGGCCCGGAAGAGGCCGCCATATCTTCGGAACGAGCCGGAAATCCTGCCGTGCCGGTCACCGAAACCATCCTTGTCGTGGAGGACGATCCACGCGTGCGGGCTTCCACCACGGATGCCATGCGCGAACTCGGCTACACCGTCATTCATGCCGCAAGCGGCCAGGAAGCGCTGGAAAAGCTGGGCGACAACCCTGGTGTGGCGCTCATGTTCACCGATATCGTCATGCCGGTGATGAATGGCCGCAAGCTCGCCGAAGAGGCGCTGGCGCGCATGCCGAAGCTGAAGGTGATCTTCACCACCGGCTTCACCAGGAACGCCGTCGTCCACAATGGCGTGCTCGACCATGACGTGCATTTCCTGGCCAAGCCCTTCACCATCGAGCAGCTGGCGGCGAAATTGCGCGACGTGCTGGACGCAAGATGACCGAGGCCCTGGAAATCGTCACCTTTCGCCTCAAACCTGGAGCGGAAGCGGGCTTTGCCGCCGCCAACAACCTGGTCGCCGACTGGCTGGCGCGGCAACCTGGTTTCGTAAACCGCTGTCTGGCGCGGCGGGACGATGGCGGATGGGTCGATGTGGTGCGCTGGCGAAGTCGCGAGCAGGCTCTCGCCGCCGCAGGCCGGATCATGGCCGAGATCGGCGATTGCGAAGCGATGCGGGCCATCGATCCCGCAAGTGTTGCGATGGAACATGCGGCGATTGTGATCTCGAGGCCATAGGTCGACTAGCCAGCAGTCGCAAAAACCGGCCTTGACTTTCTTGCCCCGGCACCCGACTTCCTAGCGTCCGAGGAGACCCGCCCCATGCCAGAGGCCCGACGATCGACAATCGATGCCGGAGAAGTGGAACGCTTTTCCGCGCTTGCCGCCGAATGGTGGAACCCGAACGGCAAATTCCGTCCGCTGCACAAATTCAACCCGGTCCGGCTGGCCTATATCCGGGACCAGGTGGCGGCGCGCTTCGGCCGCGATCCGCGGGCGGCGCGGCCGTTCGAAGGCCTGCGTTTCCTCGATATCGGCTGCGGCGGTGGGTTGTTGTGCGAGCCGATGGCAAGGCTTGGCGCCGAAGTGGTCGGCGCCGACGCCTCGGCAACCAACATCGAGGTGGCGAAGCTGCACGCGGCCGAAGGCGGCGTGACGGTGGATTATCGCGCTACGACCGCTGAGGATTTGGCCGATTCCGGCGAGAAATTCGACGTCGTCCTCAACATGGAAGTCGTCGAGCATGTTGCCGATGTCGACCTGTTCATCGGCAAGTGCGGCGAGATGGTCAAGCCCGGCGGCATCATGTTCGTGGCCACCATCAACCGCACGCTGAAGGCACTGGGCCTGGCCATCATCGGCGCCGAATATGTGCTGCGCTGGCTGCCGCGCGGCACCCACCAGTTCGGCAAGCTGGTGCGGCCCGAAGAGCTTGAAAAGGCGCTCGGCAGCGCCGCCATGACCATCATCGACCGCACCGGCGTGACCTACAATCCTCTCGCCGACCGCTGGGCACGCTCCAAGGACATGGACGTCAACTATATGGTGCTGGCGGAAAAACGATCGGTCTGAACGAAAGGGGGCGGCCGTGGACACTATGAGGGCCCGAGAGCTGGCGCTCGATCTTCCCGAAACGGTCGAGCAATCGCATTTCGGCAAGGCTGACTTCCGCGTCCGCAACCGTATCTTCGTCTCGCTGCCCGAAGCCGACCGTGCTGTCGTCAAGCTCGACCGCGACCAGCAAGAGATGATGGCCGCGGCTGAGCCATCGGTTTTCAGGCCCGTGACAGGCGGCTGGGGCCAAAAGGGATGGACGTCGATCATGCTCGAAACCTGCGACGAACAGACATTCCGCAGCGCCGTTCGGACGGCCTGGCGAAACGTCGCCCCGCCGGCGCTACGGAAGCGCCTCGACGCGAGCCAAATTTAAGCTTGAGCAGTTCGAGGAAAAGTGTGAAGCGGTTTCCCGGGAAAGCGCATAGCGCTTTGCCTAGGGAATTGCGTAAACAAAGACCCTATGCCTTCTGGCTCTGCGCCTTGGTGGTGATGATCACGCCGATGGTGATGATCACCGCGCCGGCCCAGGTCAGCAACTGGTAGTGCTCGCCGAGGAAGATGGTTCCGGCAAACAGGCCGACGGCCGCCGCCACATAGCCGATCTGGCTGAGATAGACCGGACCGCCCACGGCCTGCAGCCGGAAGAAGAAGGCAAACATCGCCGAGGCCGAGGCGACCTGCGCCACGACGACCAGCGGCACGGCGCCAAGCGGGGCGAAGGCGCCGAGGCCGAACAGCGTGAGAATGCCGATCAGCAGCAGCGTCGCCGAGGCCAGGTGGCTGCCGACGGCCAGTTCGATCGGACCGGTGCCTTCGGGCCAGTCGACGGTGCGATAGATATTGCCGGCGGCAAGGCTGACCGGGATCAAAAGTCCGGCCAGCACCCAGTAGACATCGGCCGGCTGGCCGGCCTCGCCGCGCGTCACCGCCACCATGACGGCGCCGATGAAGCCGACGGCGATACCGATACTGCCGAGCGTATTTGGCCGTCGAACGCCGAGCAGGATCGAAAACACCAGTGTGATGACCGGCGACAGCGTGAACATGATGCCGGTATAGCCGGCGCCGAGATGCGGGATAGCCGAAAACATCAGCAGATTGGGCACGGCGTAGGACACGGCGGCGGTGATGAAGAAATAGCGCAGTCTGTGCGAGGTGAGCCGCATGCGCTCGCCGTTCGCGAGCAACGCGCACAGCAGCACGCCCCCGGCGCCGAACGAGATGACGAAGGCCCAGACCATGGCCGGAACGCCGGCAGCCGTCGCCAGCTTGCCGAGCGGCAGGGTCAGGCCGAGCAGGCCGCCGGTGACGACCAGCAGGCCAAGCGCCGATTCCCAGAGAAATTTCATCGGATGGTCCCGTCACTCACTTGCGGCACTGGGTCGAAACTGTATCTTGAGGTAGCATACCACAAAGATTCTTAACGTCAAGATACTTAGCGGTGAGACAGATGGATCGCGCGGCAAAGGCGGTGGAGCAATGGAAGCGGGAACGGCCGGACCTGGAGGTGTCGCCAATGCTGGTGCTTGGGCGGCTGAACGAAGCCTCGTCGCTAATCGCCCGCGAGCGCCTCGCCCCGCTGTTTGCCCGTTTCGGACTGCAGGCCGGCGAATTCGATGTGCTGGCGACGCTGCGCCGCTCCGGCCAGCCCTACGCGCTGACACCGACCGCTCTATACGAGGCGACGATGGTGACCTCCGGCGCCATGACCAACCGGCTCGACCGGCTTGAGAAGGCCGGACTGATCCTGCGCGGCCCGCACCCCAACGACCGGCGTGGCATTGTCGTGCAACTGACCGAAAAAGGTCTGGCCTTGATCGACGAAGCCCTGACCGCCCACGTCGCCAACGAGCATGAAATCCTCGCCGGGCTCACCGGCACGGAGCGGGGGGCACTGGCTCAGTTGCTTGGCAAATTGATCGATAGCGCCAGCTGATCGCTCAATTGCGCTCCTCGGGAAAACTCGGGATCGGCATGAAATCGATGCCATCCTCGGCCAAGCTCTTGGCTTCGTCCAACGTCGCCTCGCCATAGATGCCGCGCGCATCGCTCTCGCCGAAATGGATCTTGCGCGCTTCTTCGGCAAACTTGTCGCCGACATAGTCGGCATTCTCGCGCACCTTCTCGGCCATCGCCTTCAGTTGCGCCAAAGCCTGCTTCTGGGTTTCGCCCATGGCCAGCGCAATTGTTTCCTGCTTCCGCGCGGTGGAGACGGCTGGCGCCATCAGCGCCTTTTGCACCTTGTGCGAGCCGCAGCTCGGGCAATCGACGAAGCCGCGCTTCTTCTGCGTGTCGAAATCGTCATTGCTGCGAAACCAGCCCTCGAATTCGTGCTCGTGCTCGCAGATCAGGGCAAAGCGGATCACGAAGCCGCGCCCCTGAGCCGCGGCGCTTCCACTGCGCCGGCATTGACGGCAAAATCGCGCGCATTCCTAAGGTTGGGGATTTTCTTACGCGCGGCCCACGACTGCGCCGTGTCGATCTCGGCGATGATCACCTCCGGATCGTCATGGTCGGCCTCGGCGAGAATTCGACCCCATGGGTCGACGATCAGCGAATGGCCATAGGTTTCGCGGCCATCCTCATGCAGGCCACCTTGTGCTGCAGCAACCACGTAGGCGCCGTTCTCGATGGCACGGGCTCGCAGCAGCACATGCCAGTGCGCCTCGCCGGTCTGGCGGGTGAAGGCGGCAGGCACCGACAAGAGGTCGGCGCCGGCCATCGCCTCGGCGCGGAACAGCTGTGGAAAGCGTAGATCGTAGCAGACGGCAAAGCCGAGCCTAGCGCCGTCGATCTCGGTGACGACGGCCTCGGTGCCCGGCTCATAGGCGGCGGATTCGCGCCAGCTCTCGCCATTGTCGAGGTCGACATCGAACATGTGGATCTTGTCGTAGGTGGCAACGGTGGCGCCGTCCGGCCCAAACAGCAGCGCCCGGTTGGCGAGCTTGCCGTCGGTGCGCAGGATGGCGGTCGAGCCGATGTGCAGGAAGACGCCGAGTTCGCTGGCGAGCTTGCGCGCGGCCGCCACGACGATGTCCTTGTCTTCCAAGGTGAAGGAAGCAGCCCTGGCTTCCTTGTCGCGGATCAGCGCACCGGTCATTTCCGGGGTCTGGATGTAGGTTGCACCGAGGCCTGCCGCTTCGCGCACCAGCCGTTCGAGATCGACCGCATTGCGCTCGGGGCTCTCGCCCGAACGCATCTGGATCGCCGCCGCCTTGAAAATACCCATCGTCACGTCCTCTTTGAGCAATTCCAGGAAAAGTGTGTAACGGTTTTCCGTCCGGAATTGCGTAAAAACAAAGACATAGAGCGGCGCTACGAACCGCTCTTTGTCGTCGAGCCGTTGGCAAGCAGCCTATCCAGCTGCCCCCGTGCCTCCAACTCGTGGAGGTCGTCGGAGCCGCCGACATGCGTGTCGCCGATGAAAATCTGCGGAAACGTCGAGCGGCCATGCGCCCGCGAAATCATTTCCTGGCGCAATTCCGGCGAAAACGAAGCGTCATGCTCGGTGTAAGCGACGCCCTTGCGGTCGAGCAGCCGCTTGGCCGCCGCGCAATAGCCGCACATCATACGGGTGTAAATCGTCACATCGAGCATCGGTCCGTGCCTTTCCTCGACCTTATATAGTCGCGGACTCGTCGGCCCGAAAGTCCCCCGGCAGGACACGCGCGAAGGTCAGCACATCGACCGCTCCGGCGCCGCCCTTCTTCAGCGCCCTGGCGACCGAGCGCACGGTGGCGCCGGTGGTGTAGACATCGTCGACCAGAAGCACGCGGCGCCCAGTGATCTCGATTTCGGCTTCCGCAGGCACACGGAAGGCGGCGCGGACATTGGCCTCGCGCTCCTGCCGCTCCAGCCCGACCTGCTGGCGCGTGAGCTTGACGCGCCGGACCGCCGAGGGCGAGAAAGGCAGCCCGCTAAGCTGCGCAACCGCCCTTGCCAACTCCGCCGACTGGTTGAACTGCCGGCGAAAGAAGCGCCGCCAGTGCAGCGGCACCGGTACGACGACATCGGCGTCTGCAATTAGCTCAGCGCCGGCGCGCAGCATCCAGCGCGCCATCCACGGCGCCAGATCGGTGCGATCCTGGTATTTCAGACCTTGCACCATCTGGCGGGCGACACCTGAATAGGCCACGGCCGCCCGCGCCCGCTCGAACGGCGGCGGATCGGCGATCGCCTCGGCCGACAGGAATCCCTCGCCCATATCGTGCGTGAATGGCGTGCCCATCACCGCGCACCATGGCCGCTCCAGCAGCCTGAGTTTCGGCCAGCAGGCACCACACAAAACGCCGGGTTGCGAGAC
Source organism: Mesorhizobium sp. M0862 (assembly GCF_040319795.1). NCBI lineage: Bacteria > Pseudomonadati > Pseudomonadota > Alphaproteobacteria > Hyphomicrobiales > Phyllobacteriaceae > Mesorhizobium > Mesorhizobium sp. M0862. Next base: position 23,782 of record NZ_JAMYOJ010000007.1, read on the forward strand.
GTGCCTGCGACAGCCGGCACAGACCGGCGGGAACAGCATCCGCGCCGGCCAGTCCAACATGGCCAGTTTCAACATGGTTTGAGCGAGGCTCTTGATCTCCATCACCGGATCGGCCACGTGGTTTTGTCGTCCGCGCCAGGATATCACTAGACAGACAAACAGGGATGTCTACCGTTGCAGCCGATCATCGATACTGAACTTTGGCTGGCGCGCAAGCGCAGGGCGCTGGCCCACCCCGTAGCCGGCGCGGATTTTCTGATGCGGCGGGCGGCGGAAGACCTTGCCGACCGGCTCGGCGCGGTCGAGCGGAAATTCGGCAAGGCCGCGGTGCTGTTTTGCCAGACGCCGGACGCAACGGACGTGGTCGCTGCAAGCGGCAAGGCAGCGGAGATCGTGCGCGTCGAGGCAGATCCAGCGTTTCTGGACGGCCGGCCAGGGCTGATAGCACCGCTGGAAACAGTGCCGTTCCAGCCGGAAAGCCTCGACCTCGTCGTTTCACTTCTGTCGTTGCAGGCGATGAACGACATTCCCGGCATGCTGGTGCAGATCCGCCGCGCTCTGCGGCCCGACGGGCTTTTCCTCGGCGCCTTTGCCGGCGCCGGCACGCTTTCCGAATTGCGCGAAAGCCTGCTCGCCGCCGAGACCGAACTCTATGGCGGCGCCAGCCCGCGTGTCATCCCCTTCACCGATGTTCGCGACGCCGGCGCACTGCTGCAGCGCGCCGGACTGGCGCTGCCGGTGGCCGACGTCGAAACGGTGACCGTCCGCTACGATACCCTCTTCGACCTCATTGCAGATCTCAGGGCGATGGGCGAAACCAGCGCGCTGACCGATCGCAGCCGGCGACCGGGAGCGCGAAAGCTTTTTACCCGTGCCGCCGAAATCTATGCCGAACGCTTTTCGGACGCTGATGGCCGCATCAGGGCAAGCTTTTCCATCGTCTGGATGTCGGGCTGGGCGCCCGATGCCTCGCAGCAAAAGCCCTTGAAACCGGGTTCGGCGAAGGTCTCGCTGAAGACGATACTGGAAAACCCCGGCGGGCGGTGACGGCGCTCCGGATCAGTGCTCGGCGAAGGCGTTTGCGAGCCTGCTGTTGTTGTCGCTGAACAGAAACTGGATCGCATTGCTGGCCTTGCCGACACCCCCGACGATGGCAAGCGACAGCACCGCAACGATCAGGCCATATTCAATGGCCGTGGCGCCTGTTTCGTCCTGCAAAAATCGGCGCAGCAATGGCTTCATGATCGTCGATCCCTCTCATCCCCGACCATATCGCCGACCTGTTAAGAAAGGTTAACGGCACAAGCTTAACAGGCTGTGAAATGGGCCTGCGTTGAGGAAGTTCTCAAGCTGGTGTCGACCTTGTTGGTCAGCAGTCGCCGCTGCGTTGGCCGTCGGCGCGGATGATGCAGACTGAGTTCGGTGAGGGCTGCAGCACGCTTCTGCGCAGCGTATAGGTGGCCCGCGAGCCGATCGAACCCGTGCTCATCGGGTCGAGACCGCCTGCAAGAGCATCGCGGCTGGACGATCGCGTCTGGTTGTCCAGCACGGGGACCGCGATCAGCGCCAGCGCCACTGCGGCCGAGCCGAACAACAGCGTGACGCGCAATAAGCCGACGCCGGCGGCGCGAAAGCTGCGATCTGGCCGGATCGAGTCCCATTCCCTGTCGAGGCTCATGCAATCGCTCCCCGCGAACCCGCTTTGCCGCAATTTTTCACGACGAGATAAATCTTCCATTAACGCTGGCTAGATCAGACCGCGAAATGGCTTTGTATCACAACAGGTCGATGAGGAACTGGATTAGCGGCGCGTCGGCCGGCGGCATGGGATAGTCGCGCATCTGCTTTGGCCGCACCCATTTCAACGCCTGCCCTTCCCTGGGCTGCGCGATGCCGCGGAAGCGGCGGCAGACGAACAGGGGCATCAGGAGATGGAAATCATCATAGGAATGGCTGGCGAAGGTGAGCGGCGCCAGGCAAGGAATGTCAGTCTCGATGCCGATTTCTTCCTGCAGTTCGCGGATCAGGCATTGTTCCGGCGTCTCGCCTGGCTCTACCTTGCCGCCGGGAAATTCCCACAGGCCGGCAAGCTGTTTGCCCTCGGGCCGCTGCGCCAGAAGCACCCGCCCATCGGTATCGACCAGCGCGCACGCGGCGACCAGCAGCAGGCGTTTGCCGGTGATCTCGCTCATGCGCCCGGCGGCCGGCGATAGTGGTAGCGATAGACTTCGTCGAAGCCCAGCGAGCGATAGAGCGCCAGCGCCGGCGCATTGCCGGCCTCGACCTGCAGCCAGGCTTCGCGAGCGCCACGCAGCCTCGCCCACTTCAGCGCCGACAGGATCAGGTTGCGGCCATGGCCCTGATTGCGCGCCGACTTGGCGGTGGCGATCTCGAACAGACCGGCAAGATCGCCGTCATGGACGCAGATCAGCACCGCCAGAGGGTCGGCCCCTTCCTCCAGCGCAAACAGCCCGACTTCGGGTTGGATAGCGCCGATGATTTCCGAAAGACCGGGCCGCAGCGATGCATCCGAGCCGCTGACCTTGAGCGACGCGCCGAGAAAGCGGCTGATATCCTTCAGCGGAATCTGGTCCATGGCCGGCGCCAGTTGCGCGTCCGCCAGCGGCAGCCGCATCACCAGGGATTCGTCGAATGTGCTCCAGCCCTCATTGTCGAGATGCTTGGCTAGGTCCGGCCCCGACAGCGGCGAGATGCGGAAGGTCAGCGGCCTGCCATAGGCGTCGAAGCGCCGGCGGGCGCGGCCGATGCGCTCGGCAATGTGCTGGGTGTCGCCGGGATCGAGCGGGTTGACCGAGTTCAGCCGCTTGGCCGGATGGCCGGCTGTCAGCCGCACCACCCAGGTGCCGTCATAATGCACGGCCGCCGCCGGCCAGGCGCGAAACCCCGCAGCCTCGTAGCGGCGCACGATGGCGAGCATGCTTGCCGGATGCCTGGAAGCCAACTCCATCAGCTCCGGTAATCGCCATTGATGGCGACATATTCCTTGGTGAGGTCGCAGGTCCACACCGTCGCCTTGCCGCGGCCGATACCGATATCGGCGCGGATGCGAATGTCGTCGCGCTTCATATAGGCCGAGGTCGCTTCCTCGGAGTAGCCCGGGTCGCGTTCGCCCTCATGCGCCAGACGGTTGTCGCCGAACCAGATCGACAGCCGGTCGCGATCGGCCGGCTCGCCGGCCTTGCCGACGGCCATGACGACGCGGCCCCAATTGGCGTCCTCGCCGGCAACCGCCGTCTTGACCAGCGGCGAATTGGCGATGGACAGCGCGATGCGCTTGGCCGAGCGCGCCGATTTGGCGCCGGTAACGGTGACTTCGACCTGCTTGCGGGCGCCCTCGCCGTCGCGCACCACTTGCAGCGCCAGCGATTTGAGCACCTTGCCCAGCGCCCGGCGGAAGGCGCCGAGACGGGCATCCTTGGGATCGCTGATGGCGGGCGCGCCGCGCTTGGCAGCGGCTCCGGTGGCGAACAACAGCAGCGTGTCGCTGGTCGAGGTGTCGCTGTCGACGGTGACGGCGTTGAAGGTCTTGGCCGTGCCGCGCGACAACAAGTCCTGCAGCACGGGGGCGGCGATCGGCGCATCGGTGGCGATGAAGGACAGCATAGTCGCCATATCGGGCGCGATCATGCCGGCGCCCTTGGAGATGCCATTGATGATGACGTCGGTGTCGCCGAGCTTGACCGTCGCTGTCGCCACTTTCGGATAGGTGTCGGTGGTCATGATGGCCTTTGCCGCCTCGGTCCACAGATCCGGCTTGCCGTCCTTGACCAGTCCGGCCAGCAAATGGCTGAATTTGGTGGTGTCGAGCGGCTCGCCGATTACCCCGGTAGAAGCGAGGAACACTTCGCCTGGCGTGCAGCCTGCGGCCTTGGCCGCGGCCTCGCCGGTCAGTTGGGTGGAGGCGCGGCCCTTCTTGCCGGTGAAGGCGTTGGCGTTGCCGGAATTGACCACAAGCACCCGCGCCTTGCCGGCGCCAAGGTTCTCGCGGCAGAAGTCGACCGGCGCCGAGGGGCATTTCGACTTCGTGAACACGCCGGCAACCGCTGTGCCGGCATCGAAGACTATGGCCAAGAGGTCGGTACGGTTCTTGTACTTGATCCCGGCCTCTGCGGTGGCGATGCGCACGCCCTCAATGGCAGGCATTTTGGGATATTTCTTCGGCGCGAGCGGCGAAATCGTTGCGTACATTGGGGACCTCGGGCGACGGAAAAACGCTAGGCGAAGGCCGGTTTGCCCGATAGCACGGCCCGGCGCAAGGGCGTTTTCTTGGCCGCCGCTGTGGGCAAGCCACCAGGGATTAAGCTTGCATTTCAAATCCGTTGGCGTCGGCGGGGCCTCTGGCGTTATGATATCGGCCATGGGCAGGCTGGTGATCTTGGCGGTGGCGTTTATGGGGCTTTTGCTCCTGAGCGCCGATGCGCAGCCGGAACGGCGCGTGGCGCTGGTCATCGGCAATGGCACCTATGCCGAAGCCGGCACGCTCACCAATCCGGTCAACGATGCGCTCGATATTGCCGGCAAGCTGCGCTCGATCGGCTTCGACGTCATCGAGGGCAACGATCTCGGCAAGCGCGAACTCGAGCGCAAGATCGGCGAATTTTCCGATGCGCTGGAAGGTGCGGGCGTCGGGCTTTTCTATTACGCCGGCCACGGCTTGCAGGTGGAAGGGCGCAACTACATCGTGCCGGTCGACGCCCGGCTCGACATGCCGGTCAAGCTGCAGCTCGAAGCCGTGCCGATCGACGAAGTCCTCGACATCATGGAGCAGCAGACCAAGGTCAGCCTGGTTTTCCTTGACGCCTGCCGCAACAATCCCTTTGCCCGCAGCCTGAGCCGCACCGCCACCACGCGCTCGGCAACGGCGCTTGCCGGTCTGGCGCAGTTCGATTCGACGCGCGGCTCCTTCATCGCCTTCTCGACGGCGCCAGGCGCTGTCGCCATGGACGGCACCGGGCGCAATTCGCCGTTCGCCGCCGCCCTGCTGCGACACATGGCCGAGCCCGGCCAGAGCATCAACGACATGATGATCGCGGTGCGCCGCGACGTGGTCTCCGAAACCCGCGAGGGACAGCGCCCATGGGAACAGGGTTCGCTGCTCGAACGGTTTGAGTTTGTGCCCGGCGGCGAAACGGTTGCACAGCCGAAGCCCGCCGTCCCCCCGGCGCCCGAAACAAAGGTTGCGGCACTCGAACGGTCTGTAGGCGACGACAAGACCGCAATCGAGAAATTCCTGCGCGACGACTATCTTGCGCCCGATGCCGCGGCGATCGGCGAGACCGTCAAGCGGCTCTATGCGCCTTCCGCCACCATCTTCGGCACGCGCTATGACAGCGACGCCGTCGTCAAGCTCAAGACGGACTGGTTCGCGCAATTTGCATCCTGGTCGTTCAGTCTCGAGCCCGGCAGCCTCAATGTGACGCGGCAGGGCGAGAACCGCGCCGAAGCCGTGTTCGCGATGAGCTACGACTATATGTCGAAAGACAAATCGGCGGCGCGCATGACCGGCAAGGCACGAGTCGCGCTTGGGCTGGTGAAGAGCGACGGCCAGTGGCGGATCGACTCGGAAACCTCGCAAGTGATGAACTGAAAATCCCCGCGAAGGGCGAATGTGAGACCCGCTTCTACAAGCGCTGGAAACGGGCCGTTTCGTTTGCCTGCCAGCTCACCTATATTGTCGGCGAGATTGTTGGCCAGGATTGCCGGCGAGATTGTTGGCGAGGACAGACATGGGCGAGGATCCGGCGCGCAGATCGATCGGGGCGCGGCGCAACCCAGACAGCGCCGAGGCCATTCTCGAGGCCGCGGAGGCGGTGCTGGTCGAGGCCGGCTATGCCGGCTTCTCCATAGAGGCCGTGGCGCGGCGGGCGCGCGCCGGCAAACCCACGATCTATCGCTGGTGGCCGAGCAAGGCGGCCCTGCTGTTAGAGGTCTACAAGCGGCAAAAGCGTGTCGACGTCCCCGATACCGGCAGTCTCGAAGACGACCTCGTCGGTTTCCTGAGGAACCTCTTCGCGCATTGGCGCGACACATCCTCGGGCAGCGTATTCCGCTCGCTGATCGCCGAGGCCCAGTCGGACGAAGCGGCGGCCGCGGCCCTGACTGGCTATGCCGATGGGCGCGTGTCCCACACCGCTCGGATCATCGAGCGCGCCAAGGCGCGCGGCGAGGTTGCGGCCGATGTCGACGCAGCGCTGGTCGCCGACCTCATCGCTTCCTATGCCTGGAAACACCTTTTGACCAACCGGCTGGACGAAGATGAGGCGACAATCCGTGCCACTGTCCGCTATGTGATGTCAGGCATCTCCCGCAATTGAAAAGGGCGCCGAACGGCGCCCTTTGCATGTTTTTTCGGTGCCGGCCTTACTTGCCGGCTTCCATCGTGTCGACGGCCTTCTTCAGATTGGCGTCGGGGATTTCGACCTTGGCGGCGCCGCGCAGCTGCTTGACCAGTGCGAAATACTTGTCGCGGATCACCGCCTGCTTGGCCTGGTCCTTGACGTCGTCGAAGGCCGGCGGCTGTTTGGTGCGCTTGTCCTCGAGCTTGATGACATGCCAGCCGAATTGCGTTTGCACCGGCTCCTTGGTGTATTTGCCGATTTCGAGCGCAACTGCCGCCTTGTCGAATTCCGGCACCATCTGCCCCGGGCCGAACCAGCCGAGATCGCCGCCATTGGTTTTGCCCGAGGGATCGCTGGTATGCTCGTTGGCGAGCTTCTGGAAGTCGGCACCGCCATCGAGCTGCTTGATAATCGCCTCGGCCTCTTCCTTCGTCTTCACGAGGATGTGACGGGCATGAATCTCATTGACCGGCGGCGTGCTGGCGATTTCCTGATCGTAGCGGGCGCGCACCTCGGCATCGGTAACCTTGTCGACGACGCCCTTCTCGACCATCTCGCCATGCAGCGCGCGCTGCTGCAGGAACGCCATGCGGCGCTGGAATTCGGGATCCTTGTCGAGCCCAGTAGCGACCGCCTGGGCGGCCATGACGCGGATTTCGATGGCCGCCGAAAGGGCGGCGGCGCGGCGCTGCTCGGGTGGCAACTGCGAGAACTGCTGCGACAGCTCGCCCTCGGCAAGCCCAAGGTCCGCCTCGGTCAGCTTCTGGCCATTGACGGTAGCGATAACGGCGTTCGGATCGACGGGGGCTGCCGCCGGCGCTGCTGCGGCATCGGCCGGGGCGGGAGCGGCTTCCTGGGCCATCAGCGGAGACAGCGACAGGGCCGACAGGCCGAAAGCCAAGCCAAGGCTGGCGAGCGACGCACGGCGAAACAGTAAGGACATCAAGATTAACTCCAAGGGGGGATTGGTAGGGCTTGCAGATCAGCCGGATTGTGGCGGAATTTGGCGCTGCCCATAGGGCTAACGCGGCGTTGACATCAGTTGAGCCCCCTCTTATCTGTCCAACGACTTTGCGTCCAGAACCGTTTTCCGGGCGCTTTTTGTGTTTGTCCGCGTTTCACGCGGAATTGATGGGGCCGGCCGGCGCTCATCTCAAAATTGAGAATTCTATCGAAAGGACCATCGGATGGTCAGTCTCGGCGGTCTCGCCCGTAAGGTTTTCGGTTCCTCCAACGATCGTCGCGTAAAATCGACCCGGCCGCGTGTCGAGGCGATCAACGCCATGGAAAACGAGATGCGGGCGCTGTCCGACGCCGAGCTTCAGGCCCGCACGGAAAAATTCCGCCAGGATATCGCCAACGGCGCTACGCTCGATGACCTGCTGGTGCCGGCCTTCGCCACCGTCCGCGAGGCATCCCGCCGCGTGCTCGGCATGCGCCCGTTCGACGTGCAGCTGATCGGCGGCATGGTGCTGCACAATGGCGGCATCGCCGAAATGCGTACCGGCGAGGGCAAGACCCTGGTCGCCACCCTGCCCGTTTATCTCAACGCGCTTGCCGGCAAGGGCGTCCATGTCGTCACCGTCAACGACTACCTTGCCACCCGCGACTCCGAATGGATGGGCCGCGTCTACAAATTCCTCGGCCTCTCGGTCGGCGTCATCGTCCATGGCCTGTCCGACGAGGAACGCCGCGTCGCCTACGCGTCCGACGTTACCTATGCCACCAACAACGAGCTCGGCTTCGACTATTTGCGCGACAACATGAAGTATGAGCGCGCGCAGATGGTGCAGCGCGGCCACAATTACGCGATCGTCGACGAAGTCGATTCCATCCTGGTCGACGAGGCGCGCACGCCGCTGATCATTTCCGGTCCGCTCGAGGACCGTTCGGAAATGTACAACACCATCGATGCCTTCATGCTGCAGCTCGGCCCAGCCGACTACGAGATCGACGAGAAGCAGAAGACCTCGATCTTCACCGAGGAAGGCACCGAGAAGCTGGAAAACCTGCTGCGCGCGGCCGGCCTGCTCAAGGGCGAGTCGCTCTATGACGTCGAGAACGTCGCCATCGTCCACCACGTCAACAACGCGCTGAAGGCGCACCGGCTGTTCCAGAAGGACAAGGACTACATCGTCCGCAACGACGAGATCGTCATCATCGACGAATTCACCGGCCGCATGATGCCGGGCCGCCGCTATTCGGAAGGCCTGCACCAGGCGCTCGAAGCCAAGGAGCATGTGGCGATCCAGCCGGAAAACCAGACGCTGGCCTCCGTCACCTTCCAGAACTACTTCCGCCTCTACAAGAAGCTTTCCGGCATGACCGGCACGGCGCTGACCGAGGCCGAGGAGTTCGGCAACATTTACGGCCTCGAAGTCACCGAGATCCCGACCAATCTGCCGGTCATCCGCAAGGACGAGGACGACGAGGTCTACCGGACGGTCGAGGAGAAGTACAAGGCGATCGTCAAGGAGATCAAGGAAGCGCGCGCCAAGGGCCAGCCGACGCTGGTCGGCACCACCTCCATTGAAAAATCCGAGCAGCTGGCCGAGCGCCTGCGCAAGGAAGGGTTCAAGGATTTCGAGGTGTTGAACGCCCGCCACCACGAGCGCGAGGCCGCCATCGTCGCCCAGGCCGGCAAACCCGGCGCCATCACCATCGCCACCAACATGGCGGGACGCGGCACCGACATCAAGCTCGGCGGCAACGCCGAGATGCGCATCGAGGACGAACTGGGCGACATGCCTGCTGGTCCCGAGCGAGAGGCGCGCGAAAAGGAAATCATTGCCGATGTCGAGCGCCTGAAGGAAAAGGCGCTAGCCGCCGGCGGCCTCTACGTGCTCGCCACCGAGCGCCATGAATCGCGCCGCATCGACAACCAGCTCCGCGGCCGCTCCGGCCGCCAGGGCGACCCCGGCCGTTCGAAATTCTTCCTGTCGCTGCAGGACGATCTGATGCGCATCTTCGGCTCCGAGCGCATGGACGGCATGCTGCAGAAGCTTGGCCTCAAGGAAGACGAGGCCATCATCCATCCGTGGATCAACAAGGCGCTGGAAAAGGCGCAGAAGAAGGTCGAAGCGCGCAACTTCGACATCCGCAAGAACCTGTTGAAATACGACGACGTCTCGAACGACCAGCGCAAGGTGGTGTTCGAGCAGCGCATCGAATTGATGGACGGCGAAGGCCTGTCCGAGACGATCGCCGAGATGCGCGAAGGCGTCATCGAGGAGATCGTCACCAAGAACATCCCCGAAAACGCCTATGCCGAGCAGTGGAACGTCGCCGGCCTCAAGGCCGAGGTCGCCGAATTCCTCAATCTCGACCTGCCGGTCGAGGACTGGGTCAAGGAAGAAGGCATTGCCGAGGACGACATCCGCGAGCGCCTGACCAAGGCCGCCGACGCCGCCGCCAAGGAGCGCGCCGAGCGCTTCGGCCCAGACGTGATGAGCTATGTCGAACGCTCGGTGGTGTTGCAGACGCTCGATCATCTGTGGCGCGAGCACATCGTCAACCTCGACCATCTGCGTTCGGTCGTCGGCTTCCGCGGCTACGCCCAGCGCGACCCGCTGCAGGAATACAAGAGCGAGGCGTTCGAGCTGTTCCAGGCGCTGCTCGGCAATCTGCGCCAGGCCGTCACCGCCCAATTGATGCGCGTCGAACTGGTCCGCCAGGCCGCCGAAGCGCCGCCGCCCGAAGCGCCTGAAATGTTCGGCAGCCACATTGACGGCACCACGGGCGAGGACGATTTCGAGGGTGGCGAGACCGCACTTCTGGTCCGCCAGGAGAGCAACGCCATCGTCGCTCCCGAAGACCGCGATCCGAACAACCAGGCGACCTGGGGCAAGATCGGCCGCAACGAAGCCTGCCCCTGCGGCTCCGGCAAGAAATACAAGCACTGCCACGGCGCGTTTGCTTGATCATTAGGTCGGCGGGACAGCACCCCCCTCTGGCCTGCCGGCCATCTCCCCCTCAAGGGGGGAGATCACGCAGTTGCGGGCCCCACTTCCTTTTCAACTTCGACAATTGGCGAAAGCCTTGATCACAGCCAATCTCCCCCCTTGAGGGGGAGATGTCCGGCAGGACAGAGGGGGGCGCGAAGGATCGCGACCTCTCGGTCCAACCCTCGTCAAAACCTCACAACAACCCCGAATCGCGCGCGGTCGCTGTCGCCTCGCCGCGCGACACCGCATCCAGCTTGCCCAGCACCGCCGAGACATGGTGATCGACCGTCTTTGGCGAAATCGTCAATTGCTCGGCGATCCGCTTGTTTGACAGGCCGCGTTCGATCAGCTGCAGCACCTGCATCTGGCGCAAGGTGAGGCCGGCGAGGTTGGCGCGCGTCGAGCGGCGCGGGCCGCGGGCGATGCCGCCAACGCCGTTCTTGCGCATGATATCGCGCAGGCGCTGGGCTGCCGGCCTTGCCCCCAGGCCGTCGAAAATATCCAATGCCAGCCGCTGCCCCTCGTCGTCGCCGAGGATGAGCGCCAGTCCGCGCTCGTATGGCGCATTCAATTCGGCCCAGAGTGCCGAAGCCGAACGCCAGTCGCCGGTCAGAAGCAGCCGGTATGGTGTCGCCATGTCGGCGGTGTCGCCGGCCGGCATATCGGGAGAGAGCAATGTTCGCCACAGAGCCAGCTCACCGACATGGGCACGCGAGCGCACCGGCGTTTCGGCGCGGGTGATCAGCGCCAGCGCCTCTTGCCTGTCGGCCAGGCCCAGCCATGCCTGCTCCGCCATCAGCGCCGCGTAAGAGCTCAGCATCTGCAGGTCGCCGCCGCTTCCGACCAGACGCGCCATTTCGGCGAACAGCGGCTCGGCCGAGGGATCACCGCGCCTCAGGCGCAGTTTCGCCAGTGCCAGCAGCGCCGGAAACCGGCCCACGGTGGTTGTCCGCTCATTGTCGATGACATCGCTTGCCGTCGCGGCGGCCTCATCCCATTGGCCCTGACGCAGTTGCACATCGGCCAGCATGCCCCTGAGATAGTCGCGCCAGGTGCCGAGGTCGTTCTCGGTGCAATAGTGGATGCCGCTCTCGAGCACCGGACGTGCCGCGTCGTAGCTCATCTGGGTGATCTCGAAACAGGCGCGGTTGGTGAAGGCGCGCGCGGCATGTTCCTGGAAATTGCCTTGGAGCGCAATTTCAAGGCTTTCGTCGAGGCGCAGGCGTCCGGCATCCGGATTGAGCCACTGCTCGACGCAGCCGACATTGTTGAGGGCATGCGACGCGATGTCGGGACGGTTCATGCGCGCAGCCAGCGCCGCTGCCTTCTCGCCATAGAACAGCGTGTCTTCCACCCTCTCCGAAAGCATCGCCAGATGCGAAAGGTTCGAATAGGCCATGGCGAGTTCGGGACCGGCGGGAGCCGCTTCCAACATAGCCACAGCCTCGGCGCCGAAGGCGGCCGCCGCCTCGCGGTCATCGCCCATTTCGCTCAGCCGGGAGAGCCATCTCAGGCTGTCGCCCTCCTTCAGCCTGTTGCCGTCTGCCTGATGCAGTCGGCGCGCCTCGCCCTGCGCCGCAAGCGCGTCGTCGATCTTGCCGATGAGATGACACTCGAACGCATGGCTTTCGTAGAGTACCGCACGTTCCGTGGCCGGCAGGCTGTCGGCCTGCTGCAAGGCGATCTCGTAATAGCCGGCGGCATCGCGATGGGCGCCGACGCGCGACGCCTCGCGCGCGGCGATTGGCGCAAATTCGCGCACCGCCGCCAGATTGTGCGCCTCGACCGCATGATGCACCAGGCGGCCTGTGGAGACGTCGCCATTTTCGAGCAGTGCCGCCAGCGCACGCTGGTTGAACTGCCGCCTGTGCGACGTCGTCAGCATCATTTCGATGGCGCGTCGCGCGATGTCGTGGCGGAAGGCGTAGCCGTCGCCCAGATCGTCAAGCAGGCCGTTGGCGACACACTCGGCCAACTGGCCGGCGCTGGCGACGCCGCACAGGCCCTGCAGGGCCCAGGCGTCGGCGCGGCGCGGAAACACCGACACCGCGTCGAGCATGGCCCGGGCGCCAACCGACAGCCGCTCGGCCCTTGCCAGCACGGCGTCGCGCACGCTTGCCGGCAGCGCCGTTTCGTTTTCGGCCGACAGCAATTCGGTGACAAAGAAGGCATTGCCTGCGGTCGCCCGGTAGATGGCGTCGCCATCGCGGCCGGCCGCATCGGCGAGCGACAGCACGGCCGCCTGGCTGAGCAGCGGCACGTCGATGCGCGCCACGCTGCCGGCCGGGATTTCGCCCAGGGCGCGGCGTACCCGCATCTGTCCCTCGCTGCGGTCGGTGCGCGCCGTCAGCAACAGCAGGATGTGGGTGTTGACGATACGCCGGCCGAGGAAGCGCACGAAATCGAGCGTCGCATCATCGGCCCAGTGCAGGTCTTCGATGATCAGCAGGCACGGCCCCTTGGCCGCAAAAGCGTCGAGCGCATCGGAAAACAGCGGCAGTCTCTGCCCATGCCGGGCGTCGATTGCGCGCGGCAGCGCCCATTGCGCCTCACGGGCCAGATCGTAAAGCGGCCCCAGCGGATCGGGGATCGACAGATCCTCGCAAGCGCTGCGCAACGTCGCCGCGCTCTCTCCGACACGGGCCGCGAATGCCTCGACAAGCGCCGTCTTGCCGGCGCCGGCCTCCCCGGCCAGCACGGCGACGCGGCCATGGCCGCCTATTGCATCGCCAAGCAGGCTCTCCAACTGCTGCAGCTGCGTCTGCCGTTCCAGAAGCATCATTATCATCGTCTCATACGATCGGAGTTTTCCCACCATGGCGGGCCGCTCACGATTAGCCCGTGAAGAAAGCGACGCAATGTGACTTTGCACACATTGCCGTGCCTCTTTCCACAAAGAACGACGCCAATATAGGGAATCGTCCCGCCAAATATGGGGAATCGTTCCGATGCGCGGGCCGGGCCGGCGTGGTCAACGTCCAGCCGCGCTCCGATCGAGCGTGAACCAATGGAAAAGGAAACCTTCCATGCCTCGCTACCTGATTGAACGCACATTTCCGGACGGCCTCAACATACCGATGACCGACATCGGCGCCAGCGCGGTGGGCGGCGTCGTCATGCGCAATGCCGAAAAGGGCGTCACCTGGATCCAGTCCTTCGTCACGCCCGACAAGAAGCACAGCTTCTGCATCTACGACGCGCCGACGCCCGAAGCTATCCGCAGCACCGCTCAGAAAAACTCGCTGCCGGTCGACAAGATCACGGAGGTGCGGGTTCTTGACCCTTACTTTTACCTCTGATCCTGCGTTCGGTCGCCACGGTGATGAGCATCAAACTGTCCTTCGCGGCCATGGCGAACTGCCTGATGGCCTGCCGCTCGGTGGAATCGGGCCTGTCCTGGGAAAGACCGGCCGGCCAACCTCCGTGCTCGGCCGTCTATGGCGGTTCGCGTCGAAGCTGCCTGCGTATCTGTCTGAAAGGCGGCGCTTGCCCCCGGAAGGCGACTATCTGAGGCGCGACATCGGGCTATCGGAGCGGGACGTCCCGCAGGAATATTGGCAATATTACTTTTGGGATCGTTGATTTTTCACGGTTTTTAAGGGCTGCGGCCAAAGCCCGACAACGGAAGCCGCATCGCATGAACCGGGACGGACAAACCAAATCCTAAACCAACGCCGCAGCTTCGGGCAGCCTGATCGGCCGCCGTCGCCTCGAGCGTCAACAAACGGACGGAAGACCATGACCATAACTCTTTGGACGACACGCTTCGCGGCTTTCGCCGCCATCTCGATCACGGCGGGTGCGGCCGCCCAGGCGCACGACGCCAACCCGCTGGCCGAAAAGGTGCGCGCCGCCAACAGCCGCTTCGAAAATGTGGCAGCCGCCACTGCCGAAGGCTATGCCCCCATCCCTTGCGCCAGCGGCATCACCGGCGGCGCCATGGGCATCCACTATGTCAACGGCGCCTATCTCAAGGACGATGCCGTCGATGTCGCCAAGCCCGAAGCGGTGATGTACGAGCCGACGGCCGACGGCAGCCTGAAGCTGATAGCGGTCGAATACATCACCTCGAAGGGCCCGGCCTCGCTCGAAGGCCAGCTGTTCAACTTCAACAGCGCCCCCAATCGCTACGGCCTCGGCCCGTTCTACGAATTGCATGTCTGGGCCTGGAAACAGAACCCGACCGGCGCTTTCGCCGACATGAACCCGAACGTGTCCTGCGACGCGATGAAGGGGATGTGATCTTCCCCATGTGACACCTCTGGCATCGGACACCCGGTGCCTGGCCATCCCCCTTGGCGGGGAGGGGCGAGCGAAACGCCGACCGGCTCCCCAGTCTTCCCCGGCGTTCGCTCGCCTTTTATGCCGCCCTCGTCGCCAAACCCAACGCTGTGATGTACGGGCCGGTGGCCACGGAAGGCGTTTCCATCTCCCTTGTGGCGTTGTGACCGCAACTATGCTATGCTTATCGCCATGGTGCTGATTTGCGCCGATAACCCGCCGCCGAGGCGGGTTTTTCGTTTTCCTAGGTGATTCTCTGCTGTTTGCTTAACGACGCTTCGGCTTGGCGCATCCGTTCTACGCCGCCTTCAGCCGCACCATTTCGGCCTCGTCCGCTCCACCCGATAGGAACACGCCATCAACACGCTGGTGGCGCGGAAATATCCGGCGCAATCCGGTTCAACGGGGCGAACATGGCTGACCAGCTACAGCACATAGACGCGGTGCTATTGATCCTTGGCTACAGGGGCGACCCGTCGCAGATCACGCGGTTGCGACGCCAGCCCAGCCGCTTCCGCCAGGGCGAGCTTTACCGGTTGATCCTGAAGTGCGAGGCGGAAGGCAGCAAGACCAACAAGGAACGGCCCGGCGCATTGTCGCAATGAAAGGCTCGGAACCGTCGCTTGTCGAACGGGTAAAGCAGTGCGTCAATAACGCCACGGTCCGGCGGCGTCGCAAAAACAAAAGCAGCGGGCAACCTAAGCCGCCCGCCGCTCATTAACGGTCCGTTAGGCCGCTTTCTCAAATGCTGTCTTGAACACAGCGTTCGTGACAAGGAGCTTTGTCCATGCCGCACTCTTGGCTTCGATCACCAATAGAAGGTCCTCTGGACCGAGAATGGTTTTCACCCGATCACGGAGCTGCGCAGCCGTACCCGGATAATCAACCCACCATACTGTTTCGAGGATTCGGCCCCGGTTTACCACCAGCGCCTTCAGGAAGTCGTCCATCTCCTTGTGAGACGGACGAGGCCCATTCAAGTCGTATGTGAGAACGAAGTTCGCCATTTAAGCAGCCCTCCGCTTCAATGCGGCAACATGTTCGGCACCTTCGTGTTTTCGTCCTTTGAGAACGTCATTCACGCGGCCCGGATTGACGGCGTAGACGGCGGCAATGTGATGCTGATATTGCCCAGCCCAATGACGTAGCCAAACGTCGACTGCATCATCATATGTAAGCTGGTATGGTGGTTTGTTGTCTGTCGTCATTATCCTAAACTCCTTTTAGGACGCTTGGACGACTTGACAGCGAGTCGATTGCGAGTAGGGTCCCGCCTGTACATACCGACTAGCCGCAAGCCGTTCAAAGCACTGCGGTTACCGATACGGAGCCGGGGTTGCGAGCCCCGGCTTTGTCGTATCAGGCGAGAGGATGTATCCCCTCACGGAATGGATAAGAGTCTCGGGTCGGGCTGGAGTCAAGGCAGCGCCAAGCATACCCTGCCACAATATATTGTAAGGGCGAAAAAGATCTGTATATTCAGAGGCTTGGTTGGTTCCTCCCACCGCGCCTATTTTTGCGATCTTTGCATATTTTTCTCTCCTATAACCTGATTCTGGTCGACTCGTCTAGATTGTGCACTGCACAAACTACAACCTGATTCGACGCGAACCTAGCGTTGCCAGTACCCAGCCCAAACGCGGCTCACTGCATGATTGAGCGCGACGCCAGGCAGGGCATTGGCATTTCCGCCATTTGACCCGCGACGGTGATCCTCAAGCCATGCGGCCTGATTGGCGTACTGGTGGAGGTAGCGGTGCGAAACGTGGTGGTGCTGGCCAGCGCCCATGCGACGCAGGCGACTGAAATAGCTTTCCACCATGTTCGTATGTTTGCCGTGGCAGCCGCTGTAGCTTTCCGAATGGTTAATGCGGGTCGACGCAAATTCGCCTTCCAGCACGCCCCAACGGCTCGCCTCGCGGCAAACAGCTTGGTGCCAGCCAACATGCGCGCGGGCAACGTCCACGCCTTCGGCTTCGCGGTGGCCTATGAACGTCAACGTGCGCCAGTGCGCTCGCGCACTGCGATGACAACGCGGCGGCGGCCTGACTGGTTCGCTTTCACGCGACGCCCTTGCGGTCCTCCACGCGGTCGCTGGGCGCACACGCCGCCGAAGTAAGCGGCGTCAATCTCGACCTCGCCTTCAAGGGTTTCGTTCTTGGCTTCAGCCGACAGGGCTTCGCGTAGCTCGTGTGAAGCACAAAAGCAGTCTCGTACTGCACGTCCAGATCGCGAAAACTGGACGGCCGACATGCCGCTCCGTTCCGGCGCATCCGTTTCTACTACGCCAAAGCACCGTCTGTGGCACGATCTTGCGGTACTGTGAGAAGGGGAAGCGCACCCGCACCTGCCCACCCTTTCTTAATGTGTCTCCGCTACACCGAAACCTTGGAAACAGGCGGAAAACGGAGAGACATCGGGGTGCGCTTTTCCGCGGCGACGACGGCCGGGCGGTTCTTGCCGCAGCGCTTGGCGCTGCGCATAGGGCCGTTGCTTGGCCGCATCGATGCGGTGCTGTTCACCGCCGACGAGCGCGGCGAAGCCGGGCGCATGTCGCTGATCGCCTTTGCCATCCGCATCGTCAGCGCCGTCATCGCCTTCATCAGCCAGGTGCTGATGGCGCGCTGGATGGGCTCGTTCGAATACGGCATCTTCGTCCTCGTCTGGGTGACGATGGTCATCGTCGGCAACCTTGCCTGCCTCGGCTTCCACACTTCGGTCATCCGCTTCATCCCCGAATACCGCGAACGCAACATGCTCGCCGAACTGCGCGGCATCGTAGTCGCCAGCCGCCTGTTCGTGCTGATTGCCTCGACCGCGATCGCCGGACTTGGCGCACTGGGCGTCTGGCTGTGCGCGAACTGGATCGAGAGCTACTATGTCATGCCCTTTATCCTCGGCCTGTTCTGCCTGCCGATGATTGCCATGGGCGACCTGCTGCAAGGCCAGTCACGGGCCAATTCCTGGGCGCTGTTTGCCTTGTCGCCGACCTATCTGGTGCGGCCGGTGCTGATCCTGGCGCTGATGGCGCTGATGCTGGCAATGGGCTATGCGCCCGACGCCAGGACCGCGATCTTCGCCTCGATCGCCGCCACCTACGCCACCACGCTCGGCCAGATCATCGGCGTGACCACACGCATGGGCAGGAATATCCCGGCCGGGCCGATGAAGGTGCATTTCGCCGAGTGGTTCATCGTCTCGCTGCCGATCTTCCTGGTCGAGAGCTTCTTCTTCCTGCTCACCAACGCCGACGTGCTGATGGTCGGCGCCTATCTCCAGCCCAATGACGTCGCCGTCTATTTCGCCACCGTCAAGACGCTGGCGCTGGTGCATTTCGTCTATTTCTCCGTCAAGGCCGGTGTTGCCCAGCGCTTTGCGCAGTTCACCCACGGCGAGCCGGAAAGGCTCGCCGCCTTCGCCCGCGAGACCGTGTCGTGGACCTTCTGGCCGTCGCTGCTGATGGCGCTGCTGGTGCTGGCGCTCGGCGAGCCGATGCTGGTGCTGTTCGGTCCCGAATTCACCGCCGGCTATCCGCTGCTGTTCCTGCTGGTCTTCGGCGTCGTGGCGCGCGCCGCCGTCGGCCCTTGCGAAAGCCTTCTGACGATGAGCGGCAACCAGAACATCTGCGCCGCCGTCTATGCCACGACGCTGGCCTTCAACATCGGTCTCAACGTGGTGCTGATCCCGCTCTTTGGCCTGTGGGGGGCGGCGATCGCCACCAGCCTCGCCATGGTCTTCGAGGCCAGCGCCCTGTCCTTCACCGTCTGGCGCAAGCTCGGCATCGTCATGCTGATCTTCGTGCCCGCTGCCGAGGAAGCCGCCTGATGGCCGCCATCCCGCTGATCGAGGAAACCAGCGGCGGTCCGGCCGGCGCCATGGTGTCCGGCCTTGCCGGCCTGGCGCGCGACGCCGATCCGGCGCACCTTGAGATCCTCGCCAACAACCGGCCGCTGCGCAAGCTGGCGATCTATCCGGCTTCGGCCGGCTTCGAACTGGTCGAGGAACTCGACTATCTGTGCACCCGCACGATCGAGCCCAACGTTTTCTTCAACCCGCGCTTTCTGGCGCCGGCCATGCCCAGGCTGGAAGATCGCGAGGTCAAGCTGGCGGTGATCCGCGACGGCGACGAATACCGCAACCGGCTGCGCCTGCTGGTGCCGTTCTCGGTCGAACGGCCGGCCGTGCCGCTCGGCGTTCCGGTGATGCGCACCTGGTCGAGCCCGTTCGGCCCGATCGGCACGCCGCTGGTCGACCATGACGACCCGATCGGCGTCGTCGAGGATTTCTTCGGCATGCTGTCGCGGCCGCATCTGAAGCTGCCGAAGGTCTTCGTGCTGCCCGACATGCGCCTCGACGGCCCGTTGGCCAGCGTGCTGGCCACCGTTGCCGAGACGCGCGGCCTGACAATGGTCACCACCGGCAAGGCGGACCGGCCGGTGCTCGAAAGCACCCTCGACGGCGAGGCCTATTTGAAAGCATCGCTGCGCGCGCACCACTACCGCGAATTCCGCCGCCTGAAACGGCGCCTGGGGGATCTCGGCAGGCTGGAACATATCGTGGCGCGGGGACCGGACGAAATCCGCCACGCCATCGAAAGTTTCCTGACGCTGGAGGCGGCCGGCTGGAAGGGCCGCGAGCGCACCGCCATGGCCATCGACCGCTACCGCGCCGCCTTTGCCCGCGAAGCCGTGCACCGGCTGGCCGAGCACGACATGTGCCGCATCCATTCGCTGACGCTGGACGGCCGCACGATCGCCTGCCTGGTCGTCTTCGTCGAAGCCGGCGTCGCCTACACCTGGAAGACCGCCTATGACGAGACGCTGGCGACCTATTCGCCGGGCACGCTGCTGATGATCGAGGTGACCAGGCAGCATCTCGACGACCCCAACATCATGATGACGGATTCCTGCGCCGTGCCCGACCACCCGGTGATGAGCCGGCTGTGGAGCGAGCGCAAGCCGATGGGCTCGCTGGTGATCGGACTGACGCCGGATGCCGACCGCCTCGCCCGCCAGGCCGCCTCGCAGCTGCATCTCTACCGCGAGACCCGCAACATGGCCCGTCTGCTGCGCAACCGCGTGAAGAGTTTGCTGGGACGGCGATAGCCACTGGATCAACGGCAAGACACCAGCTATGGCTCCGGCGGCAATTTCGGCCGGCCTTCACGACAAGCCATCCTGATGATCAGAACCTTTTTGCGTCACGCCGGTCCCCGTGCGGCCTTTTTGCTGCTTGCGCTGCTGCCTGTCCGCGCCTGGGCCGATAGCTGTCCCGAGGATTGCAGCGAGCCCGCGCCGTCCATCAACATCTACAGCCACACCGCCGCCAGCCATCTCAGCCCGGCCACGCTGGGTGCACTGCCGCGCGTCTATGTGCCGAACCGCTCCTCCAACAGCGTCACGGTGATCGACACCATGACACTCAAGGAAGTCGACAGGTTCCCGGTCGGCAGCAAACCGCAGCACGTCGTGCCGTCCTGGGACCTGAAGACGCTCTGGGTCGCCAACAATGGCACCGGCAAGAACGGCAGCCTGACGCCGATCGACCCGATGACCGGCAAGCCCGGCCCGCAGATCGCCGTGGACGATCCCTACAATTTGTATTTCATGCCGGGCGCGGCCATCGTCGTCGACGAAGCCCTGGAGCGGCTCGATTTCCGCGATCCTCACACCATGGCGCTAATGTCGAGCCTGCCGACGCCCACTTGCCCCGGCATCAACCACGCCGAATTCTCGGTCGACGGGGCCTACGCGATCTTCACCTGCGAATACGGCAATGGCGGATTGGCAAAGATCGACCTGAAGAACCAGAAGGTGCTTGGCCATCTCGACTTCTCGAAAATGGGCATGCCGCAGGACATCCGCCTCTCGCCCGACGGCAAGGTTTTTTACGTCGCCGACATGATGAATGACGGCGTGTTCCTCGTCGATGGCGACAGTTTCAAGGAAATCGGCTTCATCCCGGCCGGCATCGGCGCCCATGGCTTCGTCGTCAGCCGCGACGGCAAGCGGCTCTATGTCTCGAACCGGGGCTCGCACAAGATGGAGCAGGGCCAGGCAAAGGGACCGGGCAGCGTGACGGTGATCGACTTCGCTACCCGCGCGGTCGTCACGCAATGGCCGATCCCCGGCGGCGGCAGCCCCGACATGGGCAACGTCAGCGCCGACGGCAAACAACTATGGCTGTCCGGCCGCTTCGACAGTGCCGCCTACATGATCGACACGACATCAGGCGCGGTGACCAAGTTTCGGGTTGGCTCAGAGCCGCACGGCCTGACGGTGTGGCCACAGCCGGGGCGGTATTCGCAAGGGCATACGGGGAATATGCGCTAAGTCCGTGTTCGAGGCGCGGCTCGAACGCAAAAGGTCGCAAGGGCAACCGCCCATCGGCCGGGACCCGGAACGAGCAGGGGCTTTCCTTGGAAACCGCGAAGCTGTAGCTCCACACACTGGTTTCGGATACTGCCAGAAGATGAACCTTCGCCGCATCGTCCTCATCGTCGCGCTTCTCAATCTTGCCTATTTCGGGATCGAGTTCGCTGTGGCGCTCGCCATTGGATCAGTGTCCCTGTTCGCCGACAGCATCGACTTTCTTGAAGATGCTTCCGTGAACCTCCTTATCCTGCTCGCACTTGGGTGGTCTGTGCGCTCCCGTGCGCGGGTGGGGATGGCATTGGCGCTCATCCTTCTCATGCCGGGTCTGGCAACGCTCTGGACGGCTTGGGAGAAGTTCAACGTGCCGGTGCCGCCGCAGCCCATCGCCTTGACCTTGGCGGGACTTGGCGCTCTCGCCGTCAACCTGTCCTGTGCCTACATGCTGGCCGCGCACCGGCATCGTGGCGGCAGCCTCACAAAGGCGGCCTTCCTGTCGGCCCGCAACGACGCCTTGGCCAACATCGCCATTATTGCCGCAGGGTTGGTCACGGCCTTGCTCTGGCATTCCGCGTGGCCCGATTTGGCGGTGGGATTGGGGATCGCGGTCATGAACGCCGACGCGGCCCGCGAAGTGTGGGAAGCTGCCCGTGAAGAACACCGTGCGGCGGCCTGAGAGCACGTAGAGCGGGGCTACCGGCCGCCGCTGATTGGCGCTATCGCTGTCATCCTCAGCAGCCGCGGTTGGCTCTGTGTTCGAGGCACTGTTCGAACCCGGAGGTTTCGCAAGGGCGACCGCCCGTCGGCCGGTCAGGCCGCCCCATCGGAGCCCATGAGCGAAGCGAACTGGCGTGAGATCAAAAATGGTGCCCCTAGCCGGAATCGAACCAGCACTCCTTGCGGAACTCGATTTTGAGTCGAGCGCGTCTACCAATTCCGCCATAGGGGCTCAGGCCCAAAGGCCTGGATGGGCGCGGACTATACGGTTGGAGGCCTGTTCGTCAACTGGCCAAATGCGCCGCCGTGCCCTGCTTGCGGCAAAAGCCCGCCTTTCTGTTTCGTGACGCTCCTGCCATTGTGCGGCGCGGAAAATCTTTCTAGACAGACGCGCATCAAAGCGCGTTGCGTGTGGCAACCTGCATCCAGGAGAGCCGATGCTTCGCGGACTTTACGACTGGACCTTGTCGCTGGCGGCCCGCAAATCCGCCGAATGGTGGCTGGCCTTCATCGCTTTCGTCGAAAGCTCGGTGTTTTTCATACCTGCCGACGTCTTGTACCTGCCCATGGCTTTGGCGCGGCCCGAACGCGCCTATCGCTACGCGCTGACCGCCACTGTCGCGTCGGTGCTGGGCGGCATTGCCGGCTGGCTGATCGGTTACTATGCCTACGACACGATAGCACGGCCGATGCTGGAGCACTTTGGCGGCCTTGACGCGTTCGAGAGGTGGCAGTCGGCCGGCACCGGGCTGATGCTGGTGCTGCTTGTCACATCGGGTGCCGCCCACCTGCCGCCGATCAAGGTGGTCACCATTCTGGCAGGCGCCCTCCACGTCAATCTTTTCGTCTTCATCGTCTCCGCCATCCTGGCGCGTGGCGCTCGTTTCCTGCTTCTTGCCTGGCTGCTGCGCCGCTATGGCGAAGAGATCAAGGAATTCATCGAGAAGCGTTTGGGATTGATCGTCGGCGCCGGCGCCGCTGCCCTGATTTTGCTCTATATCGTCGTCAAATACGCCTTCTGACCGCCCAAGGCGGGCGGTGGGTCAGGACTATGCCGGCGGACGGCGAATTCAACGGACGAAACATGACAGCCACGATGACAGCCGATACCGGACGCCAGCGGACGCGCACCGCTTTGTTTCTCGCCGTCGCCATGGCCGCCACGGTCGGCTCCGCGCTCGCCTTCCAGCACATAGGCGGCTACATCCCCTGCCATCTGTGCCTGGAGCAGCGCACGCCCTATTATATCGGCGCCCCGCTGATGCTGCTGGCGGTGATCGCCTCGATGCTTAGCGCGCCCGCATGGCTGACGCGCGGCCTGCTTGCCGTCGGCGGCCTGCTGATGCTCTATGGCCTCTATCTCGGCGTCTATCATTCGGGCGTCGAATGGGCCTGGTGGCAGGGCCCGGCCGATTGCACGGCCGGCGCCGGCCCGGTCGACACCGGCGGCAAGGGCGTGCTCGACGCGCTCGACAAATTCGTGCCGCCATCCTGCGACAAGGCAGCCCTTCGTATCCTCGGCCTGTCGCTGGCCGGCTGGAACGCCATCGCCAGCTTCATCCTCGCCGCCATCGCCTTTCGCGGCGCGCTGGCCCGCGATTAATCAAGTGCGAGGTCGCGCCATACGGCCAGTCTCTAAATGTTGGCACCGCCCCTCATTGCCCTGCCGGGCATTTCTCCCCGTATAGTGACGGGGAAAAAGACGCAGTCATCAATGGTTTCGCCAATCCCGAACGCTGAAAGAAGGGCGCCAAATTTGCAGCCAATTCCCTTCTCCCCGTCACTATACGGGGAGAAGGTGGCGGCAGCCGGATGAGGGGCAGCACCTGACATCGGCGATTGCCCTGGCAAGGCCGATCGCGCCAATCCCTACGGCTCCAACTCCACATCCCAGTAGAGATAATCCATCCAGCTTTCATGCAGATGGTTAGGCGGGAACAGCCGGCCATTGTTGTGCAGGTCGTGCACGGTCGGCTGGTAGGGCTTCTGCAGCGGCCACATCTTGGCGTGCGCCGGCATCATGCCGCCCTTCCTCAGATTGCAGGGTGAACAGGCGGCCACGACATTCTCCCACGTCGTCGCCCCGCCGCGATGGCGCGGGATGACGTGGTCGAAGGTCAGATCCTCGGGCGTGCCGCAATACTGGCACTGGAAGCGGTCGCGCAGGAACACGTTGAAGCGGGTGAATGCCGGGTGCCTCGACGGCTTCACATAGGCCTTCAGGCTGACGACGCTGGGCAGCTTCATCGAAAAGGTCGGCGAAGACACCGCATGCTCGTATTCGGCGACGATGTTGACCCGATCGAGGAACACCGCCTTGATGGCATCCTGCCAGGACCAGAGCGACAACGGGTAATAGCTGAGCGGACGGTAATCCGCATTCAGCACCAGCGCAGGAAGCCCATCCGGAGATACGGCAACCGTCACCTTGTTGACCTCCTCGTTCTAGAACCGATCGGCGCGGATACTGTAAGCCCGACATGACAGGGATGTGAAGCGGATTGTCATCAGCCAAACGCGGCAAAAATGCAGGGTTTTCATGCTTTTTTGCGGTTTCAGGCCGGAGGTGCCGCGTCCCGGCCCCTGGTTTCGCGATAATAGGACCAGAAAAGCCGCGATGCGACACCTCGCCACGGGCTCCATGATTCGGCCAGAGCGATCAGCGTTTTCTCCGGCGGACGCGGCTCGATACCGAGCGCGTGGCCGACCGCGCTCTGCAGCGCGACGTCGCGCGCGGGGAAAATATCGGGGTGGCCGGCGGCAAACAGGAGATAGACTTGCGCCGTCCACGGGCCGATGCCCGGCACCGCGATCATAGCCGCGATCGCCTCTTCGGCGTCGAGCGAACAGAGGTGATGCAGGTCGAGCCCCTCAACCACGGCCTGCGCAACCGCGATCAGACCGCGCTGCTTCGGCCGCGACAGCCCGGCCTCGCGAAACATGTCCTCGCCGGCGGCAAGGATCGCCTGCGGCGTTAGCGGATCGACCAGTTTCACCAGCCGGCCGAAAATCGCATCGGCGCTCGCACGGGATACTTGTTGCGAAACGATAATGGAGGCCAGGCTTCGAAAACCGGGTTCCGACAGCCGCAGCGGCACCTCGCCGGCCATGCCGCGCACCTTTTCCAGGCGCGGATCGATTGCGCAAAGCGCATCCAACCCGCGCGCAATATCGTCCAGTGTCGCGATGCGTTGCATGTTTTCTTGTTCCTGAACCGGCCGCACGGTAGCAATTGGCAAAACCGCTGCACAACCCGATTGCCGCTTGTGAGATGACGCTCCTGACATTCCGCTTCGCGCCGAGCCCGAATGGCGAACTGCATCTCGGCCATGCCTATTCGGCACTGCTCAACCAGCAACTGGCGCGTGCGGCCGGCGGCCGCCTGCTGCTGCGCATCGAGGACATCGACACGATCCGCTGCACGCCTGAATTCGAGGCCGGCATCTTTCGGGACCTCGAATGGTTAGGTCTCGAATGGGAACAGCCGGTGCGGCGCCAGGCCGAGCATTTCTCCGACTACCGGGCCGTGCTCGACCGGCTGGTCCGCGAAGAACTCGTCTACCCTGCCTTTATGAGCCGTGGCGAGATCAGGGCCTTCATCGCCGACAGCGAAAAGCGCGGCCGCGGCTGGCCGCGCGACCCGGACGGCGTGCCGCTTTATCCCGCCGCCGACAAGGCGCTGCCGGTCAGCGAACGCAACCGCCGCATCGCCGAAAATGCGCCCTTCGCCTGGCGCCTCGACATTGATGCAGCGCTGGCGCGCGTCGGCACGGATTTGTCCTGGCGCGAATTCACCAACGAGACGCTTTCGGCGACGCAGCGAGTCGAGGCGCGTCCGCAGGACTGGGGCGACGTCATTCTGGCGCGCCGCGACATCCCGACCAGCTATCACTTGGCCGTCGTCGTTGACGACGCCCTGCAAGGTGTGAGCCATGTCGTGCGTGGCCGCGACCTTTATTCCGCGACCGGCATCCAGCGCCTGCTGCAGGAACTGCTCGGCCTCGGCCAGCCGCAGTATTTCCACCACCGTCTCATACTCGGACCGGATGGGCGCAAACTGTCGAAGAGTTTTGCTGATACCGGCCTTGCCGCGCTGAGGCAGGCAGGCATGTCGCCGGACGATGTCAGGCGGCTGGTCGGGCTATGACTAAAGCCGGGCCAGCCCCGCCTTGAGCAGCGCCAACGCGCCGATAAACACGAAGGCGCCGCCCAGTCCCCAGGCAACCGCGAGCTTCAGATCTCTCAGGACGATGCCATGTTCGTTCGCGGCCATGACCGCGACGAAAAAGCCGAGCGTGAACAGCAATGTGTTGCCGGTCGACCCAAAACCGTCCTCCTGCATGATGGCGTCGAGCGCTGAACCGAAGAAGAAGCCGAAGACGGCCACACTCGCCACCGTCATCAACAGCCAGCTTGTGTCGAGATGCAACAGCATGCGCGCTCCCTGTCGAAGCCGAAACGCCATGTCGCCGGATCGATCGACAGAAGTCGATTGCCCTGACGCCGCCCTTTGAACTCGGCCACCCCCTAAATCAGGATGAGCTTATGTACCAATTGTTTCACTTTGCTTGCCGGATTGAACCGCATTAGAGCAATTGCCGTATTTGTCTCTTCACCGAATCGGACCTCTCCACCGGAAACGGCTTCCCCGAAAATGCACAGTCTCAAGCGGTTCATCCCCGCCTCGTTTGTCGTCCTGTGGGCGACAGGTTTCATCGGCGCGCGCTACGCCATGCCCTGGGCGGAGCCCTTCACCTTTCTGGCAGCCCGCTTTGTCATCGCCGCCTTGCTGCTCGCCGGCCTGATGCTCGTGCTTGGCTCGAAGCGAGCCACAAGGGCAGAAGCGCTTCACGCCACGGTCTCTGGCATCCTCATGCATGGCATCTATCTCGGCGCGGTGTTCTGGGCGATCCACAGGGGCATGCCCGCCGGGCTTTCGGCGCTGATCGTCGGCCTGCAGCCACTGATCACGGCCGTGCTTGCCGGCCGGTTCCTCGGAGAGGCCATCCTGCCGCGCCACTGGGCCGGCCTTGCCGTCGGCCTTGTGGGGGTGATCATCGTGCTGTGGCCAAAGCTCGGCGCTCTAGGCGGCGGCGTTACGCCCGAAACCCTGGCGGCGTCGCTGGTCTCGGTGCTGGGGATGAGCGCCGGGACCATCTGGCAGAAGCGCTATGCCTCGGGTGGCGACCTGGTGGCGGCGACGATGTGGCAATATATTGGCGGCGGCTCGCTGATGATCCTGGCTTCGCTGGCACTGGAGACCCACACGGTGATCATCAACGGCGAACTGATCTTCGCCATGGCCTGGCTGGTCCTGGTGCTGTCGATCGGCGCCATCTTCCTGCTGATGGTGATGATCCGCGACGGCGAGATGTCGAAGGTCGCGTCGCTGTTCTACCTGGTGCCGGCCGTCACCGCTGTCATCGCCTGGGCGCTGTTCGGCGAACGGCTCAGCCTCGTGCAGATCGTCGGCATGGCAATCGCGACGCTCGGCGTCGGGCTGGCCACGGCTCGGCCAGCCAAAACCTAGCTGCCGACACGTGCGCGCGCTTCGAGAAAGCGGCTGATCGCCGCATTGAGTTCGCCGCCGAGGATGAAGATCGCCGACAGCATATAGAGGAAAACCACGGCGATCATGATCGAGGCGAGGCCGGCATAGGTCGTCACATAGGACGAGAAATGGTCGAGGTAGGTCGCGAACATCGTCGAGCCGACAAGCCACGCAGCCAGAGTGAAAATGATGCCAGGCACCAGCGAGACAAAGCGGCGCTTGCCCGCCGGCAGCCAGTAGTGGACGGCAAACAAGCCACCAATGATGACGGTTGAGGCGATGACGTAGCGCCACAGCGTGATCGTGCCCGTATAGGGTTTGATCCACTCGAAATGAGCTTCCGCCAGCCGCGCCAGCAAAGGCGCAAAGACCAGGAGCACGCTGATCGCCAGGAAACCGGCCGTCGCGATCAGCACGAAGAAAATGCTCTGCACCCGGCGGTAGATGATGCCGCGCGTTTCGGCGACGCGGTAGGCGCGGTTGAGCGAGGTGCGCAGTGCCTCGATGCCGTTGGAGGCGAAATAGGCCGCCAGCAGCACGCCGTAGGTCAAAAGATCGGTGCGCCGCACGGTCAGCACGTTGAGCACTTCGCGCGCGATAGGCTTGGCGATCTGTTCGGGCCAGGTGTCGAAGACCAGGTGCACGGCAGTATCGGCGAACGCCTGCGCGCCGAGGAAGCTCGCCAGCGTGGTGGCGAAGATCAGGAACGGGAACAGCGCCATCAGCGAAGTGATCGCCAGATGGCTGGCCATGGCCCAGCCGTCATCGGTGTTGAAATGGCCAAGCGCGTCATAGAGCACGCGGCGCAGCACGACGATATTCCGCATCAAGAGCCGCGTTCCCTTCGATTGTCTCGACGCCGCGAATATGGGAAGGGATTGTGGCAAATGGCAACCCTTGCTCAAACCACGACGCCGCCTGCCAAAGAGTTGCGCACCATCATCGTCACCGGCGCCTCGTCCGGGATAGGCGCCCACTGCGCCCGTGCGCTGAAGGCGGATGGCTGGCGGGTGCTTGCAACGGCGCGCAAGCCTGAAGACATAGCCGCACTCGAAGCCGATGGCATCGAAGCGTTTTACCTCGATTACCGTGAGCCGGACTCTATCGAAGCCCTTGTGGGCTCGGTGCTGGAGCGGACAGGCGGACGCCTCGACGCCCTGTTCAACAACGGCGCCCATGCACAGCCCGGCGCCGTGGAAGACCTGCCGGTTGCGGCATTGCGCGAGCAGTTCGAGGCCAATTTCTTCGGCTGGCACGACCTCACCCGACGCATCGTACCGGTAATGCGTCGCCAGGGACATGGCCGCCTCGTTCATTGTTCCTCCATCCTTGGGCTCGCGCCGGTGCCTTTTCGCGGCGCCTACTCGGCCTCCAAGCACGCGCTCGAAGGCCTGATGCTGTGCATGCAGCAGGAACTCAGGGGCAGCGGCATCCATGTCTCGCTGATCGAACCGGGGCCGGTGACCTCGAAAATCGCCAGCAACGGGCTGTTCTGGTTCCTGAAAAACATCGACCACGAGAATTCCGTCCACCACGTCGCCTATGCCACGCAGCTGGCGCGGCTTCGGGCCGGCGGCAGCTCATCACGGCTGAAAAAGGGGCCGGAGGTGGTCTATGCGGCCTTGCGCCATGCACTTCTGTCGCGGCGCCCGCGCCCGCACTATGTGGTAACAGTGCCGGCCAGGATTGGCGTGATGCTCAAGCGCATCCTGCCGGCATCGATGCTCTACCGCGTTCTGGCCGGACGCGCCTGATCGCAACAGAACTGGGAACAGATCATGGCAACCGTCATCAAAGTCCTCCTCGTCCTCGTCATGGTCGCCGTGGTGATCGTGCTTGTCCGCGGCCTCATCAACATGATGCGCGGCGGCTCCGGTGTGAGCTCGAACAAGCTGATGCAGGCACGCGTGCTGCTGCAGGCGCTGGCGTTGGCACTGATCCTGCTGGTGGTGTATTTCACCCGCAAGTGACGGCCGTTCGGGAGGCGACGTGGTCAAGCTCAACAAGATCTACACCCGCACGGGCGATGACGGCACCACTGGCCTCGGCACCGGTGAACGCAGGCTGAAATCCGACCTGCGCGTCGATGCCTACGGCACCGTCGATGAAGCCAATGCCTGCATCGGCATCGCCCGCCTGCACACAGCGGCAAGTTATCCCGCCATCGACGCCATGCTGTCCCGCATCCAGAACGATTTGTTCGACCTCGGCGCCGATCTCGCCGTGCCCGACGACGGCAAGCCGCTCGGCTACGAGCCGCTGCGCATCATCGCCTCGCAGACCGAGCGCGTCGAAAAGGATATCGACCTTCTCAACAAGGATCTGCAGCCGCTCAAATCCTTCGTGCTCAATGGCGGCACGCCGGCGGCGGCAGCACTTCATCTTGCCCGCACCGTGGCGCGACGGGCCGAGCGGATCATGGTGGCACTGGCGCAGGACCCGGCCGAACATGTCAATCGCGAGGGGCTGAAATACATAAACCGCGTCTCGGACTTTCTGTTCGTCGCCGCTCGTGCGGTCAATGACAACGGAAATGCCGACGTGTTATGGGTGCCCGGCAGGAACCGCTGAATTTTCGAAGGCGGGAAAGGGCTTGGGGCATGTTCATCCCGCTTTACGACTCCAACAGGTTGCGCCACATCCGGCTGCAATATGTGACGATCGGCCTGATCGCGGCCAACGCGTTGGTCTTTCTCATCACCACGATCGGCGGCGAAAATTTCAACAACGCCGCCGTGCTCGGCCTGGGCTTCATCCCTTCGGTTGTCCACGACACGGCAGAACTCTCGCCCCAATTCGTCGTCATTCCGGAGAGCCTGAGTTACCTCACCTATGCCTTCCTACATGCCGATATCTTTCATCTCGGCGGCAACATGCTGTTCCTGTGGGTGTTCGGCGATAATGTCGAGGACGCACTCGGCCACATCCGCTACCTCATCTTCTACCTGCTTTGCGCCATCGCCGGCGCCTTCTTCCAGGGGCTCGTCGCCTGGAGTTCAGAGGTGCCGCTGATCGGCGCCTCCGGCGCCATTGCCGGCGTCGTCGCCGCCTATCTGGTCCTCTACCCCCGGGTGAAAGTGTGGGTGCTGGTCTTTGCCCGCATTCCGCTGCGTATCCCGGCCTTCATCCCGCTGATCCTGTGGATCGGCTTCCAAGTGGTGATGTTTGCCGCCGGCGGCGAAAACCAGATATCCTGGGCCTGCCATATTGGCGGCATCATTGCCGGTGGCGTGCTGGTGCTCATCATGCGCAGCCGCGGCGTGCCGCTGCTCGCCGGTGACGACGGCGAGCCGGGACCCGCCGATCAGCCAGCCGCTTCTACTGGGCCGGCGCCAGCCGGTCCCGCTCCCGTGCAACCTGAGACGCGTTGGGGCCGGGGTGGCGCTTCCGGCCACAACTGAACCGATTTGAGAAGTTTGGCCGCTGCCGTGGCATATTGACGTGTTGCGTCGCCACAACTACGGAGAGCGCCACCGCTAGGCGGCAGAAGACCAGAATTCGTCCGGCCAGGATTCCGTTTGGCCGGAATTCAGTCAGGAATGTCGGCTTTCGACAACTCTGCGGAGGCGCACGCTGCTATAGCGCGCCCGGATATCTCAGGAGAGGTGACAGACAATGAAGATCCTTGTGCCCGTGAAGCGGGTTGTGGATGCGAACGTCAAGGTTCGCGTCAAGGCCGATGGTTCGGCGGTGGAACTCGCCAACGTCAAGATGGCGATGAACCCGTTCGACGAGATCGCGGTGGAAGAGGCGCTCCGGCTGAAGGAAGCCGGCAAGGCCGAAGAGATCATCGTCGTTTCGGTCGGCCCGCAGCAGGCGCAGGAAACGCTCCGCACCGCGCTCGCCATGGGCGCCGACCGCGCCATCCTGGTCAAGACCGACGAGCAGACCGAGCCGCTCGGCGTCGCCAAGGTGCTGAAGGGCGTCGTTGACGCCGAACAGCCCGGTCTCGTGATCCTCGGCAAGCAGGCGATCGATGATGACTCGAACCAGACCGGCCAGATGCTGGCCGCCCTGCTCGGCTGGGCACAGGGCACTTTCGCCTCCAAGGTCGTGCTCGACGGCGACAAGGCCAAGGTGACGCGCGAAGTCGACGGCGGCCTGCAGACGGTGGAACTGAAGATGCCGGCGATCATCACCGCCGATCTTCGCCTCAACCAGCCGCGCTATGCCTCGCTGCCCAACATCATGAAGGCCAAGAAGAAGCCGCTCGACGAAAAGAGCCCGGCCGATTACGGCGCCGACGTCAGGCCGCGCCTGAAGGTGCTCAAGACCGAGGAGCCCAGCGGCCGCAAGGCAGGCGTGAAGGTCAACAGTGTCGCCGAACTGGTCGACAAGCTCAAGAACGAAGCCGGCGTGCTCTGAGACTGGAAGGAACAGATAAAATGACCATTCTCCTCATCGCAGAACACGACAACGCCAGCCTTTCCGACCAGACCGCGAAGGCGCTCTCGGCGGCGCTGCAGATCGGTTCGGACGTGCATGTGCTGGTCGCCGGCAAAGGCGCCAAGGGCGCGGCCGACGCCGCTGCCAAGCTCGAGGGCGTGAGCAAGGTGCTGCTGGCCGAGGCCGACGAACTGGCCGAGCGCCTCGCCGAACCGCTCGCCGCACTCGTTGTCTCGCTGGCCGGCGCCTACGACACCATAATCGCGCCGGCGACCTCGTCGGGCAAGAATGTCGCGCCGCGCGTGGCGGCCCTGCTCGATGTCGCGCAAGTCTCCGAAATCATCGAAGTGGTTTCACCAGACACGTTCAAACGGCCGATCTATGCCGGCAACGCCATCCAGACGGTGCAGTCGAGCGACGCCAAGAAGGTCATCACTGTGCGCACCGCCTCCTTCCAGGCTGCCCCGGAGGGCGGCTCGGCAGCTGTCGAGACGGTCAAGGCCGCGGCCAATCCCGGCCTCTCCACTTTCGTCGAGAACAAACTCTCGGAAACCGACCGTCCGGAGCTGACCTCGGCCAAGATCATCATTTCGGGCGGCCGCGCGCTCGGTTCCTCGGAAAAGTTCCAGGAAGTCATCCTGCCGGTCGCCGACAAGCTCGGTGCAGCCGTCGGCGCCTCGCGCGCTGCCGTCGACGCCGGCTACGCCCCGAATGACTGGCAGGTCGGCCAGACCGGCAAGGTCGTGGCGCCTGACCTCTATATTGCCGTCGGCATTTCCGGCGCCATCCAGCACCTTGCCGGCATGAAGGATTCGAAGGTCATCGTCGCCATCAACAAGGACGAAGAGGCGCCGATCTTCCAGGTTGCCGATTATGGCCTGGTCGGCGACCTGTTCGTCATCCTGCCGGAACTGCAAAAGGCGCTTTGACGCTTTCTGCCAAAGCGTATTAAATTGTGAAAGGGTGGGGTAGACGAAGCTGCCCCACCCTTTTAGTTTGCACTGCACAAAAAGCAGGCCGCAAAGGCCTTTTCGACGGGATCGCTGCAAATGGCCAAGATCGAGACGATCGGCATCATCGGCGCCGGCCAGATGGGCGGCGGCATCGCGCATGTATCAGCACTTTCGGGTTTCAAGGTGCTGATCTACGACGTCTCGCCCGACCGTATCGAGAAGGGTATTGCCACGGTCAGCGGCAACATGGCCCGCCAGGTCGGCTCCGGCAAGCTTGAGGAAAAGCTGCGTAACGAAGCGATGGCGCGCATTTCCGCAGCCCCCACCATGGCTGATCTCGCCGGTGCCGATCTGGTGATCGAGGCGGCGACCGAGGACGAGACGGTCAAGCGCAAGATTTACGCGCAGCTCTGTCCCCAGCTCAACCCGGAAGCCATTCTGGCGACCAACACCTCGTCGATTTCGATCACCCGGCTTGCGGCGCAGACCGACCGTCCCGAGCGTTTTATCGGCATACATTTCATGAACCCCGTGCCGCTAATGAAGCTGGTCGAACTGGTGCGCGGCATCGCTACCGAGGATCAGACCTTCGAGGCGGCCAAGGCCTATGTGAAACAGCTCGACAAGACGATCACCGTCTCTGAAGATTTTCCGGCCTTCATCGTCAACCGCATTCTGTTGCCGATGATCAACGAGGCGATCTACACGCTCTATGAGGGGGTCGGCTCGGTCGATGCCATCGACACCGCCATGCGGCTCGGCGCCAACCATCCGATGGGACCGCTGCAGCTCGCCGATTTCATCGGCCTCGACACCTGCCTGTCGATCATGCAGGTGCTGCATGACGGCCTGTCGGATTCGAAATATCGCCCCTGCCCGCTGCTGGTGAAATATGTCGAGGCCGGCTGGCTCGGCCGCAAGACCGGGCGCGGCTTCTACGACTATCGCGGCGAGCATCCGGTTCCGACGCGCTAACCACCAGAACGAAAGTTCCGTGCTCCCTCAGGACGCCGCTGCAAGCGGCGGCTCTGCTTGGCCTCTTGACCCGGTATCGTCAGGCGCCACGGAAACACAGCCGCGGCCGGCGGCCTTGGCCGCATAGCAGGCAGCATCGGCCCGGGCGATGATCTCGTCGACTTCACCGCTGTTGCTGTGGATTGGCGCCAGCCCAATGCTGGCATCGATCGCATGCGGCCGGCCGTCCCAGCTGAACTGCAGGCCGCGGATGGCGTCGATGACCGAGCGTGCGGCAATCCTGGCGCCGGCGCTCGGCCCGGCTTTCAGGATGACCGCGAATTCGTCGCCGCCGAGGCGGGCCACGATATCCTCCGGCCCAAGCGCACCGCGAATGGCCTCGGCAACCCGCTTCAGCAAGGCGTCGCCGGCGGCGTGCCCGCCAGTGTCGTTGACCAGCTTGAAATGGTCTAGATCGATGAACATGAAATGATGTTCGCCCGCCGGCCTGGCTGTGCCGGCCTTGCGGCTCCGGTCGACCAGTTCCTCCATGGTGCGGATAAAGCTCGAACGGTTGGCAAGGCCAGTCAGCGCATCATGCGCCGCGGCATAGGCGAGCTGGCGCTGCAAGGCGCGCGCATCGGTGAAGTCCTGGAAGACAATGACAAGACCGCAGAACTCCTGGCGGTCGTTCATGATCGGCGACACCACCTGGCGGATGCTGCAGCGTGTGTCGTCGCGACGGATGAGGACGGCGCGACTGTTCTGGTCGACAGGGCTGGCGCTGCCGAGCGCCGGCCGCGTCATGCCGATCCTTCGCCCGGTTTCTTCGTCCACCGCCCAGTAGACATGGCCAAGCGTCTTGCCGAGCGCCTCCGCGCCAACAACGCCGGTGAGCTTTTCGGCGACCGGGTTCATGAAGGTGATGCGGTTGGCGGCATCGGTGCAGATGACGGCGTCGCCGATCGACTGCAGCGTCACCCTCAGCCGCTCCTTCTCGTCGGCCAGCATTGCCGCCGATACGATGAGGCTTTCCTCGGTTTGCTTGCGCTGGGTGATGTCGGTCAGGCTGCCGATGGCCCTGACCAGCCGTCCGTCCTTGTCGCGTTCGAGCGTCTTGCCGCGGTCGAGGATCCAGACCCAGTGGCCATCCTTGTGGCGCATCCGGAACTCGGCTTCGAAGAACGGTGTCCTGCCCTCCAGATGGGCACGATCGGCTTCGGCGACGTTTTCGCGATCGTCGGGGTGGATCATCGCCAGCCAGCGGTCGGGGTCGCCGTCCAGTTCGCCATCGGCATAGCCCAGCATCTTCACCCAGGTGGCGGAGTAGGTGGTGCCGCCCTTCCGCATATCAAGATCCCAGACGCCTTGTCCGGCGCTGGCCAGGGCAAAATTCCAGCGCGTTTCGGCCTCGGCTATGCGAGCCTCGGATTGCTTGCGCGCATCGATATCCTCGATCTGGGAGACCAGGTAGAGCGGGCTCCCGCTCTTCTCGTCGCGAATGACGGAACCGGCAAGATGGGCCCATACCGGCGTGCCGTCCTTCCTGAGGTAGCGCTTTTCGAAGTGGAAGGCGTTGACGGTGCCCGCCCGCATGCCGTCCATCGTCTCACGGCCGATCTGCACATCGTCGGGATGGGTGATCTGGAAGAAGGTCAGCGCCTCGATCTCCTGCTTGCTATAGCCGAGCATGGCGGCGAAGGCCGGGTTGGTTTCATGGATGCGGCCGTCGAGGCCGACAATGGCGATGCCGATCGCCGAATCCTCCATGGCGCGGCGGAAACGCTGCTCGCTTTCGGCGATCTGCCGGCGGTCGTCCAGTATCCGGTAAATGAACAGGGCGGCGAGAATCAGCGCAACGGCGGCGACCGGCACCGATATCTGCAGGCAGAGTTTCAGCACTTCGGCGCTGACATCGAGCCGCGACAGCAGGAGCGCGACCACGGCAGCGCAAAGCCCTCCGGCCGCAAGCACCAAAGCCACGTGACTGTCAGCCCGCAGGCTTTTTCGCTCTCGTCGCATCACTGTGCATGCCACCCCATGCGCAACACATTTCTGCAAAAAACACTGGATGATCGATTTTAAGGAAAGGTTGCGCCGGAGCCACCGGCAACACGGTGAACCCGCAAACAATTGCCGGCATGATTAAGGATCGGTGATTATTGGGCGATCTTGAACGGCCCGGTCACCAGCGCACGAAGGACCGTCCCCCGAGCGCGCCCAGACCGGCGAGGACGGCGATAGCGAGCGTATACCAGGTGGCGACGAAAAGCGGCGAATCGTCGAAGCAGTGCGCGGCGTAGAAGGTCGCCGCCAGGCCGCCGGCGAGCAGTCCCGCGACCGCCCCGGCCAACACCGGCCGCGTCGGCGCTCCATAGCGCAGCATCCGCAGGAAGACGGCAAGCGGGCCGATTCCGATCAGCGGGATGAAGCCCATGCAGATCATCATGTTGGAGCCGACCATGCGCGTGCTCCACATCGGCTCCGGCACCATGAACAGTTCGAGAGCCACCGCCACGGCCACCAGCAGCGGCGCCGCCAGCATCCAGGCCGCGGCTCTTGCCGTCGAAGCGCCCGGCGTCGACAACGCCCGGACCAGGCCAAAGGCGGTGACGGCGAGCACGATGGTGAACACGAACTTCGCCAGGAACCGCATCGTGTGCATGGCGGTCATGATGTCGGGACGCGGGCCGATGGTGAGAAAGAAGACCAGAGCCGCGATCACCGCCGCGGCTGCCGCCGCCATCAACCAGGCCGAGCGCAGCGGCATCGCCTTGCTGCTTGTGTCGGCGTCGAGTGCCTTGATGAGATCCTCCGTCCTCATGTCACTGCCGCCCGAAGCGCCCCTGCCCAAATCGCTTGGCGATCGCGGCAAGCCCGCGATGCAGCGACACCCGCACCGCCGTCTCGCTGACGCCGAGCCTGGCCGCCGTCTCGCCGATGGAGCGGCCGTCGACCGAGATCGAAGAAACGACGGAACGCTGCGCAGCCGGCAGTCCGTCCAGCGCCCGGTTGATGTCGCGTTCGCTGACGGTCTCGGTTTCCGGCTCGGCAAAGGTCTCGGCGATCTCGTCGATCTCGATTTCGATGCGCCGTCCGCGCCGCCGGAAAGCATCGATCAGCTTGAAGCGGGCTATCGCATAGATCCATGGCAACACCGGCGCGTCCTGGCGCCAGGTATGCCGTTTCACATGAATGGCCAGCAAGGTTTCCTGCACGACATCCTCGGGATCGACCCCGCCCTGTACGATCTTGCGCCTCGCAAAGCCGCGAACCAGCGCGGCGATCCGGTGCAAAAAGTCGGCGTAGGCCCTTTCATCTCCCGCGATCGCGGCCCGCATCAGCCGGGAAAGCTCGGCCTCATCCTTGCCGCTCACAAGAGTTCACTCCCCGATCTTCGCGCCTCGGCACCGATTTGTTACGTGTCCGGCGAAATGATGTCCAAGCCAAAGTGCCGCAAAATCACGAAAGTTTGCGGGAGCGGCGACCGATTGAAGCAGCCGAGCAATGTTGACTACTGCTGTCAGGTATCGATAGGTGCAGCCTGCGAAACCAGAACCACCGAGATTGAGGATGACGCCATGAGATACACGCTCTCCACCCTAGCGGGGGCCACAGCGCTGGCCGTGAGCATGATCGCCGGGCCGGCGATGGCCGCGGATGCCGGCATCATCGTCTACAACGCCCAGCATGAGAGCCTGGCCAAGGAATGGGTCGAAGGTTTCACCAAGGAAACCGGCATCAAGGTCACGCTGCGCAATGGCGGCGACAGCGATTTCTCCAACCAGATCGTCGCCGAGGGCGCTTCTTCGCCGGCCGACGTATTCCTGACCGAAAACTCGCCGGCGATGACCCTGGTCGAAGCGGCGGGCCTTTTCGCGCCGGTCGACGCCGACACGCTGGCGCAAGTCCCGGCCGAATTCCAGCCGAGCAGCGGCAGATGGGTGGGTGTCGCGGCGCGCAGCACCGTCTTTGCCTACAACAAGACCAAGCTCACGGCCGAAAAGCTGCCCAAATCGATGCTCGATCTCGCCGATCCCGCCTGGAAAGGCCGCTGGGCAGCCTCGCCTTCCGGCGCCGATTTTCAGGCCATCGTCAGCGCGCTGCTCGAGCTCAAGGGCGAAGCCGCAACCGCCGACTGGCTGAAGGCCATGAAGGAGAATTTCACCGCCTACAAGGGCAACGGCACGGTGATGAAGGCGGTCAATGCCGGCGAGATCGAAGGCGGAATCATCTACCACTATTACTATTTCGGCGATCAGGCAAAGACCGGCGAAAACAGCAAGAACGTCGAACTGCATTATTTCAAGAACCAGGATCCCGGCGCTTTCGTCTCGATCTCCGGCGGCGGCGTGCTCGCCTCGAGCAAGCACCCGAAGGAAGCCCAGGCGTTCCTCAAATGGGTGACCGGGAAAGGCGGCCAGGACGTGCTGAAGACCGGCACGTCCTTCGAATACGCTATCGGCAAGGACGCGCAGTCCAATCCCAAGCTGGTGCCGCTGGCCGACCTGCAGGCGCCGAAGGTCGATCCGGCGACACTGAAC
The DNA here is from genome assembly GCF_040319795.1 of Mesorhizobium sp. M0862. Taxonomy (NCBI): domain Bacteria; kingdom Pseudomonadati; phylum Pseudomonadota; class Alphaproteobacteria; order Hyphomicrobiales; family Phyllobacteriaceae; genus Mesorhizobium; species Mesorhizobium sp. M0862. The sequence goes on from NZ_JAMYOJ010000007.1 coordinate 61,842, forward strand.
TCCAAAAAGGTGACGGACCTGATGACGGCAGCCGGCTTGCTTTAGGCTGGGTTCGTCCTAAAAGGGCAACGATTGCGCTCCTGCCGGACTTTCCGCAGGAGCGCTCTGTTTTCGAGATGGCATTGTCCATGACGACACATTGCGTTTCCGGCCGCGCCTGCGGCGCCCCCGCCCCGGCGGCAGTGGCGCGGTCGAGCTGATGCAAACTGCGGTCGATCTCGCACGTTCAGGCCAGACAGTCGGGCGGTCCCGCCGGAAGCCCATGTCCTGGATCGCGCTTGTCGCCATAATTGTCTCGCTGCTGTCGCTGCTGCCGCTGGCGTTCATCATCTGGATCGGCGTGCAGATCGGCTGGGACACTGCTTCGGCCCTGGTCTTCCGGCCGCGCGTCGGCGAACTTCTGGTCAACACCGTGCTTCTGGTGGCGCTCACCGTGCCGATCGCCACCGTGCTGTCTGTGACGCTGGCATGGCTGACCGAGCGCAGCGACCTGCCAGGCGCCCGCCTCTGGGCCTGGCTGTCGGTAGCGCCGCTTGCCATCCCCGCCTTCGTGCACTCCTATGCCTGGATTACCCTGGTGCCGGGACTGCATGGCCTGTGGGCCGGCGTGCTGGTGTCGGTCCTTGCCTATTTCCCATTCCTCTATTTGCCACTAGCGGCCGCATTGCGCCGGCTGGATCCCGCCCTGGAAGATGCGGCCGCAGCGCTTGGCCTCGGACCATGGCGCGTGTTTTGGCGCGTCGTGCTGCCGCAGCTCAGGCTCGCCATTTGCGGCGGTGCGCTGCTGGTTGGACTTCATCTGCTTGCCGAATATGGCCTCTATGTCTTCATCCGCTTCGACACTTTCACCACCGCGATCGTCGACCAGTTCCAGTCGACCTTCAACGGCCCCGCCGCCAACATGCTGGCCGGCGTCCTGGTGACATGCTGCTTCGTGCTGCTCGCTCTGGAGGTGCTGGTGCGCGGCGAAGAGCGCTATGCCCGCGTCGGCTCAGGCGCGGCGCGCCACCGGCAGCGCTCGAGGCTCGGGCGCGCCACGCTGGCTTGCCTGGCTCTGCCTGCCGTCACCACGCTGCTCGCCATCGGCGTGCCCTTCGTCACCATCGGCCGCTGGCTGGTCGCCGGCGGCGCCGATGTCTGGCGTTTGGACGAGATCGGCCTGGCGCTTGGCCAGACACTGTTCCTGGCGCTGGCCGGCGCCTTGCTTGCGACCATCGCCGCCATGCCGATGGCCTGGATCTCGATCCGCGCGCCGGGACCGCTGCAGCGGCTGCTCGAAGGCTGCAACTACATTGTCGGTTCGCTGCCCGGCGTGGTCATCGCGCTGGCCTTGGTCACCATTACCGTGCGCATCGCCATGCCGCTCTACCAGACGCTGTTCACAATCCTGGTCGCCTATGCCCTGATGTTCCTGCCGCGCGCCTTGATCAGCCTCAGAGCCTCGATCGCACAGGCGCCGGTCGAGCTCGAACGCGCCGCCGCCAGCCTTGGCCGGCCGCCGCTGAAGGCGCTTTGGTCGACAACGATTCGCCTGTCGGCGCCGGGGGCTGCGGCCGGCATGGCGCTGGTCGCGCTCGGCATCATGAACGAGCTGACCGCCACCCAGATGCTGGCGCCCAACGGCACGCGCACGCTGGCCATGGCGTTCTGGTCCTATAGCGGCGAGATCGACTATGCCTCCGCCGCCCCTTACGCCTTCATCATGGTGGCGATGTCGCTGCCGCTGACCTGGCTGCTCTATGTCCAGTCGAAACGGATGGCCGGGCGATGAGCTTTCTCGAAATCAGTGGCCTCACCAAGCACTACGGCCCGGTCGCAGCCCTTGCCGGCATCGAGCTCAGCGCCGCAAGCGGCAGTCGCACCGCGATCGTCGGCCCGTCCGGCTGCGGCAAGACGACGTTGCTGCGGCTGATCGCCGGCTTCGAGGCGCCCGACCAGGGCCGCGTCGTGCTCGACGGCGAGGTGCTGGCCAATGGCGGCCATGCGGTGCCGGCGCACCGCCGCGGCATCGGCCTGGTGGCGCAGGATGGCGCCCTGTTCCCGCATCTCAGCATCGGCGACAATATCGGCTTTGGCATGGCCCGCGGCGAGGACCAGCGCGCCGAGCGCATCGCCGAGCTCGCCTATACCGTCGGGCTGGACAAGGCGATCCTCAAGCGCCGCCCGCACCAGCTCTCCGGCGGCCAGCAGCAGCGCGTGGCGCTGGCCCGCGCCATGGCGATGAAGCCCAGGCTGATGCTTCTCGACGAACCGTTCTCGGCGCTCGACACCGGTCTGCGCGCCTCGATGCGCAAGGCGGTCGCCGAACTACTCGAAGCCGCCGGCATCACCACCATCCTGGTCACCCACGACCAGGCCGAGGCGCTGTCCTTCGCCAGCCAGGTGGCGGTCATGCGCGACGGAAAGTTCTCTCAGATCGGCACACCGCGAGAACTCTATCTGCAGCCGAAAAACCGCATGGTTGCCGAGTTTCTTGGCGACGCCATCATCTTGCCGGCAAAGATTTCAGGCGGCTTCGCCACCTCCTCGCTTGGTCGCATAGCCGTCGACTCGAAGGAGCGGCGCGACATCGCCCGCATCATGCTGCGACCGGAGCAGGTGCAGGTAAAGCGCACGTCGCGCGAAGGCATGTCGGGTCCTGCGGGCACGATATTCGCCGAGGTGACGGACTCGGAATTCGCAGGCTCGATGTGCACCATTGCCGTGCGGCTGTTGAACAACCCCGATCCGCCGGACGCCGCGGCGATCGGCAGCACACCGCTGACCTTACGCAAGCCGGGAATCGACGCACCTGCCGTCGGCGAGATCGTGCGTCTGACAGTTTCCGGCAAGGCGCATGTCTTCGCCTGAACTGCCGATGCGTCGGATTGGCGCGAGCGGCTGCGTCAATCGACTCGTTTCCCAGCATTGTCGAACCAATGCAGCTTCTCGGCCCTGGCCACGACGCGCAGTTGATCGCCGGGTTTGGCCGTGGCGCGGCCGGCCACACGCACGACGATGCGGTTGCCGCCGGCGGCACAGTGAAGAAAGCTTTCGGCTCCCACAGGTTCGACCGCCTCGACCGCCGCAGGCAGAATAAGCGCGCCGGATGATGCCTCGGCACTGAAGGTGACGTCGGCATCCTCAGGGCGGAAGCCAAGCGTGGCGGCGTTCGTAGGCGCGAAGTCAACCGTCTTGCCGTCGGTCAGCGCCGGACCAGCCGGTCCTTGCGAAAGAGGCAGAAGGTTCATCGGCGGCGCTCCGATGAAGCAGGCGACGAAGGTCGATGCCGGCTTCTCGTAGATGTCGAGCGGCGCGCCCGTCTGCTCGACCAACCCACCATTCATGACGACGAGAATATCGGCCAGCGTCATCGCCTCAAGCTGGTCGTGGGTGACGTAGACCGAGGTGACACCGAGCGAGCGCTGCAAATTCTTGATTTCGACCCGCATCTGGCCGCGCAGTTTGGCGTCGAGGTTGGAAAGCGGTTCGTCGAACAGGAAGACTTTCGGATTGCGCACGATTGCGCGACCCATGGCCACGCGCTGGCGCTGGCCGCCGGAAAGCTCGCGCGGGCGCCGGTCGAGCAGCGCCGTGAGCTCCAGCACCTTGGCGGTCGAGCGAACCCTGCTGTCGATCTCGTCCTTGGGAGTACCCCGGTTGCGCAACCCGTAGGCCATGTTGTCGTAGACCTTCATATGTGGATAGAGCGCATAGTTCTGGAACACCATGGCGATGTCGCGCTCGGTCGGACCGATCGTGTTGACGATCTTGCCGTCGATGGCGACGGTGCCGGAAGAAATGGTCTCAAGCCCGGCGATCATCCGCAGCAGCGTGGACTTGCCGCAGCCGGACGGCCCAACCAGCACGCAAAGCTCCTTGTCGGGAATGGCGATCGAGACACCCCTCACCGCCTCGACGCCGCCGGGATAGACTTTCTTCACATCCTTCAGATCGATGGTCGCCATCAGCTTCTCACTTTTCGGTATCGACCAGTCCGCGCACGAACCAGCGTTGCATCAGCACCACGATCAGGATCGGCGGCAGTATGGCCAGCATCGCGGTGACCATGACCAGATGCCATTGGGTATCGGCATCGGCGAAGGAGACCATCTTTCTAAGTGCGATGACGATGGTGTTCATGTCATTGCTGTTGGTGACGAGCAGCGGCCACAGGTACTGCGTCCAGCCATAAATGAAGAGGATGACGAACAGCGCCGCGATGTTGGTGCGCGACAGCGGCAGCAGGATGTCGAAAAAGAAGCGCCATGGTCCGGCGCCGTCGACACGCGCCGCTTCCACCAACTCACCTGGGATGGTCATGAAGAACTGGCGAAACAGAAGCGTGGCGGTGGCCGAGGCGATCAGCGGAATGATCAGGCCGGCATAGGTGTCGATCATGCCGAGATCGACCATCACCTTGTAGGTCGGCAGGATGCGCACCTCGACGGGAAGCATCAGCGTGATGAAGATCAGCCAGAAGAAGACCATCCGAAGCGGAAAACGGAAGAACACGATCGCATAGGCCGAAAGGATCGAGATGAAAATCTTCCCCACCGCGATGCCGAGCGCCATGATTGTGGTGTTGAGCAGCAATCGGCCGACACTGACGCCGCCGATGCGGCCGACACCGCCGAACAGCGCCTCGCTGTAATTGTTCCAGACCTGGTCGCCGGGCAAAAGAGGCAATGGCGGCTTGAGGATGGTCTGCAGCGTCTGCGTGGAGGCAACGAAGGTGTAGTAGATCGGGAAAGCGACGATCAGGATGCCCAGGATGAGCACGGCGTGGGCGATGAGGGCGCGAAGCGGGGACTGACCAATCATCGCTCGCGCTCAACCGTAGTGGACTTTGCGTTCCACATAGCGGAACTGGATGGCCGTGAGTGAGATGACGATGACCATCAGGATGACCGACTGCGCGGCCGAATCGCCAAGGATCAAATTGACGAAACCGTCATTGTAGACCTTGTAGACCAGCGTCTCGGTGGCCTTGCCCGGCCCGCCGCCGGTGACCGCATGGACGATACCGAAAGTGTCGAACAGCGCATAGACAGTGTTGACGACCAGCAGGAAGAAGGTCGTCGGCGCGAGCAGCGGGAAGACGATGGTCCAGAAGCGCTTCCTCTCCCCCGCGCCGTCCATGGCCGCCGCCTCTATCAACGTCTTCGGCACCGCCTGCAGCCCGGCGACGAAGAACAGGAAATTGTAGCTGATCTGCTTCCAGGCAGCCGCAGACACCAGCAGGATCATGGCTTGGTTGCCGTTAAGCAAGGGATCCCAGGCAATGCCGAGACCTCTCAAGGCGTAGGCCAGCGAACCGATCGAGGGATTGAACAGAAACAGCCACAACATGCCGGCAATCGCCGGCGCCACCGCATACGGCCAGATCAGCAGCGTGCGATAAAGGCCTTTGCCGCGCACCACCTTCTCGGCCATGACGGCAAGCAACAGGGCCACACCCATGGCGACGATCGCGGTCGCCAGAGAGAACACCAGCGTAACTTTGATCGAGTTGAGGTAGGCCGGGTCGGCCAGCACCTTGCGAAAATTGGCGAGCCCGACGAACTTGCTCTTCAGCCCGAACGGGTCTTCCCTAAGCATCGACTGGTAGAGCGCCTGCCCCGTCGGCCAGTAGAAAAAGATCAGCGTAATGGCGACTTGCGGCGCCACCAGCAGATAGGGCAGGGTCTTGTTGGGAAAGACGACGCGTGGAGACAGTGTGGTTCCCTCGCTGTTCAGGAAGTCGTCCACGCGGGTCCGCGTGGACGAGGTTCGACTGACAAACCGCTTCAGTTTCCGATCGCTTCCTGAATCGCCTTGTTGCCGCGTGCGACCGCATTGTCGAGCGCCTGCTGCGCAGTCTGCTGGCCGGCCAGCATCTTCTCGAACTCCTCATTCTCGATGTCGCGCACCTGCGGCAGGTTGACGAGGCGCACGCCCTTCGAGTTCTCGGTCGGCGCCTTGCCCAGCATCTGCAGGATCGGCGTCTCACGGCCCGGGTTCTTGTCATAGAAGCCGGACTTCTTGGTCGCCTCATAGGCAGCGAGCGTCACCGGCAGATAACCCGACTTCTGGTGCAGATACTCCTGCACTTCGGTCTTGGAGAGATAGGAGAAGAACGCCGCGACGCCCTTGTATTCCTCGTCCGATTTGTTGCCGAACACCCACAGGCTGGCGCCGCCCGGCGTGGTGTTCTGGGGCGCGCCCTTGGCGTCACTATCATAGGGAAGCTGGCCGATGCCGTAGTTCATGCCCGATTTGACGATGTCACCGAGCCCCCCCGACGATTCGGTGAAGATGCCGCATTCTCCGGCAAGAAAGATCTGCTTGGCTTCGGATGTACGGCCGCCATATTTGAAGGTGCCGTCCTTGGCCAGATCGGCGAGCGCCTGGAAATGATTGACGAAGATCGGCGCATTGATCTTGAGCTCGACGTCGGTTCCGGCAAGTCCGTTCTGGTTGGTGCCATAGGAAACGTCGTTCCAGGCCGCGAAGGCCTCAAGGTGGATCCAGGTCAACCAGGTCGAGGTATAGCCGCAGGAAGCGGCGCCGCTCGCGTTGATCTTCTTGGCGGCTTCCCACACCTCGTTCCAGGTCTTTGGCGGGTTGTTCACATCAAGCCCGGCCTTCTGGAAAATATCCTTGTTGTAGTAGAGGATGGGCGACGAGGAATTATAGGGGAAGGACAGCATGGTCCCGTCCGGCTTCGAATAGTAACCGACGATGCCGGGCAAATACTGGCTCTTGTCGAAGGTCACGCCGGCGCTGGTTAGCACATCGGCCACCGGTTTGATCGCACCTTCGGCTGCCATCATGACGCCGGTACCCACGTCGAACACCTGGATGATGTCGGGCGCTTGCCCCGCACGATAGGCAGCGATGCCGGCATTCAGCGTTTCGGGATAGGTGCCCTTGAAAACAGGGAGAATTTCATAGTCGCTCTGGCTGGCATTGAAATCCTTGGCGATCTTGTCGACCACCTCGGCATTCGCGCCGGTCATGGCATGCCACCAACTGATCTGGGTGGCGGCGAAGGCGGAGGTGGTGGAAAGCAGGGTCAAGGTGGCGGCAACACCGGCCGCAAAGCCGAACAACTTCATGTTTCATCTCCCGTTTGTCATTGGCGAAAGGGGCACTCCCGCAAAGGCAATATGTGTCGCTGATGACAATCGGACAACGGATTTGTTGCTGTTTCGTGAATTTCATACCCGGCTAACTTCGCGCCCCCTCGCTCTGCAACGAGGACAGAGACAAATGCCAAGCCGGCTCAGCGATACATGGGCGCGGTGGGCCTGCAAGGATCGCCGACCGCCCAGCGATGCGTGAAGGGCCCGCGTGACAGCGCCACGCACCTGCACCGTGCGGCCGCCATACCGGCGCTCGGCCAGATCGAGATCGGCCGAGCGGCATCGCGCCAGGCGCTGCTGTAACCGTGCGTCTGGAATGAGACAGGATCGCCGCAAGGTACAACCCGAAAAACCCGCTGTAGTTGTAGTTCGCATAACCGATTCTTCGTCAAGCGCGGCATACTAATCAAGTGGACGGCTTGATTGCTGTGGGAGAGCAGGTGGGGCGAGATGCTGACGGTCTATAATTGTATCGTGCATGAGCACGATCTGAGACTGGTCGCACTGGCAGCGCTCATTTGCGGTATTTCTTCCTTCTCGGCGGTCAACCTGCTTCGCCATGTCGACCGCTCGAGCGAGCGCAACCGCTATACCTGGCTGATGATAGCAGCCACTTCCACCGGCTTCGGTATCTGGGCGACGCACTTCATCGCAATGCTTGCCTTTTCTCCCGGAATCCCCAACGCCTACAATACGGAAATGTCGGCGCTTTCGCTCGCCGGTTCCGTCGCCCTGACCGCTGCGGGCATGTGGATCGCCACCTTGCGCCGGGGCATCGACTACCCTCTGGTCGGCGGCGCGGTCCTCGGCGCTGGTATCGCCGCCATGCACTATATCGGCATGGCCGCCTTCGAGGTCGAAGGGCGCATCGTCTGGAACCCGCTGCTGGTCGGCGTCTCGGTGCTGACAGGCGTCACCCTCGCCGCGCTGGCGCTGCTGGTCGTGTTGCGACGGCCGTCCATGCAGGCCACAATCGCCGCCGCCATCCTGTTGACGCTGGCGATCTGCAGCCTGCACTTCATCGCCATGGGCGCGGTGTCGATCTTCCCGGACTCCTCCATCGAGATATCGCAGTTCACGGTCGAACCGGTGTCGCAGGCCTTCGCCGCCGCTGCAGTCAGCATGGCTATCCTGGTGCTTTCAGCCGCAGCATTGTGGATCGACCTTCGCTTCCGGCGTCACAAGCTCGAGGCCGAGCGCATGCACGGCCTCGCCAACGCCGCCGTCGAGGGGCTGATCGTCTGCGACGGCGCCCGCATCGTCAGCGCCAATGACAGCATCGCGGCACTCACCGGCATTGCGCCGGAAGTGCTGAACGCGATGCTGCTTGGCGACCTCTTCGGCGAACGCACGGCGGCCGGCATGTCCGACTGCAGCGGACTGGCACAGGAAGCCGAACTCAGAGCCCATGACGGCGCCACCATCCCCGTCGAACTTATCGCCAGGAGCATCGACTATTGCGGCAAGCGGCACAGCGTTGTCGCCGTGCGCGACATCCGCGAACGCAGGAAGGCCGAGCAGGAGATCCTGCGCCTCGCCCATTTCGACCCGCTGACCGGGCTCCCCAACCGCCGCAGTTTCTCCGGCCGGCTCGAGGCCGAAATTGCCGCAATGGACCGCGGCGGCAAGGGCGGGCATCTTGCGCTGCTGCTGCTAGACCTCGACCGCTTCAAGGAAGTGAACGACCTGTTCGGGCACGGCGCCGGCGATGCCATGCTGCAGAAGGTGGCGCTATGCGCCTCCGCCGTGCTCCGCCACGGACAGATGCTGGCGCGTCTCGGCGGCGACGAGTTCGCCATCATCGCTCCGAACCTTCCCGATCCGCAGGCGGCCGGCCGCATCGCCGAGGCGGTGCTGGCGGCCATGCGCGAGGAAAACCGGCTGTCGGTCGGTGGCGGGCTGGTGTCGGCCAGCATCGGCATTGCACTTTATCCGCTCGACGCCGATGAGCCGACACTCCTGGTCAGCCACGCCGACACCGCGCTCTACCGCGCCAAGGCCGAGGGCAAGGACACCTACCGTTACTTCGAGGCCTCGATGGGCGCCGAGGCGCGAGACCGGCGCGTGATGGAGCACGAACTGCGCCAGGCGATGGCGCGCGATGAGTTTCGCCTCGTCTACCAGCCACAAAAGGAGATCAGCAGCGGGCGGATGGTAGGGTTCGAAGCGCTGATCCGCTGGCGCCATCCGCAGCGCGGCGACGTGTCGCCGGCGACCTTCATCCCGGTGGCCGAAGACAGCGGCGTCATCATCCAGATCGGCGAATGGGTGCTGGCGACGGCCTGCGCCGAGGCTGCGCGCTGGAAGAACCCTCTCACCGTCGCGGTCAATGTCTCGGCGGTGCAGCTCCACAATCCGAATTTCAGCCGCAAGGTGCATGAAGTCCTGCTCGGCTCCGGCCTGACGCCCGGCAGGCTCGAACTCGAGATCACCGAAACGGCGCTGGTCAAGGACATGCCGCGCGCGCTGGCGACCTTGCGCCAGGTGAAGGCGCTTGGCGTGCGTGTGGCGATGGACGATTTCGGCACCGGCTACTCCTCGCTGTCCAATCTCCGCGCCTTCCCCTTCGACAAGATCAAGATCGACGGCTCATTCATCAAATCAGTCGACAGCAACGGCCAGGTGGCAGCCATCGTGCGCGCCGTTCTGGGGCTTGGCCGCGGTCTCGGCCTGCCGGTTCTGGCCGAGGGCGTCGAGACGCTGGGCGAGCTGAAATTCCTCGACGCCGAGGCCTGCGAGATCGGCCAGGGCTACTATCTAGGCCGGCCCAGCCCGATCGAGGCGTTCAGCGAATTGACCGGCGTAGCGGCACCGGCGGCACAAGACGACGCCGGCGTCAAACAACGCGGCGGCAGCATCTTGATGCTGCCGCCGGCGGCGGCCCTGCGCTCAGCCTAGAGCAATTTCAGGAAAAGTGTGAAACGGTTTTCCGTCCGAAATTGCGTCGAAACAAAAAAGTTAGCGCGGGCCGTTTCGACGAAACGGTGAACCGCTCTAAGGGGCGAGTGCGGCCTCGACCAGGCGCTTGGCATCCGGTCCTGACCATTCGGCCGGTCCGTTCATATGCGCGATCAGGCAGCCTTCGCCATCGATCAGCATGGTGACGGGGAGGCCTAGCGCCAAGCCACGCGTCTTGACGTCGTTGAACAGCGCCAGCGTCGAATCGCGGTAGTAGCCGAGCGACCCGATGCCGATATCGGCGAGGAACTTCTTGGGCTTCACATCGTCGCCGGCATCGACATTGACCGCGACCACTTCGAAGGCATCGCTGCCCTTTTCCTTCTGCAAGGCGTCGAGCGCCGGCATTTCGGCGCGGCAGGGCGCGCACCACGTTGCCCACAGATTGAGCAGCACGGTCTTGCCGGCATGATCGGCGAGCGTCATCGGCTTGCCGTCGGGACCGTTGAAGGCGAGACTTTCCAGCGATTGCGGCGGATCGGCGGGCAGCAATGCCGCAACCTGGCCGGTGGCCGCGGCGGCAACTTTTTTGGCGCGGTCGCTCTTGGCGGCGCAGGCGATGTCGTCCTTGCTGTTGCCCGCGCCGGCCGCAGGTGCGCTGCCGGTGGCTGCGTTGTTGCCAGACCCGCTCTCGCTGACATATACCGCGACCGCGCCGGCCAGCACGCCCGCCAGCAAAGCGGCGAGGATCAGGCGCGGGGCCGGGAAGTATCTGTTACCGTCTGCCATTTTTCTAAGACTGCTCCGGAGCACGGGTTATAGCGATGAGCGACAAGAAGGCCAGCAACCAGATGTGGGGCGGACGTTTTGCCTCGGGTCCGGCCGCGATCATGGAAGCGATCAACGCATCGATTTCGTTCGACCGCAAACTCTATGCCCAAGACATAAGAGGTTCGGTCGCCCACAGCGAGATGTTGGCTGAAACGGGCATTATTTCGGCGGCCGATCAAGAAAAAATCGCTCACGGGCTGAACACGATCCTGAAAGAGATCGAGGCCGGCACGTTCGAGTTCTCGACCCGGCTGGAAGACATTCACATGAACGTCGAGGCCCGCCTTGCCGACCTGATCGGCCCGGCCGCCGGCCGCCTGCACACGGCGCGGTCACGCAACGACCAGGTGGCGGTGGATCTCCGGCTTTGGGTCAAGGACGAGTGCTTTCGCGTCGCCGAGGCGCTGAAGGGGCTGATCTCAGCCTTGCTCGACCGCGCCGAGGAGCATGCGGCGACCGTGATGCCCGGCTTCACCCACATGCAGGCGGCGCAGCCGGTGACCTTCGGCCATCATTGCATGGCCTATGTCGAGATGTTTTCGCGCGACCTGTCGCGGACCCGCGATGCCATCGAGCGGATGGATGAAAGCCCGCTCGGCGCGGCAGCGCTTGCCGGCACCAGTTTTCCGATCGACCGCCACAAGACCGCGAAGGCGCTCGGCTTTCGCGAGCCGATGCGCAATTCGCTCGACAGCGTCTCCGACCGCGATTTCGCGCTGGAGTTCTTGAGCCTGGCCGCGATCTGCGCCACGCATCTGTCACGGCTCGCCGAAGAAATCATCATCTGGTCGACGCCGCAATTCGGCTTTGTCAGGCTGTCGGATTCCTTCTCCACCGGCTCCTCGATCATGCCGCAGAAGAAGAACCCGGACGCCGCCGAACTGGTGCGCGGCAAGACCGGCCGCGTCACCGGCCATCTGGTCGGGCTGCTGACGGTGATGAAGGGCATGCCGCTGACCTACGGCAAGGACATGCAGGAAGACAAGGAATCGGTCTTCGACGCCGCCGAGACGCTCGATCTGATGCTGGCGGCGATGACCGGCATGGTGCGCGACATGACGGTCAATGCCGCCGCCATGAAGAAGGCCGCCGGCTCGGGCCACGCGACCGCGACCGACCTCGCCGACTGGCTGGTGCGCACGCTGGGCCTGCCCTTCCGTGAGGCACACCATGTCACCGGCCGCGCGGTGTCGGTGGCCGAAGAGAAGAAGGTGAGCCTTGAAAAGCTGTCGCTGGAAGATCTGCAGTCGATCAACCCCGGCATCACGGCAGACATCTTCTCGGTTCTGGCGGTGCAGAATTCGGTGAAGAGCCGCACCAGTTTCGGCGGCACGGCGCCGTCGGAGGTCAGGAAGCAGATCCGCAGCTGGAAAAAGCGCATCGCCAAGGCATGATGCCGGGGTGCAATGCGCCTAAAACTCGGTTAAAAGCGCAGCACATAAAGTTTCGGACGGATGGATCGATGACCGCAAGCAGGATTTTGGTGACGCTGACGCTGCTGACGGCGATGGCTGCCGTGACCGCTTGCGGCCGTAAGGCCGGTCTCGACACGCCCTATGAAGCGGCCGTCCAGGCCCGCAAGGACGCCGAGCGCGCCAAACAGCCGGTGCCGCCGGAGCCGGAAAAACCGGTCGTGGACAAGAAGTTCATCCTGGACCCGCTGATCTAGAGCCGATGAGACCGGCTTGGTCTTTCTGGCCAGGTCTCGTGCTCCAACTTCCGGAAACACTCTCGTGAACCATTTCGACTACCGCGACGGCGTGCTCCATGCCGAGGACGTGGCGATACCAGACATCGCCGCAAGCGTCGGCACGCCGTTCTATTGTTATTCGACGGCAACCTTGACGAGGCACTACCGGGTGTTCGCCGGGGCTTTTGCCGGTCTCGACACGCTGGTCTGTTACGCCTTGAAGGCGAATTCCAACCAGGCGGTGCTGCGGACGCTGGCAAAGCTCGGCGCCGGCGCCGATACCGTCTCGGAAGGCGAAATGCGCCGCGCGCTCGCCGCCGGAATCCCGGCCAGCAAGATCGTATTCTCGGGCGTCGGCAAGACCGCGCGCGAAATGGATTTTGCGCTCGAGGCCGGCATTCTCTGCTTCAATGTCGAATCCGAGCCGGAGCTGGAGTTGCTGTCGGCCCGCGCCACCGCGCTCGGCAAGGTGGCGCCGGTCTCGCTGCGCATCAACCCGGATGTCGACGCCAGGACGCACAGGAAGATCTCCACCGGCAAGGCCGAGAACAAGTTCGGCATTCCATGGCAACGGGCGCGCCAGGTCTATGCCCGCGCGGCCGGGCTGCCGGGCACCAAGCCCATCGGCATCGATACCCATATCGGCAGCCAGATCACCGAGTTGCAGCCCTTTGACGATGCTTTCGCGCTTCTGGCGGAACTGGTCGGCGCGCTGCGCGCCGATGGCCACGCCGTCGAGCATGTCGATCTCGGCGGCGGCCTCGGCATCCCCTACCGCACCGACAACAGCCCGCCGCCTTTGCCCGATGCCTATGCCGAGATCGTCAGGAAGCATCTGACAAAGCTTGGAGTGAAGGTGATGTTCGAGCCGGGCCGGCTGATCGTCGGCAATGCCGGCATCCTGGTCTCGGAAGTGATCTTCGTGAAGGAAGGCGACGCCAAGAACTTCCTCGTCGTCGACGCCGCCATGAACGATCTGATCCGGCCGACGCTCTACGATGCCTTCCACGACATCAAGCCGGTGGTGCAGCCACCGGCCGACACGCCGCGCATGGCGGTCGACGTCGTCGGCCCGGTCTGCGAGACCGGCGACTATCTCGGCCTCGACCGTGACCTGCCCCGGCTCAAGTCTGGCGACCTCATTGCCGTCACCACCGCCGGCGCCTATGGCGCGGTGCAATCCGGCACCTACAACACCCGCCTTCTGGTGTCCGAGGTTCTGGTCGACGGCGACCGTTTCCATGTCGTACGCCGGCGCCAGACCTATGACGAGCTGATCGGCCTGGATTCGGTGCCCGACTGGCTTGCATAGGAGCTGCCACGCCGGCTGCGCTACAGCCGGTTCTGGACGAGCATCCTTGTGTCGGCGATCCTGTCCTCGTCGCGGCGGTAGAACGTCCATTGCTTGATGCGCTTGGGACGCAGCAGGCCGGCCTGGGTAAGCACGCGCATATGTTCGGAGAGCGTCGCCTGTGTAATGCCGAGCTTCTCCGCGATCAGCAGCGCGCAAACGCCGTCCTCGACCAGATCGCCATCTGCCTGGGCCGGGAAATGCGCCTGCGGATCCTTCAGCCAGTCGAGGATCTGCAGCCTGCGTTCGTTGGCGATTGCCTTGAAGACTTCAACCTCTTGCATTTAGCCATTTTGCCAAGTTACTAATTGCTGTCAATCCCAAGGAGATGGTCATGACGAACGGCAACACCGTCACGCGCGAACGCATCGCCGCGATGGAACCGCGCATCCGCCCCTATATCAGGCACACGCCGGTGCTGCGCGTCGACATGGCCGATTTCGACCGGCCGCCGCAGGCGGTCGACCTCAAGCTCGAATGCCTGCAGCATTCCGGCTCGTTCAAGGCGCGCGGCGCCTTCACCAATCTGCTCGAACGGCCGGTGCCTGCGGCCGGCGTGGTTGCGGCTTCGGGCGGCAATCATGGTGCTGCGGTAGCCTATGCCGCCATGCGGCTTGGCCACAAGGCGACGATCTTCGTTCCCGAAGTCAGCCCACCGGCCAAGCTGCAGCGCATCCGCGGCTACGGCGCCGAACTGATCGTCGGCGGCGCCCGCTATGCCGAGGCGCTGGCCGCCAGCGAGGCTTTTGCCGAAAAAACCGGCGCGCTGCAGATCCATGCCTTCAACCAGGAGGAAACATTGGTCGGCCAAGGCACGCTCGGCCTCGAAATCGAAAACGCTCTGCCCGACATCGACACGCTGCTGGTCGCTGTCGGCGGCGGCGGCCTGATCGGCGGCATCGCCGCCTGGTTTGCCGGCCGCATCAGGATCATCGCCATCGAGCCCGAAGGCGCGCCGACGCTGCATCGCGCCTTCGAGGCCGGCCACCCCGTCGATGCGCCGGCCGAAGGCGTTGCCGCCGATTCGCTGGCGCCCAAACGCGTCGGCGAGATGATGTTCCCGATCGCCGAGGCCTTCGTCGAGCGCTCCATCCTGGTCACCGACGACGCCATCATCGCCGCGCAAAAGGCCCTGTGGGAGCGGGTGCGGATCATCGCCGAGCCGGGCGGCGCAGCGGCCTTTGCGGCTCTCTTGTCCGGCCGCTACACACCGGCGCCGGGCGAGCGGATCGCCGTCCTTGTCTGCGGCTCGAATACCGATCCGGCGAAATTCTAAACCTTGCTTCGACTGAGTGGGACGCAAACCCGCCAAAGCTTTTCAAGTTTTCCGGAACCGCCTCGCCTTTGCCGTGTTTGCTGGTAAACTTCTGCTTGTTGAGTCCGGGCTATCCCGCCCGGGCAGGAAGGGCCAATGACGGAACGCCCCATTTCCAGTGGCGATCGCAGCCTGGCTGGGCGGCTTGCCCTGAGCCGGCTGGCGACACGGGTCTCGATGACCGTCGAGCGCGGCTGGCCGCTGCTTCTGCCGCTGCTCATTGTCGCCAGCCTGTTTCTCAGCCTCTCCTGGCTCGGCCTTTTCCCCCGGCTGCCTGACATTGCGCGTATTATCCTGGTCACGGCGTTCGGTATTGCCACGCTGGCGGCGCTCTATCCGCTGCGTTTCTTCAAGCTTCCATCCGCCGCTGAAATCGACCGCCGTATCGAGGCCGCCAACCAGCTGCAGCACAGCCCGGTGCTGGTGCAGACCGACCGTCCCAGCGGCAAGGAAAGCATCTTTTCCCAGGCGTTGTGGCGCGAACACCAAAAGCGCATGGCCGACAAGCTCGGCAGCCTTGGCGCCGACCTGCCGCGTACCCGCGTGCCGGAGCGCGATCCGTGGGCATTGCGTGCCGTGGCGGCGCTGCTGTTGGTCACCGCTTTTGCCTTCTCCTTCGGACCGTCCGGCGGCAGGCTGTCCGATGGTTTCAGTGCCCATGCGGCGCGCGACATCGTACCGCCGCGCATCGATGCCTGGGTGACCCCGCCGGCCTATACCGGCAAGCCGCCCATCTTCTTGACCGCGCCAGTCATCGATGGCAACGCCAAGCAGGCGGTTGCCACCTTCACCGTGCCGCAAGGCAGCGACGTCTCGCTGCGCGTGACCGGCGGCTCCGGCGAGGAAACGCTAAGCTTTGCCGACAAGGGCGGCAATGCTCGCGCCATCGACCCGTCGGGACCACAGGTGGCGGCCGTCAAGGCAGCGGCGGTCAACCCCGCGACCCCCAAGCTGCGCCAGTTCACCGGCAAGCTGACCGCCGACGGGACGCTGACGCTGAAGTCGGGCGAAGCCGATCTCGGTCGCTGGGCCTTCGCGGTGATCCCCGACAAGCCGCCGACGATCCGCTTCGTCGGCGAGCCCAAGCGCGCCGTCAACGGCGCCTTCGAGCTCAACTACCAGATCGACGACGACTATGGCGCGGCCACCGCCAAGGCGGTTTTCGCGCTGGCCGATCCGGCGGCGCCCGATGCGCATCCGCTCTACGGTCCGCCTGACCTGCCGCTGGCGCTGCCGCGCCGCGGCGGCAAGGCGAACGCCGCCAAGACCACCAAGGACCTCACCGAGCACGTCTGGGCCGGCGCCAGCATCAAGCTGTCGCTTGTCGCCACCGACGATGCCGGACACACCGCGACCAGCGAAACCAAGACTATTGTGATGCCGGAGCGGCCCTTCGCCAACCCGCTGGCGCGGGCGGTGGTCGAGCAGCGCCGCCTGCTGGCGCTCGACGCCAATGCCAAGCCGCGCGTGCTCGACCTGATGGACGCCATCACGTTGCGGCCCGAGGACACGTTCGACAACATGTCGCATTACCTCGCCATCATGAGCGCCCGCAGCCGGCTGAAGATGTCGGACAGCGACGATCAGTTGCGCAACGAGGTTGCCTATCTCTGGGAAATCGCGCTCGGCATCGAGGAAGGCAATCTCTCGTCCGCCGAAAAGCGGCTCCACCAGGCCCAGCAGGCGCTGCAGGACGCCATCAAGCGCGGCGCCAGCGACGAAGAGATCGAAAAGGCGATGAAGGAACTGCGCGAGGCGATGAACGAATTCCTGCAGGAATTCGCCGAGCGCGCCAAGCAGAACCCGAACGCGCCGCAGATGCAGCAGAATGGTCGCGAGCTGCGTCAGAGTGATATCGACCGCATGATGGACCAGATCGAGAACCTGGCGAAGTCGGGCGACCGCGACAAGGCGCAGGAGCTGCTGTCGCAGCTGGAAAACATGATGAACAACCTGCAGGCCGGCCGTCAGCAGCAGGGCGGCGAGCAGGACAGCGAGATGCGCCAGCAGATGGACAAGCTGGGCGAGATCATGCGCCGCCAGCAGGAGATGATGAACGACACCTACCGCATGGACCAGATGCAGCGCGGAGATAATCAGCAGCCCGGCGAAGGCAATGGCGACGACCCGGACCAGCCGGGCGTCGGCAAGGATCGCGATCCTCTCGCCCGGCCGAAGTCGATGACACCGCAGGAATTCGCCGATGCGATGAAGCAGTTGCAGGAAGGCCAGGGCCAGTTGCAGAGCGAACTCGACAAGCTGAAGAAGGGCCTGGAAGGCATGGGCATGCAACCCAATGAGGGGTTTGGCGACGCTGGCAAATCCATGGGCAATGCCGAAAAGTCGCTTGGCGAAGGCGAAGGCGACCAGGCAGTCGGCCACCAGGGTCGCGCGCTGGAAGCGCTGCGCAAGGGCGCCAAGGAGATGATGAAGCAGCTGCAGGCGATGCAGGGCGACCAGGGCGGCAGCCAGGAAGGCGGCCGCCAACAGGACGCCGGCCGCGATCCGCTGGGCCGACCGCGCGCCAGCCGCGGACCCGATTTCGGCGATTCGGTGAAGGTGCCCGACGAGATCGACGTGCAGCGCGCCCGCCAGATTCTCGAGGCGATTCGCAAGCGGCTCGGCAACGCGCTCAGCCCCGACATCGAGCGCAGCTACCTCGAGCGGCTGCTGGAGCTGAAGTAGCCTCCAAGGCAACATCCGTCGAACTGAATGGTATCAGCGCCATGCCGAAACTCGGTGCCGTCACGCCCATCCTGCGCATCTTCGACATCGCCAAGGCACGCGAATTCTATGTCGACTTTCTCGGCTTCAAGGTCGAGTTCGAGCACCGCTTCGACCACAATGCGCCGCTCTACATGGGTGTAATCCGCGACGGCTGTGTCCTGCATCTGAGCGAACATCATGGCGACGGCGCGCCGGGTATAGCCATGCGCATCAAGGTCGAGGACATCGCGGCATTGCACCGCGAACTGATCGGCAAGAGATACCGCTACGCCCGGCCGGGCCTCGAAACCACGTCGTGGCAGACCCGTGAAGTGTCGGTCGGCGACCCCTTCGGCAATCGCCTGCATTTCTACGAGGATGCAACAGACTAAGCCGGCCGGTTGACGAACGCCTCGCGGATCGCCTCCTGCATGCCGTCGATAGCTTCGCCTGAGGCATTTGGGCTGCGGTGCATCACCACATTCGAGGAATCGATATGGCCGAACCCGTCAGCGGCGGTGAGTTCACGACAGCCATCCGGAATATTGCTGTGCGAGATCGGCGCGATCGCCAGGCCAGAGGTGACGGCGAGCTTCAGGCCGCCGGTGGTGTCGCTGGTATAGGCGACACGGTAGGCCAGCCCACGCTGCTCCAGCGATTTGATGGCGAAGTCCTTGCACCAGCCGGCTCTGTTGTAGAGCGCGATCGGCACCGGCCGCTCCTCATGCATGTGATGCAGGCTCGATGTCACCCACACTGTCGGATCGTGCATCAGCACCTCGCCGCCGGAAGGATCCTGCCATTCGAACACCACGGCGAGGTCGAGTTCACCGGCGGCTAGCGCCGCCAGCTGGGCGCCGGAATGTGCATAGCGCACGGTGACCTCGACCTTGGTGTGACGCTTCGAGAAGGCGCCGAGCGCGCGCGACAGGATGGCGTGACCATATTCCTCGGGAATGCCGATGCGCACCGGCCCGCCAAGCGGTGCCGCCGCCATCGATGCCGCCGTCTCGTCGAGCAGCGAGACGATGCGGCGGGCATTGACGATCAGCTCGCCGCCACGGCGCGTCAGCGCCACGCCGCGCGAGCCGCGTTCGAACAGGCTGTCGCCGACCAGCTCCTCGAGCTTCTTCATCTGCATCGACACCGCCGACTGGGTGCGCCCGGCCTGCTCCGCCGCCCGGGTGAAATTGCCCGCTTCGGCAATGGCGACGAAGGTGCGCAGGAGATCGCTGTCGAGAGTCGGCCGCATCGAATCCGTCATAAGCAAATTTGATCTCTGGTATCATTCCAATTCGTTTGCAACATGTCAAACGCCGCAGCATAGTCCGCTCACCCATTGGATATGCCGCCGCGAAACCGGCTGCGGACCAATCAAAGAGTCCTCACTCATACCCGCTGCCCAAAACGGTGGCGGGTTCTTTTTACCCCATGGCCGGGCGGCTGCGGGCAGTTAAGGCAAGGGCCGGCAGAACAATATGCGCAACCGGATCGTTCTCGGCATCATCAGCCTGTGCCTTGGCGTGCTGGTGTTCTCGCTCCAGGACCCGCTGGTCAAGGCGGTGTCAGCCGGCTATCCCGTGACCGAGGTGATGTGGATCCGCTCGATCGTCGCTTTGCCGATCCTGGTCGTTCTCGTTCGCGCCGATGTCGGCCTGCGGGCCATCGCCTCGAAGCGGTTCGGCCTGCTGACGATACGCGCCTTCATCCAGTTCTCCTCCTATACGGTCTACTATCTGGCGATCGCTGCCTTGCCGCTCGCCGACGCGGTGGCGCTCTATTTCATGGCGCCCCTGTTCATCATGGCGATAGCCGGGCCCTATCTCGGCGAGCGGGTATCCTGGCAGGCTCTCGCCACCGTGCTGATCGGCATGCTGGGCGTGGTCGTGATGCTGCGCCCGGGCGCCGGCCTGTTCGACTGGGCGGCGCTGCTTTCGTTGGGCTCGGCTTTGCTCTACGGCTTTTCACAGCTGATGGCGCGCAAGATCGGCGACACCGAATCCTCCACCGTCATGGCCTTCTACCAGAACGGCGCCTATCTGGTCGGCGCCGCTGCGGTTGCCGGCACATTCTGGCTTGCCGGCATAACCCATGCTGTCCACCCCAGCCTCGAATTCCTGGTGCGGCCGTGGGTCTGGCCGACGACCCCGGATTTCCTCAAGATGGCGGCCTGCGGCTTCGTCGCTTCGGCCGGCATGATTCTGCTGTCGCAGGCCTACAGGCTGGCGCCCGCCAACCGCGTCGCCACCTTCGAATACACCGGGATTATCTGGTCGCCGCTGTGGGGCTTCCTGTTCTTCGACGAGGTGCCGCGCTCGACCACCGCCATCGGTGCGGCGCTGATCATCGGCGCCGGTCTGCTGGCGCTCAACACCGAACGGCGCCGGAGCGCTGCGCCTGTCCTCGCCGCGTCTCAGGATGCCGCCTGAAGCGTGTCAGGCGAAGCAGGCGAGCGCCTGGTCGACCCGCGAGCGGATTTCGGCCAGCGTGAAAGGCTTTTGCACGACGTCGATAATGATGCCGTTCAATTCCTCGGCGCGCTCGCGCTGGTCGGCATAGCCGGTCATCAGCAGGATCTTCATGTCAGGGAAAAGCCTGGCTGCGGCGATCGCCATCTCGATGCCATCCATTTCCGGCATGCGGATATCGGAGACGACGAGGTCGTAACCGCCGCCTGCAGCACTGACCATCGCCAGCCCCTGCGCGCCGTCGGCGGCGATATCGATCGAGTGCCCGGCGCGTTCGAGCGCGCGGGCGGCGAGGGTGCGGACGGACTCATCGTCCTCGACGATCAGAAGCTTTGCCATGGGCCGGAATTTGGCGGGCAAAAGTTGACTTTTTCTGAAAATTTGAAGCGTCGGGCCCTTTTCTCAGGCATCGCCTTTGACCACACCGACAAACGGCAGTTCGCGAAAAGCGTGAGCGACGTCCATGCCGTAGCCGACGACGAAGTAATCGGGACAGTCGAAGCCGACATAGTCGGCGTTCAGCTCCGTCTGGCGGCGCATGCGCTTGTCCAACAGCACCGCGATGGCGCAGCTTTTGGCGCCGCGCGACAGCATCAGGTTGCGGGTGAAGGAGAGCGTCTTGCCCGACTCCAGGATATCGTCGATCAGCAGCACGTCGCGGCCGGCGACCTCATTGTCGATGTCGCGCAGCACCCTCACCTCGCCGCTGGTGGTGCCGGCGCCATAGCTGGAAATGAAGATGAACTCGACCTCCGGCGACAGCCCGACATCGTGCATGGCGCGGATCAGATCGGCGGCGAAGATGAACGAGCCCTTCAGCACCGAAATCACCAGCAGGTCGTGATAGTCGTGCTCGGCGATCTCCTTGGCGAGTTCGAGATTGCGCCGCGCGATCGCGGACGCCGAAAACAGGACCTCGATGTCCTTGCCGCGCACAACTGGCATCAACAACCTTTCCAGAGAACCGACTAGCCGGCGAAGGTGACCGCCACGGCCTTGACGCCGTTTCTAGGCACATCGAGGCGGCTGGAAAAGCCGAATCTTTCGCCGGGCGCCAGAGAACGGTTGGATGTCCCCAGAGTATAACGGGTGATGCGGCTGTCATTGCCGGTGACACGTATCTCCAGCGGCGGCAATTGTCCCGCCTTCAAACCGTCATTGACGGCCTCGCCATCCACGAACAGCACCGGGGCGGGTCCTGAGGCGTCGACACGCGACGTGACGCCGGCAATGCTGAGTACGGCGCCCTCCGGCTGTTCGACTGACCAGAACGGCGTCTGGCGCACCAGCGCGTGGCCACCCGAGACCCAGAAGGCGGCAAGCGCCGCACCGATGCCGGCAATCCAGAAGATCGGCCCGCCACGCGATGCCGGCCGCCCGGCTGACGCATCTGATTTGCGCAGCATCTCCATGCCTTCCATCGACGGCGTCGCGATGTCGCGCGCCGGCGTCGGCATGGCTTCTATCAGTGGGATCAGCTGCGGCAGCACCTCATAATCCGCATCGACGATGTCGGTCGCCACAGGCCGCGATTCCGGTGCGACACTTGTCCCGGTCATGATTTCGCCGGAAACCGGGCGCGCGGTTCGTTGCTCAGCCATCATGGCCCCGCTGTTGCCTCTTCGTTTCTTTTGCGTAAATGGAAATGGTTAACGCTTCCCCACCGGAACCCTTGTGACGCACTCAAAAACAGCGAAAATTAACCGACGGTTAACCATGGCGGCCGATGGTCGTTGGACAGAAAGGGCTGGCACGCCGCCGCCACACACCTCAGGTCGTCGCACGTGATCCGCTTCGAAAATGTCGGCCTCCGCTATGGCATGGGTCCGGAAATCCTCCGCGACATCTCCCTGCACATTCCGGAGAGCTCCTTCCAGTTCCTGAGCGGGCCCTCCGGCGCCGGCAAGACGACGCTGCTGCGCCTTCTGTTCATGTCGCTGAAGCCGACACGCGGGCTGATCACCATCTTCGGCAAGGACCGCTCGCGCATCTCGCGCGCTGAACTGCCGCATCTCAGGCGCCGCATCGGCGTGGTGTTCCAGGATTTCCGCCTGCTCGACCACATGACCACCTATGAGAATGTCGCTCTGCCGCTGCGCGTGCGCGGCCGCGAGGAAGCGAGCTACCGCACCGACGTCACCGAACTTTTGAAATGGGTTGGCCTGGGCGAGCGCATGCATGTGCTGCCGCCGGTCCTTTCGGGTGGCGAAAAGCAGCGCGCGGCAATCGCCCGGGCCTTGATCGAACAGCCCGAAATCCTGCTTGCCGACGAGCCGACCGGCAATGTCGACCCGCCGCTGGCGCGCCGGTTGCTCAGGCTGTTCATTGAGCTCAACCGGCTCGGCACCGCGGTGGTGATCGCCACTCACGATCTCGGCCTGATGGAGCAGGTCGACGCGCGCCGCATGATCCTGGCCGGCGGAAGGCTGGATATTTATGACTGAGCTATCGGCCGAACAGCTGCATGAAGACGCCGCCGAGCCCGCGACGACGACGCAGCGCGTCCACCGCCGCATGGCGCCGATCGTGCCGGCGCAGAATATTGCCGGCCGCGCCTTGGTGCTGGTCATCGCCATCATGACCTTCCTGTCCTGCCTGACTTTCGGCGCCGTCACGCTGGTGCGCGACACTGCCTCGGTCTGGGAAAACCAGATCTCGCGCGAGGCGACGATTCAGATCAAACCGGTCGACGGCCTCGACATGGAGGCAGCCCTTGCCCAGGCCTCGCAGATCGTCGGCGAATTCCCCGGCGTGAAGGAAACCCGGATCATCGATCGCGACGCCACCGCGCGTCTGTTGGAGCCATGGCTGGGCTCGGGCCTGAATATCGACGAATTGCCGGTGCCGCGCCTGATCATCGTCACCATCGACGAGACCAGTCCGCCCGACTTTAGCGCCATCCGTGCGGCACTCACGCCCAAGCTGCCGAGTGCTTCGCTCGACGATCACCGTACATGGGTCGACCGGCTGGTCGCCATGGCCCGCACCACGGTCACCATCGGCATCGCCGTGCTGGTCCTGATGCTGTCGGCGACGGTGCTGACCGTAGTGTTTGCGACGCGCGGCGCTATGGCGGGTAACGGCCATATCATCGAAGTGCTGCATTTCGTCGGCGCCGAGGCGCGCTTCATCGCGCGCGAATTCCGCTGGCATTTCCTGGTCACCGGCATGAAGGGCGCGGCCACCGGCGGCGCAGCCGCGATCCTGGTTTTCATCGTCTTTTCCTGGTGGTCGTCGCGCAACATGGCAACGCCGCAGGCCGACCAGGCCACCGCTTTGTTCGGCAATTTCGCCATCGGATCGGCAGGCTATCTCGGCGTCGGCCTGATGGTGCTGGTGATCGGCGGACTGACGGCGGCGACCTCGCACGCCACCGTCGTCGCCTATCTCAGCGACATCGATGTCCGCCAGCCGGATGCGGGGTGAACCGTGAGGGCAGAAGCGAAAACAGTTCGGGGGCAAGGACAGGAATGGAAGGGACGATCACGGATCGAAAACCGACGTAACGCAATGTGCGCTTTTTTCCTTACCAAAAAGGCATTTCAGGATTAACCATAGGATGATGAACGCGCGGGAGTCGACCGGAACGGCTGGACAGATGCCAGTGGTGCGTTTGCGTGTGCGTACCGGGCTGGGCCGTTTGCGCACCGCCCTGCGTCTCGCCTCCCTCTGTCTACTGCTGCTGGTGGCCCTGTTTGCCGGTGGCTTCGGCTGGTTCGCCAGCAAGGTCAGCCACATGACGACCCCGACCAACCCAGCCAAGGCCGATGCGATCATCGTCTTGACCGGCGGTCAGGCCCGCCTCGACGCAGCACTCGATCTGCTTGCCTCCGGCAAGGGCGAGCGGCTGCTGATCTCAGGCGTGCATCCCTCTGCCAGCCGCCGCCAATTGCAGGCTGCTACCGGCGGCGACAAGGCGCTGTTTTCCTGCTGTGTCGACATCGACCGCGCCGCGCTCGACACGATCGGCAATGCCGAGGAAAGCGCTAAATGGGTGGAGAGCCACGCCTATGGCAGCGTCATCCTCGTCACCAACAATTACCACATGCCGCGCAGCCTGCTCGAGATGGGCCGCCTGCTGCATGGCGCCAGGCTTGAACCCTATCCGGTGGTCAACACCAATCTGGACAATGGCGACTGGCTGACCAAGCCGGAAGCGCTACGCGTGCTTCTGACCGAATACAGCAAATACCTGCTGGCGCTTGCGCGCGGCGTCGTCCCGGTCCGCCAGACTGCCGACAGCGTCGCACTGGCCGAGGTTTCGACCGCCAAGGACTAAAGCAATTCCAGGAAAAGTGTGTAGCGGTTTCCCCGGGAAAAGCACGTACGCTTTCCCTTGGGAATTGCGTCCAGACAGACGACTCTGACGGCGCTCGATTACCCCTTGGCCGTGCCGTCTTCCGCGCCACGCAGCCGCGCAATCTCCTGTTCGAGGCTTTCAATCCGCTTGTCGCGTTCGGCGAGTGCGGCCGCGACATCGGCGGCCTCGAATCGCTGCGGAATGTGTTGCGGGCAATTGGCATCCCAGGCCGAGACGGTGAACAAGATGACCTGCTCGGGGCGCGCCTTGTAGTCCTGCGGCATCAGCCTTGCCAGAAGCTCGGCATCGTCCTCGACGACGCGCGCCGTGCCCCAGATCTTGACGCGCTGGCGATGCGCATAGTCGATCAGGAACAGGAATGCCTGGTTGTTGTCGGCGAGATTCCCCTGCGTGATGAACTGCCTGTTCCCGGAGAAATCGGCAAAGCCGATGGTCTTCTCGTCCAGCACCTTGAGGAAGCCGGCTGGCCCGCCGCGATGCTGGATGTAGGGCTGACCCTCGCCATTTGCCGTCGACAGGAAGACGCTGGTCTGCGCCGCGATGAAGTCGGCGAGGTCGGGCGTCATATGGGCGCGCCATCCGCCGCGCTCCTCGGCGCTGGCATAGCCCTTGCGCGAACCTTTGCGGGTCTGGATCGCCTTGACCGTCGGCGTGAAGGCGACATCGCTGGTGAAAGTGTGAGCATTCATGGAAGCCTCCGCGAGGCCGAAACACGGCCATTGTACGCGAAGAGGTAGATCCTTCCATGTTTTGGATGTAGATGGCATAGTTGCAAGCTATCCTTCCAATTTCCGGAAGAAAGTATGGATCGTCTCGAAGCCATGTCGCTGTTCGTCGCCGCGGTGGAAGCGGGCAGCCTTTCCGCTGCCGGCCGCCATTTCGGCATTCCACTGGCAACGGTCAGCCGCAAGGTTTCCGACCTCGAAAAGCACCTTCAGGCGCGCCTGCTGAACCGTTCGACCCGGCAGCTCACGCTGACCGATGCCGGCCAGGCCTATCTCGCCGCCTGCCGCCGCATCCTCGGCGAGGTCGGCGAAGCCGAACGCACCGCTGCCGGCGAATACAGCACGCCGACCGGCGACCTGTTCATCACCGCGCCGGTCGTTTTTGGTCGCCTGCACGTGCTGCCTGTCGTCACCGAATTCCTGGCGGCTTATCCTCAAGTCAACATTCGCCTGACGCTGGCTGACCGGATAACCCAACTGGCGGAGGAACATCTCGACCTTGCCATCCGCATCGGCGAGCTTGCGCCTTCGAGCCTCATTGCCATCCGCGTCGGCGCGATCCGTCGCGTCGTGTGCGCCAGCCCCGCCTATATCGCCGCGCATGGCATGCCGCGGACGCCGGACGATCTGGCCGCGCATGAATGCATCAGTTTCGAAGGGCCTGCAGCGCTCGCCAGCTGGAGCTTTGCCGGCGACAAGGGCGAACTGATCGTGCCGATCCACTCACGGCTGCGCGTCAACACGGCGGAAGCTGCAATCGATGCCGCGATTGCAGGCGCCGGGATGACGCGGGTGCTCTCCTACCAGATCGCGGACGCAGTACGTTCCGGCGTGCTCGTCCCGGTCTTGCGACCCTTCGAGCCGCAGCCGTGGCCGGTGAGCCTCGTCCATGCCGGCCAAGGCCTGCTGGCGGTGAAACTAAGGGCGTTCCTCGATTTCGCCGCTCCGCGGCTGAAGCAGCGGCTGTTGCAGGCGACGTGGTGAGTTGAGACTGGCTTGAGTCAGTGGCGAGCCGGCCTATGTCAGGCCATTGCGGCGTTTCCTTTTTGCCCGCGCTTGGTGTAACCAACGCACACCTCCTCAACGGGCCCTTCCCCGCATGCTCTATATCCGCTCGCTGGCGTTCAACTTCGTCTTCTATGTCAATCTGATCGTCCAGATGGTCCTCTGGACCCCTTACTACTTCCTCTCGCCACGCCATCGCGCCTGGTTCGTGCCGAAATTCTGGTCGCGCACCAGCCTGTGGCTCTACGACAAGATCGCCGGCACCAGGAGCGACATCACCGGCGTCGAGAACCTGCCGGAGGGCTCTTTCATCCTGGCGCCGAAACACCAGTCGTTTTGGGACGCGATCGCTTTCTTTCCCTTCCTCCACGATCCGCTTTATATCCTGAAGCGCGAGCTGACCTGGATCCCCTTCTTCGGCTGGTACATCCTGAAGATGCGGATGATCCCGGTTCACCGCGGCAGCCGCTCCAAGGCGTTGAAGCAGGTCGTTGCATCGACAAAGCAGGAGATGGGGCGCAATCCGCGCCAGCTGATTATCTACCCCGAAGGCACGCGCCGAGCGCCAGGCGACGAGCCGGCTTACAAATACGGCATTGTCGAGCTCTATACGCAGCTTGGCGTCCCGGTGGTACCGGTCGCCCATGTCGCCGGCCTCTATTGGCCTCGCCGCAAATTTTTGCGCTTTCCCGGCACCATCAAGGCCCGCTTCCTGCCGCCGATCCCGCCCGGGCTCGGCAAGGACGAATTCATGGACCGGCTGATCGGCGATACGGAAGCCGCCTGCGACCAGCTGCTGATCGAGGCATCGCAGGCTCCTAACCCGCCGCAAATGCCGCCGACGGCGGTCAAGCGGCTGGCCGAACTCGCCGCGGCCGCCAAAGCAATTCCAGGAAAAGTGTGAGCGGTTTTTTCCGTCCTGAATCGCGCCAAAACAAAAAAGACCAAAGCTTGATCTCTTCTGCGGGCCGGCTCAAGGCCACGCCGCCAGCGCCGTGGTCAGCACCAGCGTCGCCGCGAAGGCCAGATTGATGATCCGCGACGTCAGCGGCTGGCGCAGGGTGCGGGCGAAGGCCGCGCCGGCCAGCAGCCACAGCACATGGATGGCTACGATCATCAGGGTGAGAACCGCCAGCCTGGCCGGGATGCCGAGAGCTGCGGTCGCGGAGCCAGCAAGGACCGCAGCAATCGCCAGATAGGCTTTCGGGTTGGCAACGGCGAGCAGGAAGCCGCCGAGGAAGGTCGGCAGAACCGCGCTGCTGTCACGCGCGGCCAGCGGCGGCGCTGTCGCTATTCTGTAGGCGAGGTAGAGAATATAGGCGGCTGAAGCGACCGCCAGCACTGGCGCTACGCCCGGCATCGAGGTGAGGATAGCCTTGATGCCGGTGGCCACGACCAGCAGCACCGCGACCGTGCCTAAAATGATCCCCGATGTGTAGTGAAGCGAATTGCGCAGGCCGAAGGCGGCCCCTATCGCCGTGACGCTGATCGTCGCCGGGCCAGGACTGCCCATGACGACGGTTGCCGCCAGCACCAGCGCCAGCAATTGCTGCCAGGGCTGCGCCTGCGAAAGAATGTCTGCGGCCATGCTGCCTCTTCTCCACAATAATGGAGAACAGTGTGGCAAGGCGGACAGCCGTCGTCTTGAACGATCGTGCCGAACCTGCGCGGCTAGGCGCTGGCCTTGTCCAGCGCCACGAGATCCTCCGCGCTGAGCTTCAGCGATGCGGCGCGCACCAGGCTGTCGACCTGGTCCAGCGTCGTGGCGCTGGCGATCGGCGCAGTGATGCCGGGCTGCGCCATCACCCATGCGAGTGCTACTTCCGCCTGCTTGGCCGAATGGCGCGCCGCCACAGTGTCGAGTGCGGCCAGAATGCGCATGCCGCGCGCATTGAGATAAGCCTTCACGCCGCCGCCGCGTTCACTTTTGCCGAGATCGGCCTCGCTACGGTATTTGCCGCTCAAAAACCCCTTGGCGAGACTGAAATAGGTGATGACGCCGATATCCTCGGCCACGCACACATCATGCAGCGGCCCGTCGAAGGATGAGCGATCGTAGAGATTGTATTCCGGCTGCAGCACGCTGTAGCGCGGCAGCCCGCGCAGGCTGGCAACATCGAGCGCGGCGCGCAGCTGGCCGGCGTCGAGATTCGAGGCGCCGATATGGCGGACCTTGCCGGCAGCGAGCAGCTTCTGGTAGGCGCCGAGCGTCTCTTCATAAGGCGTGGTCGGGTCCGGCCAGTGCGACAAATAGAGGTCGATGACATCGGTCTGCAGTCGCTTGAGCGACGCCTCGACTGCCCTTTCGATATGGGCAGCGGACAGATCCTTCTTGCCTTGTCCCATATCCGAGCCGACTTTGGTGATGACGATGATCTTGTCACGGTTGCCGCGGCTTTTCATCCATTTGCCGATGATGGTCTCGGACTCGCCGCCCGCGTGGCCGGGCACCCAGCGCGAATAGGCATCGGCCGTATCGATAGCGTTGAGGCCGGCGCCGCCGAACCGGTCGAGCAGGTCGAAGGAGGTCTTCTCGTCCGCGGTCCAGCCGAAGACATTGCCGCCCAGGACCAGCGGCGCGATGGAAAGGTCGGTTTGACCGAGACGGCGTTTTTGCAAGACGGGGCTCCGTGGGCTGGCGGCGGGCGACCCGAATGCTTCGGGCCGCAGCTAAGCTAGGTCTCGCCGCGCCGAGGTCAAAGGCCTCAGCCAATTTTCCAGCGGGCCAGCGCTTCACAAAGGCGCGAGCGCTTCGCCTGCAGGCTCGCCGTGGTCCACTGGCTCACGAGGCGATCCGCTTCGCCACCTCTTCCAGCCAGTGGTCGCTGATACCCAGCGCCGCGAGATGCTGCAGCGTGTTGAGCACATAGTCCTCGTTGTTTCCGGACTGGCCGACGGCGCCACGGATAACACCTGCCGCATGCGCGGGGTCGAGCCCGCCGGCATACTGCTCATGCTGGCGGTCGACGATATAGGCAACCGCTTTCACTCTCTCTCCCGCGGCCGCCCCATTCCCGTCGAGGCTGATATCGAGCACACGCTCGAGGTAGACGCTGGTCACCAATTCGCGCTCGCGCAGATAGGTCAGCACCTCATCGCGCAGCTCGCCGGGCACGCGAAAGGCCAGCCCGATGCAGGAGCCGCCACGGTCGAGGCCTAGCACCAGGCCCGGCCGCTGGCGCGTGCCGCGATGCACGAAGGAATAGACGCAGAGCGACCGGCGGTAGCCGTAAAGCCGCGCGCGCCGTGTCTCGACATGGGCGAATCCCGGTCGCCAGATCAGCGAGCCGTAGCCAAAAACCCAAAAATCGCCCATATCGCCAAGCCTGATTGTACGAGAGTGACGCCGCCGCATCGGAATCGGTGCTCTTCTGTTCTTTTTGCTTTTGCGTAAGCCACAGTCCACCCGCAACACGCCCGCGTTAATGAAAGCCGCAGCATGACGTCAAGTGACGAGCGTCCGTCGAAGTTTCGCCGCCGGCTGATGTGGCTCGCTGCCTTGCTCGTTATGCTGTTCGGCGTCTACAGCGCAGTCTGGTTCTATGTCGCCGGTCGCGTCAGCAGCGAAGCCGACAAGGCGGTGGCCTCGCTCAAGGACAAAGGCATCGAGGCCGGCTGCGCCAACCTCACCGTCAGCGGCTACCCCCTGAGTTTTGCCATCTCCTGTGACAATCTGGCTTACGAGGACGACGCCAGGAACGTTGCCGCCTCGGCAGGCAGCTTCAACTTCGTTGCAGAGCTCATCCGGCCTTTGTCGCCTGCCGCCGAGTTGCGTGGGCCGCTGCGCACCTCGGTGCCGGGGATGGCGCCGCTATGGATCGACTGGGACAATCTGCAGGCCAATGCCAAGCTCTTCTGGCCCCTGCCCCGGAGCATTTCGCTGCAGGCGGAGAGCTTGTCCGGCCAGACGGATCCGGCCGACGACACTGATCCGGTTTCACTGTTCAGCGCCGGAACCGCGGCGGGCGAGTTGCGGCCCGACGGCCAGGACATCGGCTACGTCGGCAGCTTCACCGATCTTGAGATCGACGCCGACGCGATCGGCGGGCGCGTGCTGCCGCCGCTCGACGGCAGCGGCGACGCGACGCTGAAGAACGGCGTCGCGCTGATGAAGACGCAGGCCAGGAGCCTGCGCGGCCAGGCGGCCGACATCCACAAGCTCGATCTGTCGTCGGGAACCGCGCGCATCACCGTCTCCGGCCCGGTGTCGGTCGACGCCAACGGCCTGGTCAATGCCGACCTGACGATCAAGCTGCAGGATCCCAAAGCCGTGGCGGCAATCCTCGCCACCGCAATCCCCGAGCAGAAGAGCCAGATCGAGCAAGGCTTTGCCGGTCTGGCGCTGCTCGGCAACGAACCGTCGATGCCGCTCAAGGTGGTGAAGGGCAAGGTCTCGCTCGGCTTCATTCCGCTGGGCAAGATCAAGCCGCTCGATTAGAGCAATTCCAAGAAAAGTGTGAGCGGTTTTCCGTCCGGAATTCCGTTAAAACAAAGAGATAGAGCATGATCGCAAAGAGCGGGAACGGCTTTTGGGGAGAGATCATGCTCGAGCAAGCCGACGCATGAACCGACCGGTGAAACTGCTGAGCGTTGGCGCGCTGACGCTGGATACCATCCTGCGCGTCGAAACCCTGCCCACGCATCAGGGCAAGTTCATCGCCTCGGACGGCATCCAGATCGCCTCGGGCATGGCGACAAGTGCTGCCTGCGCCGCCCGCCGTCTCGGCGCCGAGGTGTTCCTGTGGGCAAGTGCAGGTGACGATGCCGTCGGCGACCAATTGCTGGCCGGCATCGAGGCCGAGGGCGTCGATTGCGGCTTTGTCCGCCGCGTCGAAGGCGCCCGCTCGGCGCTGGCCGCGATCCTGGTCGACGCTCATGGCGAGCGCATCATCGTGCCCTTCTACGACCCAAAGGCGCAGGCCGACCCCGAGGCGGTGCCTGTCGCCGATCTTTCCGGCTTCGATGCCGTGCTGGTCGATGTGCGCTGGCCGGGCGCCGCCGCTCTTGCCTTGACCGCCGCGCGCGACGCCGGTTGCCCGGCAATCCTCGACGCCGACACGGCGCCGCTGGAGGTGCTGGAGCATCTGTTGCCGCTGGCGTCGCACATCGTCGCTTCGGAGACGGCTGCACGCATTGTCTGCGGCCACGCGCTGGATCCCGAAACCGCCTGCGCCGACCTCGCCAGCCGCACAGACGCCTTCGTGGCAGTGACCGGCGGCGCCTCGGGAAGCTGGTGGCATGACCGGTCCGCCGGATGCGTGCGCCACATCGCGGCGCCGAAGGTCAAGGCGGTCGACACGCTGGCCGCCGGCGACGTTTTCCACGGCGCCTTTGCCGTTGGACTTGCTGAGGCCATGTCGGTCGAGCACGCGTTGCGCTTTGCCAGCGCGGCGGCCGCGCTCAAATGCCAGCGCTTCGGCGGCCGGCTGGGCGCGCCGGACCGGGCCGAGACAATGGCCATGGTCGCGGCGACCTGGCCCGTCTGAAACAGATTTAACTTTTCACCGGGTGCTCGACCGCCTGCCGGCCGAAATCCGGCACGTCGATATCCTGGCCGGCCTCGATGATCGAACGGCGAACGGCCCGGGTGCGGGTGAACAGGTCGAACAGCTTGTCGCCGTCGCCCCAGCGGATCGCCCGCTGCAGCGAGGCGAGGTCCTCCGAAAAGCGCGCCAGCATTTCCAGGATGGCATCCTTGTTGTGCAGGCACACGTCGCGCCACATGGTCGGGTCGGAGGCGGCCAGACGGGTGAAGTCGCGGAAACCGGAAGCCGAATATTTGATCACTTCCGACTTGGTCACCGATTCCAGATCGTCAGCGGTGCCGACGATGTTGTAGGCGATGATGTGCGGCAGATGCGAGACGATGGCCAGCGTCATGTCATGATGCTGCGGGTCCATCGTGTCGATGTTGGAGCCGCAGCGCCGCCAGAATTCCGACAGCTTTTCCAGCGCGGCCGGATCGGTTCCCGGCAGCGGCGTGAAGATGCACCAGCGGTTTTCGAACAGCTCGGCGAAACCCGCATCCGGGCCCGATTTCTCCGTACCCGCCAGCGGGTGTCCCGGAATGAAGTGCACGCCGTCCGGCACATAGGGCTGCATTTGCGCAATGACGGAGGCCTTGGTCGAACCGACATCGGTGAGGATGGCGCCTTTTTTCAGCGCCGCTGCGATCTCTTGCGCCACCTCGCCCGACGATCCCACCGGCACCGAGACGATGATCAGGTCGGCGTCGCGGACCGCTTCCCTGGCGTCGGTGGTGTAGCTCTCGCCAAGACCGAGCTCCTTCGCCCGTGCCAACGTGGCCGGGCTGCGCGTCGCGATGGCGACATGGCGGGCCAGGCCCTCGCGGCGGATGATTCGGGCCAGCGACGAGCCGATCAGGCCGATGCCGACCAGCGCGATCTTTTCAAACATCGGTGATGTCATTGTTTCAGCTTTTCAGGAATGTCGTGAGGGCATCGATGACGCCGCGATTGGCTTCTTCGGTGCCGACGCTCATGCGCAGCGCATTGGGAAAGCCATAGCCGGTAACGCGCCGCAATATATAGCCGCGCTGGGTGAGGTAGTCGTCCGCCGCCTCAGCCGAATGCTTCTTGTCGTCGGGAAAGTGGATGAGGACGAAATTGCCGACGCTGGGCGTCACGCGCAGCCCAAGCTTCGTCAGTTCTTCATTCAACCAGGTAAGCCAGGTCTCGTTGTGCAACGAACTGCGCTCGACATGGGCGCGGTCGCGGATGGCGGCAATGCCGGCCTCGATCGCTGTTGCGTTGACGTTGAAAGGGCCGCGGACACGGTTGATGGCATCGACGATGTGCAGTGGGCCATACATCCAGCCGATGCGCGCGCCGCCAAGGCCGAGCTTGGACAAGGTGCGGGTCATGACCACATTCTGTGCGCTGCCCGCCAGCTCGATGCCGGCCTCATAGTCATTGCGCCTGACATATTCGGCATAGGCCGCGTCCAACACCAGAAGCACGTTGCCCGGGAGCGCGGAATGCAGGCGGCGGACCTCCTGGAACGGCAGATAGGTGCCGGTCGGGTTGTTGGGATTGGCGAGGAAGATGATTTTGGTCCGCGGCGTCACCGCGGCCAGGATCGCGTCGACGTCGGCGCGCTCCTCAGTTTCCTTCACAGCAACCGGCTTGGCCCCCGCCGACTGAATGTAGATCTTGTAGACCATGAAGGCATGTTCGGTAAAAATCGCCTCATCGCCTGGCGCAAGATAGGTCTGCGCCAGCAGGCCAAGTATCTCGTCGGAACCGTTGGAGCAGATGATGTTTGCCGGGTTGAGGCCATGCACCTCGGCGATCGCCTCGCGCAGCCGGCGGGCGGTGCCGTCGGGATAGACATCGAGCTTGCTGGCCACTTCGCGCGCGGCCTCGATCGCCTTCGGCGACGGGCCGAGCGGGTTCTCGTTCGACGACAATTTATGGACCTTGGCGACGCCGGCCGGTGCCGTGCTCTTGCCCGGCACATAGGCGTCGATGTCCATAATGCCCGCGCGGGGCGTCGGCCGTGCCTTGTCCGCTGTCTTGTCCATGTCGCAAATCCATCGAGAATGCCTCCGTCCGGAGGCCGCAGCGGAAATACAAGCCGTAGCCGCGAATGTCGAGAGGCGGGCAATAGCTGGCCGTTGACGCCGGGCCGCACGAGTTCTAGAAGAACGCAACAGTTCCGTGGTGATTTGGCCGGTCGGCTTGCAGCCACGTTAAACAACTCGCTAAAGGGCCGTTTGCGTGACGTAACCGGCTTTGCGATCGCATTGCCGGTTTTTTATTGCCTGACGGCGGGCAAGGAGAGTCACATGGCCGCGCTCCGCGCTACAAAAACCAACAACGAGGCCGACAACCCGTCGAGCCCTGTGTTGCGTTTTGGCCCTGACAAGCCGCTGAAGCTCGACGCCGGCACGCTTTTGTCGCCGTTCCAGATCGCCTACCAGACATATGGCGCCCTCAACGATGCCCGCACCAACGCCATCCTGGTCTGCCACGCGCTGACCGGCGACCAGCATGTCGCCAGCACCAATCCGGTGACCGGCAAGCCCGGCTGGTGGGAAGTGCTGATCGGTCCCGGCAAGATCATCGACACCAACCGCTTCTTCGTCATTTGCTCCAACGTCATCGGCGGCTGCCTCGGCTCCACCGGTCCGGCCTCGACCAATCCCGCCACCGGCAAGCCCTACGGCCTCGACCTGCCAATCATCACCATCCGCGACATGGTGCGGGCGCAACTGATGCTGGTCGACCATTTCGGCATCGAAAAGCTGTTTTGCGTGCTCGGCGGCTCGATGGGCGGCATGCAGGTGCTGGAATGGGCGTCATGCTATTCCGAGCGCGTCTTCTCGGCCCTGCCGATCGCCACAGGCGCACGCCATTCCTCGCAGAACATCGCCTTCCACGAGGTCGGCCGCCAGGCTGTCATGGCTGATCCGGACTGGCATGGCGGCAAATATTTCGAGCACGGCAAGCGCCCGGAAAAGGGGCTCGCCGTGGCGCGCATGGCCGCCCACATCACCTATCTGTCGGAAGCCGCCCTGCATCGGAAATTCGGCCGCAATCTGCAGGACCGCGAAGCGCTGACCTTCGGTTTCGACGCAGATTTCCAGATCGAAAGCTATCTGCGCCACCAGGGCATGACATTCGTCGACCGCTTCGACGCCAACTCCTACCTCTACATGACCCGTTCGATGGATTATTTCGACCTCGCCGCCGACCATGGCGGCCGGTTGGCAGATGCCTTTGCCGGGACCAAGACCCGCTTCTGCCTGGTGTCCTTCACCTCGGACTGGCTGTTCCCGACCGAGGAGAGCCGCTCGATCGTGCATGCGCTCAACGCCGCCGGCGCCTCCGTCTCCTTCGTCGAGATCGACACCGACCGCGGCCATGATGCCTTCCTGCTCGATGAACCCGAACTGTTTGCCGCCATCAAGGGCTTCATCGGCTCGGCGGCCCGCGCAAGGGGGCTCGCCTCATGAGCGTCAATGGCAGCCAGCGCGTCGACCTCGAAGTCGTGGCCAACCTGATACCGCCGCAGTCGCGGGTGCTCGATGTCGGCTCCGGCGACGGCCTGCTGCTCGAACTCCTGCAGGAGACCAAGCAGGTCGACGGCCGCGGGCTGGAGCTGTCACAGCGCGGCGTCA
Organism: Mesorhizobium sp. M0862; assembly: GCF_040319795.1. Taxonomy (NCBI): domain Bacteria; kingdom Pseudomonadati; phylum Pseudomonadota; class Alphaproteobacteria; order Hyphomicrobiales; family Phyllobacteriaceae; genus Mesorhizobium; species Mesorhizobium sp. M0862. The sequence goes on from NZ_JAMYOJ010000007.1 coordinate 97,400, forward strand.
ATGAATGCGTGGCGCGCGGTCTCTCGGTCATCCAGGGCGATGCCGATACCGACCTCGAATTCTATCCGGACAAGGGTTTTGACTTCGTCGTCCTGTCTCAGACGCTGCAGGCGACCCGCAACCCGAAGCTGGTGCTCGACGAGCTGCTGCGAATCGGCAACCGCGCCATCGTCTCCTTCCCCAATTTCGGCCACTGGCGGGTGCGGCTGTCGCTGTTCGTCAAGGGCCGGATGCCGGTGACCGCGGACCTGCCCTATTCCTGGTACGACACGCCCAACATCCATTTCTGCACCATCCGCGACTTCGTCAATCTGGTCGAGGAACTCGGCGCTTCGGTCGAGAAAGCCACCGCGCTCGACGGCAACGGCCAGAAGATCGGCCTGTCGATGCCATGGTGGTTCTGGAATTTCTTCGGCCAGCAAGCGGTGTTCTTGCTGAAGCGGTAGTTTGCCCCTATTCCAGCACGTCCGTCGCCTTGTGCGGGTGCTGAACGCCATCGGCGATGATCACATCGGCGTGGGAGTTGTCGGTGCGCAAGGCCAGAATCTCCCGATAGGCTGATGAATCGTACCAGCCCCACGCATGCGCCCTGTCCGGAAACTCGATGACGATCAGATGCCCGGGCCATTCGTTTTCGACCACGTCCATGTCGCCGCCGTGGACAAGGAAGCGGCCGCCGAACGGCTCCAATGTGGCGTCGATCCTCTGCAGATACTCGACAATCTGCGGGCCCATTGTGACTTGACGCATATGGGCGACGGCGTAGGCGGCCATGGCTGAACTCCCTGTGAGATCGAAGCCCGACGACCGGCTTCGTTGGCGCAATCTGCAGACATGATGGCCATCGGTCGATTACGTCTGGGGTAATCGGCCGGCTTACCGGCGTCCTGGCTCAACAGTTTGTGATGACATTGCCGCTGGTTTTTTGTAGCGTCGAATCGAATGCCATCCCGGGGTAAGGCTTGGACGGCGACCATCAAAACCTCCGGCCTCCAGGCATTTCGGGGCACAATCGAAGCAACATGTCCAAGGCAACCGACCTCGCTCCGCTGATCTCGGTGATCACACCGACGCACAATCGCCGCAGCAAGGTGGTGCGCGCCGTGGAGAGCGTGCTGGCGCAGAATTTTCCCCGGTTCGAACACATTGTCGTCGATGACGGCTCGACCGACGGTACGGCAGCCGCACTTGCCGAAATCCGCGATCCACGGCTGATCTATGTTGGCTCGAAATGGCGCGGCGCCAATGCCGCCCGCAATGCCGGCATCGAGCGGGCGCAGGCGCCGGTGGTGACATTCCTCGATTCAGATGACGTCTATTTGCCGGATCGCCTAGCGCGGACGCTGGAGCAGTTCGACAACAATCCCTCGCTCGAAGTGCTGATCAGTTCCTTCGTGTCGCTGAAGGGCAATCGCCGCACCAACTGCGTCAACCGCGAGGCGCTGCTGAGCCGCGACTCGCTGGAGCGGGCCCTTGTCGCGCAGACCATCTTCATTGCCGGGTCGGCAATCACCGCCCGGCGCGAGTCGCTGCTGGCCATCGGCGGCTACGACAGTGACGTCACGCGCATGCAGGATCGCGAATTGTTGCTGCGCTTTGCCCGTCGCAGCGGCGCGCAGCTGTCCGAAGTGATCGACTGGAAAAAGTACAACTCGGAGAATTCGATCTCCGGTCGCCGGGACGGCTATGTCGAAGCCTATGCGAGCTTGATCGACAAGCACCCCTATATTGCCGACCGCTACCCCTACATTCCGCCTTACATGATCGCCCGGCAGCTCATCGCCGATGCACTCAAGGGCAGGGTTTCGCAGGCGTTCTCCGGCTATATGGCCAACCGGTCGTCGAAGGCGCTTGGCTATTCGCTGCCGCAGCTGTTGCGTGGCTATGTCGGCGGCCGGCGCTGGCGCCGCGATCTCTATGCCGAATTTCGCGACAAATACGGTGCACGGCCGGCCTGAAGTTTGCCGACAAGCCGCGCAGCGGCTTTCCCCTCCGAACTGCCTCAAACCTCATTTGTCGAGTTCCGGCAGATATGGGTCGGAATATAGCCGCCGGTCGCGTTCGCCCTGCAGGCAGTCCATGGGTGCGGCGGCATCGATCGGGACCACAGTCGCATCGGCGATGCCGCTCACCTCCAGGATCAACTTGCGGCGTATGGCGGTGGCGAATTCCGAGGCCGCATAGATCGGCAACACGAAGGAGCCGGGCCCACCGGTGACGCAGTCGTCATAATACTGGTCGAGATGGCTGAAGGTCGGCGACGGGCTGATCAGGATCGGCAGGCCGTTGATGACAATACCCTTGGCTACAGCGGCATCGCGTGTCGTGGCGACGGGCAGCCCGGTGTTGTTGGGACCGTCGCCGGAAATGTCGATGACGCTGCGTGGCGCATCGAACCCCGTGCCCTCGAACAGCCCGGCGCCGAAGGCAAGCGCACCGGAAATCGAGGTGCCGCGAAAGCTGCGGAACGGCCGCGCTTCTATTCTGTCGGCGAAGGCGCTGGCGCTCTCTGCGCTGTCGATCACCTGCCAGGCGATGACGCCATCCTCGCGCACGACGCCCGCCCATTCGAAATAGGCAAGCGCGATGCGCCCGGTGGTTCCCGAGCGCACGGCCTTGATGAAATCGGGATGCCTGAGCGCCTCGACATAGCCAGCGCGCTGCAGCGCGAACTCCCTCTCGTCCATCGACTGTGAGATGTCGACGGCCAGCACCAGTTCGACATCCACGGCAACGGCCGGGGCAGCCACGGGCGTGGTGCAGGCAAGGCAGGCAAGCAGGCTGAGCGCATCGAGCATGGCCGCACCACGGATGTTTCGACCCGTGAATCTTCGCCGCGATCGCGGCGAAATAAAGCCCCTTCTACTTCTTTCGCCGCACGGCCGCTTTCGGCGGCGGGTCGATGGCGCCGGTCCTGACTCGGGCGGGTTTCAGTGGCGCAGCACCCGTATCCTTCACGATGTTCAATGCGCGTGGAAAGAAATGACCATTGTGCAGTCCGCGCCCGATGTTGAGGATCGCGGTTTCCGGCAGGCGTTTCTCCAGCATGGACAGTACCCTTCGCAGCGAAGGACCATCGAACGCGTCCATCGCTTCGTCGATGATCACCCATTTCGGCTGCCGCAAGGCCAGCCTGGCGAAGGCCAGCGACCGCTGTTCGTCATCGTTGAGTTCACGCTCCCAGCGTGCGGAACGGTCGAGCGAGGATGACAGCCGCTCGAGGCCGACCTCGGCCAGCACCGCCCCAAAATCAGCATCGCCAGCCGGCGCCGAGCCATTCGGATGCAGCACTTCGCGTAACGTGCCGGCAGGAAAATACGGAACACGCGGCACGAAAATCGGCGTTTCTCCGGCCGGCAAGCCGATCCGCCCGCTGCCCCAGGGCCAAAGGCCGGCAATGGCGCGGAAGAACAATGTCTTGCCGGCGCCTGGGTCGCCGGTGATCATGACGCGCTCACCGGGATGGATCTCGACATGGCTGTCTGAAAGTTTGGTGCAGCCCTCCGGCGAGGCCACTTGGAGCTTCTCGAAGGTCAGGCTGCCATTGGCGTTATCGCCGAACTCGATGCGCTTTTCCTTGTCGTGCAGCACATCGGTTTCATCGAGCGCAATGCGGAAGTCGGCAACGCGCATCAGCGTGGCGCGCCAGTCGGCGATGCCGCCGATATTGTTGATGAACCAGCGCAGCGACGAGTGCACCTGGTTGAAGGCGCCGACCGCCATCATCAACCCGCCAAAGCTGATATCGCCTGAAAAATAGACCGGCGATGCCACAAGGATCGGCGCCACCACGGTGATCCAGCCATAGGTATCGGTCACCCAGGAAAGGTTGATCTGCGCTTTGTAGATGTTTCGCATCGCGCCCAGCACCGTGCCAAGGTCGATTTCGAGCCGTCTCTTGGCATCGGCTTCGCCGTGATAGAGCGCGATGGCGTCGACATTCTCGTTGACGCGCACCATCCCGGAACGCAGTTCGGCCTCGCGGGTGTAGCGGTCGCTGTTGAGGCGGATCAGCGGCCGCCCGACCAGCCAGCTCAGCCAGGAGGCGATGCCGGCATAGAGGAACGCGGCCCAGACCATGTAGCCCGGTATCGCCAGCGACCAGCCGTTGATGTGGAAGACGAAGCCCGACGAGAGTTGCCAAAGCACGCCGACGAACGACACCAGCAGGATGAAGGATTGCAGCAGGCCGACGCCGAGGTCCGTCGACAGATCGGACAGATGCGCGGCATCCTGCTGCATGCGCTGGTCGGGATTGACGCCGATGGCGCCGGCATTGGCGAGCCGGAAGGCCCGCGCCGGCCGCATCCATTGGTCGATCAGGTCGAGCGTCAGCGCCTCGCGCAGCTTCAGCCGGATCATCTGGTTGAGCCAGGTCTGAGCGATGTTGAGCAGGAGCAGCGTGCCGGCAATCACGGCAAAGATCATCAGCTGATGCAGGAAGGCCGCCATGTCGCGACGCGCCAGCGCATCGTAGAAAGGCTGGTTCCAGCGGTTGAGCAGAACCTGGCCGATCGACGTCGCGACGATGACCGCCATAATGCCGACCGACGTCCAGACCAGCCACTTGCGCACCGGTGAGCCTATCAGCGCCCGTTTTATCGTCGCCACCTGATCGCGCAGGCTGCTGGCTTCGACGGTTACCGGCTGAGCGGTGGCGGACTTGTCCGGTTGATCAGCCATGCACGAGGTCCTTGCGTTCAGAAGCGTTGCTGAAACCAGATGGAGAGACTTGAAGGCATCCGCCGCTCAAACGGACCGCGAATGCATCTGCGACAGATAGGTGGGAAAAACCCAGGCAACACCAGTTTTCATGATGATCACGAAGGTGTCACCTGACGCGTCGTCGATGTCACCCCTTCCGCCCGGCGGCCAAGCCGGGTGGCGCCGTGCGGCGACAGCACCGGCACGAAGACACGGCGCGAAGCGCGCTGCGCGACCGGCACGCCCTGATAGAGCCGCTTCTGCGCCTCGACCACGATGACGCCGGAAAAGATCGGCCAGAACCGCCGGCCGGCGCGCTCCAGCACATTGTGGAACCGCATCATGAAGCGCCGCGGCGATGGCGGGAAGAACAGCGCGTCGGACCAGGCAGCCGGTGTGAAATTCGCCTCGCGCAGCAATTCTGTCAGCTGGCCGCGCGAGAACGGCCGGCCGCTGCCGAACGGCGTGTGCTCGAACCTTGCCCAGACACCGCGCCGGTTGGGCACGACGATGACGACGCGCCCTGCCGGCGACAGCACCCGCCAGATCTCGTTCAGCGTCTCGCGCGGGTTTTCGACATGTTCGAGCGAATGCACGAGCAGCATGCGGTCGATGCAGGAATCGACCAGCGGCAGTTCCTCGTCGAAGACCAGCGCCGTCGCCGTCGGTCCGTTCGCCGGCCAGACGACGGCCCCTTGCGTGGCAGGCATGAAGGCAAACACCCGCTCGGCATCGGTGCCAAACCGCTCCAGCCACGGCAGAGTGTAGCCGAGCCCGACCAGCCGCTCGTTGGGCACTGTTGCCCATATCGACGACAGCGCCATGGTGATCGAGCGTTCTGCCAGGCGGCCGAGCGTGGTCGAATAGAAGGAGCGGAGATCGACGATATCGGAATGCATGCGCGGGACGGTAGCTGCGATGCCGCCCAAGTTCAACAAAGCCGCCACGTTCTGCAAAGCTAGAGTGACATCGGCGGCCAAGCGCCCTATGTCTGCGCCAACAGATGGAGAGATGCCAATGCCCGTCGAAATCGAACAGTTCATGTGCCGCAGCGACAATTTCGGTGTGCTGGTGCATGACCCGAAAAGCGGCGAGACCGCCATTATCGACGCTCCCGAAGAAGCGCCGATCATTGCCGCTATCGAGCGTACCGGCTGGAAGCCGACGATGATCCTGACCACCCACCACCATGTCGACCATGTCGAGGCCAATCTGGCACTGAAGGAGCGCTTCAAGCTGCGCATCGTCGGACCGGAGGCTGAAAGGGAAAAGATCCCCGGCATCGACGAGACCGTCGGGCAAGGCTCGGTCGTCCATCTCGGCGGCGAGCGGATCGATGTCATCGCCACGCCCGGCCACACTGCGGGCCATGTCTCCTATCATTTTCCGGCCTCGAAAGTGGCGTTCACCGCCGACACTTTGTTCGCGCTCGGCTGCGGCCGGCTGTTCGAATGCAAGCCGCCGGTGATGTATGAGTCGCTGAAGAAGCTCGCCGCACTCCCGGCGGACACAGTCATCTATTGCGGCCATGAGTATACGCTTTCGAACGCCCGCTTTGCGTTGACCGTCGACCCGACCAATTCGGCGCTCAGGGAACGCGCCGCCAAGATCGAGACCCTGCGCGCCGACAACAAGGCGACGCTGCCGACCACGATCGGCGAGGAATTGTCGACCAATCCGTTCCTGCGCTGGCACGACCCGGCGATCCGCAAGCATCTCGGTATGGAGGAGGCCTCCGACGCCGAAGTGTTCGCGGAAATCCGCAAGCGCAAGGACAATTTCTGAGCATCGTTCCGGGATCAGCCATGACCAGCGCCGCTGAAATCATCGCCATGCTTGGCCTCAAGCCGCATCCGGAAGGCGGCTGGTATGCCGAGACCTTTCGCGACGGCGCCGGTGGCGCGCGTGGCCATTCGACGGCGATCTATTTCCTCCTTGAACAGGACCAGAATTCGGCCTGGCACCGGGTCAAGGACGCGGCCGAGGTCTGGCATTTCCATGCCGGGGCGCCGCTGGCGCTGTCGATGTGCGAGGAAGGCAGTCCAAAGGTTAACCAGGTGATCGAGCAGGTGCTCGGCATTGAACTTGCGGCGGGCGAGCGGCCGCAGATCGTAGTGCCGGCCGGCTGGTGGCAATCAGCGCGCAGCCTCGGCGAATGGACGTTGGTCGGCTGCACCGTGGCGCCGGGCTTCGACTTCGCCGCGTTTGAAATGGCCGAGCCGGGCTGGCAGCCTTAGGCCAGAAGAAAACCAAGAGTTATGCAGAGCTGGGCGGCATAGTACAGCACCCAGACCGCATAACGGATGCCGGCGCGATAGGGTGCTATTGCCGGAACCAGGAATTTCTCCGCGGCAAGCAGCCCGTCCGATGCCATGAACATAACAGCGCCGCCGATGACCCACGGATTGTCGAGCGTCAACGCCGAGATGCCCATCGCCAGAATGGCCGCGATATAGACGGCGATCGGCACCCGCAGGCCGGGACTGACACGGCGCCAGAGCGCCGCCAGCATGACGACTGCGAAGGCCGCCATGGCAAGCGCGATGGCGCCGCGCCATGTCTCGGTGCTGAGCACATCCAGCCCGCCGCCGCCGCGCAGGAAGAGCGGCACATAGAGGACATGCGCCGCAAGGAAGCTGGCCAGCCCGCCGAGGAAGGCCTTTTCGCCGTCACGCGACAGGAAGGCGTCGCCGACGGCGCTGAGCGCCAGCGCCGCGACGAGCAACAGCTGCCCACCTTGCATGAAGGCCAGCGCCGCAAGCATGGCCACGGCCAGCGTCTTTGCCGCCGAGCGGGCCAGCGTCGGCCGCATATCCAGGGTGAAGGTGTAGATCACCGCTGCCACCAGCGAAAAAATCAATGTGGCGTTGGCATTGGCGTCGATGCCGCCGGCAAACGGCATCGTCATGCGCTTGCTCTACCCGTCGCCGGCTTCCGCACGAACAGCGATTTCGCCGCCAGCGCCGCGCCGCCGGTGATCAGTACGCAGGCCGCCAGGATACGCAGCGACGGCTCGGCAACGCCCGCCGCGATCAGCACCAATGTCGACAGCAGTGGCGCCGCATAGCTTGCCGCGCCGAGCACCTGGATGTTGCCTCGTTTGACGCCGATATCCCAGGCGTAGAAGGCGGCACCCACCGGCATCAACCCCAAACCAACCACCGCCAGCCACTGGCCGGGGCGATCGGGCAGCACCGTCTTTTCCAGCAGAAGATGGCAGATGAGGGACAGGGCTGCCGTGGCGGCGCAGAACCAGGTGACGATCGAGGTCGGCACCGCCGGAAAGCGCCGCGACAGCAGCGAATAGGACGACCACAGTAGCGCACAGACGGCCGCCATCGCATAGCCGAAGGTGTAGCGGGCATCGAAGGCGAGGCCGCCACCCTTGGTGACGATCAGCACGGTCCCGGCGAGCCCGAGCAGCGCGCCGACGACGTGGTTCCAGGCCAGCTTCTCGCCCGGCATCAGCGCTGATCCCAGCACGATCAGCAGCGGCCACAGATAGGCGATCAGGCTTGCCTCCACCGCCGGCGCGTTGCGCAGCGCGGTGAAATAGAAGAAATGGTAGCCGAACAGTCCGGCAATGCCGATCACCCAGACCTGGCGTGGGATCTTCAGGCTTTTATCGGCCGCCGGCATGAACAGCCGGGCAACCAGCCCGACCGCGGTGCCGATGGTGAAGGTGATGGCCGAGAGCAAGAATGGCGGCACGGCGCCCGACGCATCGGTGAGCAACGCCAGCAGCGCCCACATGGCGACCGCCGAGAAACCGATCAGTGTTGCGCGCTCCATGCCCGTCTCCGGCGACGCGCCCCATTTCTATTCGGGTGGGCGCATCTATTCAGTTGCTTCGAACCGCCCCGCGCTGACAGTCAAGGTGCCGATCTGCGTCCCGACCGTGGCGTGGATCGGCGCATATATGCCGGTTTGGCCGAGCGGTGCAAACGTCACCATCATCTGGCTCTTCTTCTTCAGGTAATTCAGCGCCTTGCGGCCCTTGCGGTAGCCTGCCACCGGCTCGAAGCTCATCTTGCAGGTAACGGTGTCGCCCTTGTAGCCCTTGACCGAGATCGATCCTTTCGAGGCGTAGGTCAGCGTCAGGTCGGCGCGCATCTCGCCGTCATAGAATTTCACCTTGCGCCCACAGACCTGGTCGAGGCTGTCAGCATGGATGACGGTAGCCGCCATCGGATCGAGCACCGATGCCAGATCGTTGCTGCCCAGCGGTATCCAGTTTTTGGGATTGCGCTTTTTCGGCTCGGGAATGACCTGGGTGGCGGTCACCGCGCCATTGGCAAAGCGGATATCGACCATGGAAGCCTTCTTGCCGGACTTATAATCGGCGCGAAATACCTGCGGCTGCATCTGCTTGCCCAGGATCTTGCCCTTTGACGAGATCGTGCCGCTCGTGTGGTCGAACAAGGTGGCGAGACCCGCGCTGGAGACGGTGCCGTCTATGGAATAGCTATCGCCTTCGTAGTGGCTGGAAAATGTCGCCTTGGCCACGGAAAGACCGAGGAACGACACCGTGTATTCGCCCTTGAAGGACTGTGCGGTGGCTGCGGGCGCGGCGTCAATGGTTGATGTTGGCAAGGCGGCGACAAATATGGCGACAACGGCATGTGACGGGCGAAGCATGGCGGGCTCGGTCCTTGATTTTTTTTTAACTGGAGGCGGGCGACTCCGGCTTGAGATGTCCCTGTCCGACCGCTTATAGGCTGAATTCCGGCCTTTATGTGAAACGCTCGTCACAGTCGTGGGTAAGCCGGAGCTTGACGCATTGGCGAAATGCAACTATGGAACGCCAACTTTTCCATAAGGCCGCCTGACTGAAACCGCGCGCCACCCGGCGCGGGCGAACAAGGTTTGGCAGGCTTAGACAGAACTGAAGGTTAGAACCATGTCCCGCACCTGCGAACTCACTGCCAAGGCAGTCCAGACCGGCAACAATGTGAGCCACGCCAACAACAAGACCAAGCGCCGCTTCCTGCCGAACCTCGTCAATGTGACGCTGATTTCGGAAGCGCTGAACCAGAATGTGCGCCTGCGCATTTCGGCAAACGCGCTGCGTTCGGTCGAGCATCGCGGCGGCCTCGACGCCTTCCTGGCCAAGGCCGACGCCAAGGAATTGTCGCAGCGCGCGCGCCTGTTGAAGAAGCAGATCGCCAAGAAGCTGGCCGACCAGCCCGCCGCTTAACGATATCAAGGCGGGGGACGACCGCCCTGAGCATCGGAGCAATCCGATGCTCAAAACTTCTAAGGCAGCAGCATCGGAGCAATCCGATGCTCAAAACTTGCAAGGCAGCGCGACCCGAACTTCGGCTAGCGCCTGGCTGGTTCCATTACCCAGGATAAAAAAATGACTTCCTTCTCGCGATATCTGCCCTTTGTGGCCGCCATGGCGCTTGTCGTCGTGGCATCGAACATCCTCGTGCAGTTCCCGATGCAGGGCCAGGCCGGCGGTCTGTCGCTGGGCGACATCCTGACCTGGGGCGCCTTCACCTATCCCTTCTCCTTCCTGGTCACCGACCTTGCCAACCGCCGCTACGGGCCGACCGTGGCGCGCCGCATCGTCCTTGTCGGCTTCATGACCGCTGTGGTCTGCTCGATCCTCGTCCCGCCCTTCCTGTTTCGCCACGGCCTGATCGAGTTCGAGACATCAGCCGACCGGCTGGTGCGCATCGCCGCAGCTTCCGGCGCGGCTTTCCTTTGCGCGCAATTGCTCGACGTCACCGTGTTCAACCGGTTGCGCCGGCAGAGCTGGTGGCGCGCGCCGATCGTCGGCACGCTGGTCGGCTCGGTGTTCGACACCCTGGTATTCTTCAGCATCGCCTTTTCGGCCGCCTTCGCTTTTGCCGGCCCGAACGACAGCTTTGCGCTGGAGACGGCGCCGCTGATGGGCGTGCTGCCGGTCGAGACCATGCGCTGGGTCTCCTGGGCGCTGGGCGACCTCTCGGTGAAGCTGATCATCGCTGTTGTGGCCCTGATCCCCTACCGGCTGCTCGCCGCCCACTGGAGCCAGCCGACCGTGGCTGTCTAGGCCGTGATCCCTTGGGTCCAGCTCGGCTCGGCCAAAACGCCTGACGGCGGACAGGAACTGCGCCTCAAGCAGCGCGGCAGCGAATTCTCGATCATGCTCGGCACCAATGAGCTGATGAACAGCCGCCTCAGCGGCTCCGAAGAAGCGCTGGCCAAGCTCTCCTGTGAAAAGATCGGCGGCCGCGCCCAACCGAAAATCCTGATCGGCGGCCTCGGCATGGGTTTTACGCTGCGCGCTGCGCTTGCCCAATTGGGCGCCGACGCAGGCATCACGGTTGCCGAGCTTGTCCCCGCCGTCATCGCCTGGGCGCGCGGCCCCATGGAGGCGGTCTTCGCCGGCTGTCTCGACGATCCCCGTGTGACGGTTCGCGAAGCCGACGTCGGGCACATCATAAGATCCGACAAGGCAGCCTGGGACGCCATCCTGCTCGATGTCGACAATGGCCCCAAAGGTATCGTCTACAGGGGCAACGACGCCCTCTATGGCGCTGCCGGCCTCGGCGCGGCGCGTGCAGCGCTCAGGCCCGGGGGCGTGCTGGCTGTTTGGTCGCAAGGCCCCGATGCCGGCTTCACACTTAGGCTCAAGCAGGCGGGCTTTGTCGTGGACGAGGTGAAGACGCGCGCCAATGGCAAGCGCGGCGCGCGCCACGTCATCTGGATCGCCACCAAGCCTTAGGGCTCTCTCAATCCTGGTGCAGGATGAATTCCAGATAGAGGTTGCGCTGCAGGATCGAATGGTTGTCGTCCGAGATCAGCGACACCATCAGCGCTCCGTCATCGCGGGTCCAGACGTCGAGTCCTTCCATATTGTCGATCTGGTAGCCCATGTCGGCTTCCATCAGCACCGGCCCGTCGGCAACCGCGCCCTTCTCGACGCTTTCGCCATAGATGCGCCTTAGCCGCATCCTGACACCGCCGGCCATCGAGAAACTGCGCTCCAAAAGCAGCAGGTCGCCATCCGGCAGGAAGGCGCCGTCAGTGATGTCGAAATCACCGTTGCGCTTGACCGTGAAGACGCCCTTGTGCGGCCCTTCGATGATGGCGGCATAGATGTTGCCAGCCTTGTCCAAGCTCTTTTCCGAGACCACGACGAGGCCGCCCGCGTGCTGGCCGTTGGGATTGGCGTGGGTGACGGTCTCGAAACCGCGGTTCTGCCGCAGTTCCCGGGCTGGAACCAGGAAGTTCAGTTGCTTGAACGGCGCAGTCATGTTGCTGGGGTCGATCTTGAACTGGGCGACGCGGTGATCGCGCTCGAAGCCGACGGTTGCAATGCCGTCGTTGACTGCAAGGCCCTCGGCATCGACTTCCCATTTCTTGTCGATCGGCCGGCCCTTCTCATCGACCATCTGCTGCATGCGGAAATTCTGGATGCCGGACGGCCGCTTGTCGGCATCATGGGTGATCGAGCCGAAGAACCAGAAGCCCGTATCGGCGACGCCGATGAAATCGCTGCCGGGTTTGACGAACCGAAATGCCGACAGCGCGCCGAAATCGCGCGTCGTCGAGTTCATCTCAAGACCGCCGACCAATTCCAGCAGCCCAAACTGCTTGTCGGCGCTGCCGATACGGAAGGTGGTGATCGGCCGCGCCGAGACTTCGACCGGCTCGACCGCGCTTGGGCCGGCGGCGATGGCCGGCGCAAACGCCATGCCGAACAAGGCAGTGACCGCGAAGAGCATCTGCCGAAACCCGCCGCGCAAAAAAATCATCCGGCGCGCCGGTAGCCGCCGCGGCGTGTATCGCGCACGTTTTCCTCGGCAAACAGCGAGGCCAGCTGCTCGGTCATGGCGCCGGCCAGTTCCTCGGCATCGACGATGGTGACGGCGCGCCTGTAATAGCGGGTAACGTCGTGGCCGATGCCGATGGCCAGCAGCTCGACCGGCGAGCGCGTCTCGATCAGTTCGATGACGGCGCGCAGATGCCGCTCGAGATAGTTGCCAGGATTGACCGACAGCGTCGAATCGTCCACCGGCGCGCCGTCCGAGATCATCATCAGGATCTTGCGCTGTTCGGGCCGGGCGATCAGCCGGTTGTGCGCCCATAACAACGCCTCGCCGTCGATGTTTTCCTTGAGCAGGCCCTCGCGCATCATCAGGCCGAGATTGCGCCGGGCGCGACGCCACGGATGATCGGCGGATTTGTAGATGATGTGGCGCAGATCGTTGAGCCGGCCGGGGTTCGGCGGCTTGCCGTCCTTCAGCCACTTCTCGCGAGCCTGTCCGCCCTTCCACGCCCGCGTGGTGAAGCCGAGGATCTCGACCGAGACGCCGCAGCGCTCCAGCGTGCGCGCCAGAATGTCGGCACAGGTGGCGGCAACCGTGATCGGCCGACCGCGCATCGACCCCGAATTGTCGAGCACCAGCGTCACCACCGTGTCGCGGAATTTGGTGTCGCGCTCCTGCTTGAACGACAACGGCTGCATCGGGTCGATGACGACACGAACCAGGCGTGCCGGATCGAGATAACCCTCTTCGAGGTCGAAATCCCAGGAACGGTTCTGCTGCGCCATCAGGCGGCGCTGCAGCCGGTTGGCGAGCCGGCCGACGACGCCGGAGAGATTGGCCAACTGCTTGTCGAGGAAGGCGCGCAGCCGGTCGAGTTCTTCTTCCTCGCACAGCTCTTCCGCACCGACCGTCTCGTCGAAGGCGGTGGTGAAAACCTTGTAGTCGATCTCTTTCGGCAGGTTGGCGAAGGGGTTGTCGTTACGGCGCGCCTCGCCCGGCGTTTCGGCGTCCGCATCGTCATCGTCGGAAAGATCGTCGGCAGTGGCGTCGGACGCCTCCGTCTCGGACGACTGTTCGTCATCAGCCGAGGCCTCGGCATCCTCGGACTGCGACTGCTCGGAGCCGGAATCGTCTTCACCGCCCTCCTCGCTCTGCTCCTCGCCTTGCGGCTGGTTGTCGTCATTGTCCTCGGAGTCTTCGGTTTCCTGGTCGTCGCCGAGTTCCTCGGCCATCTCCATGGACGCAAGCATCTCACGCACGACGCGGGCGAAGGCCTGCTGGTCGCCAAGCTTGGCCGACAGTCCGTCGAGATCGGCCTTGGCTTTTTCCTCGACCCAGGGCCGCCAGAGGTCGACCAGCCGTTCGCCGCTCTTCGGGATCGGCCGTCCGGTCAGCTTTTCGCGCACCATCAGCGCCAGCGCCTCCTCGATCGGCGCGTCGGCCTTGTCCTTGACGTCGACAAGGTTGGCCTTGGCGTATTTGTCCTCCAGCATCGAGCCGATATTGTCGGCGACGCCTTGCATGGCGCGGCTGCCGATCGCCTCGACGCGGGCCTGTTCCACGGCGTCATAGATCGAGCGCGCCAGCTTGCCTTCCGGCGCCAGTTTGGTGTGGATGCGCTGATCGTGGCAGGCGCGCTTCAGCGCCATGGAATCGCCCAGGCCACGAGTAATCGCGATGTCTGTCTTGGACGCTTTCTTCGGCAGTTCGGGCAGTCGGGCGCGGCTGCCGGCGAGCGCCGGGCGGTCCTTGGCGAAACCGACTTCGAGCTCCTTGTCGCCGGCGATGGCGCGCATGCAGACGGTGACGGCACGCTTGAAGCTGTCGGCTTCAGACCCCGTCTTCGACTTGTTGCGCGTGTTGTCGCCCGGACCCGCCATCGAGGCTCAGCTTACCCCAGCACCACGTTGGCGGCGCTCTCGGGCAAATCCTCGCCGAAGGCGCGCTGGTAGAACTCGGCCACCACCGAACGCTCCAGCTCGTCGCACTTGTTGAGGAAGGTCAGCCGGAACGCCATGCCGATATTGCCGAAGATCTCGGCATTTTCGGCCCAGGTGATGACGGTACGCGGGCTCATCACGGTCGACAGATCGCCATTGATGAAGGCCGAGCGCGTCATGTCGGCGACGCGCACCATCTTGTTGACGATGTCCTTGCCCTTGCCGTCGCGATAGTGCTTGGCCTTGGCCAGCACGATGTTCACCTCATTGTCGTGCGGCAGGTAGTTCAGCGTGGTGACGATCGACCAGCGATCCATCTGCGCCTGGTTGATCTGCTGCGTGCCGTGATAGAGGCCGGTGGTGTCGCCGAGGCCGACCGTGTTGGCGGTCGAAAACAGCCGGAACGCCGGATGCGGGCGGATGACCCGGCTCTGGTCGAGCAGCGTCAGGCGGCCCGACGATTCCAGCACGCGCTGGATGACGAACATCACGTCCGGACGGCCTGCATCGTACTCGTCGAAGCAGAGCGCGACATTGTGCTGGTAGGCCCAGGGCAGGATGCCGTCGCGGAATTCGGTGATCTGCAGGCCATCCTTGACGACGATGGCGTCCTTGCCGACGAGGTCGATACGGCTGACATGGCTGTCGAGGTTGACGCGCACGCAGGGCCAGTTAAGGCGGGCGGCGACCTGTTCGATATGGGTCGATTTGCCGGTGCCGTGATAGCCAGACACCATGACGCGGCGATTGTAGGCAAAGCCGGCAAGGATCGCCAGCGTCGTCGCCTTGTCGAACAGATAATCCGGATCGATGTCCGGCACATGTTCCGAGGTCACCGAATAGGCCGGCACCACCATCTTGGACTCGAAGCCGAATTTGTCTTTCACCGACACCGTCGTGTCGGGCAAATTGGCGATGTCGCGATCGACCTTGTTCATCTCTATCCAAGTCTCCACGGGCGAAATGCCTGATTTCGCCGGCAATCGATTTTGTCCGGGGGCGGTCTTAGAGCCTTTTCCACCCTTATGAAAGTTGGAAAACGACACGAACCGTTAGGTTGCTCAGCACAAACCCGCCTGCTTGAGCACGCGATAGGCCTGCAGCACATCGCGGAACCGGTCTTCCGAACCTCTATCGCCGCCATTCGCATCCGGATGGTGGCGCTTCACAAGTTCCTTATAGCGCGCCTTGATGTCCTTGCCAGTCGCCTTTGTATCAAGGCCAAGCGTTTCCAGCGCCTTGGCCTCAAGCGGCTTGGCCTTGCGTTCGCGCGCCTCGCGCGGGTCCTTCGGCCCTTTGAACAGATCGAAGGGATCGCGCATGCGGTTGTAATAGCCGGCGCGACCGGAACGCTGCTGGGCGAAATCGGGCGAGGAGCGCGTCGAGGCGCCGGCGACGCCCATCTTCCATGTCGGCCGGTGGCCGGTCATCGCTTCCTTCTGGAAGCGGGCTATCTCGGTGTCCGGCACGCCGGAGAAGTAGTTGAAACCCTTGTTGTATTCGCGCACATGATCGAAGCAGAACTGAAAATACTCGCCTTCCTTCATGCGTCCGACCGGCGCCCGGTGGGTACCGGCCTCCTTGCAGCCGTCCCACTGGCAGATCGGCGAGTGCGACTTCAGCTCCGCATCCTTGTCGGGACGGACCCGAATTTTCTCGAAATATTTGGGGTACGGTTTCATCTCACCCATTTATGGGCTGTTCGCACGTGCGAAACAAGAATTGACATTTTCGCGATCATCGCCCTAACCGCTGAATCGCGGCATAAAGCAGGGCGAATGGCGATTTTTGAGGCGGCCCGGCGGGATCGATCCCGATTTCCCGATCACGCCTTGCAGATATGGTGAAGGGAGATGGCGATGTCCATACAGGCGACGATGGAAGACAAGCTGAACAAGGCGTTTTCGCCGGAGCGGCTGGCGATCGTCAATGAAAGCCACCTTCATGCCGGTCATCACCACCACGGCTCCGACGATCACGGTGCCTATGACGGCACCGGCGAGACGCATTTTCGCGTCCGCATCGTCTCATCCGTCTTTGCCGGCATGAGCCGCATCGACCGCCACCGCGCCGTCAACGAATTGCTCGCAGCGGAGCTGCAAGCCGGCGTCCATGCGCTGGCAATCGAACCGGCTGCACCCGGCGAAAAGACCCGTTGGTAAGTCTCTCCGCCTCAGATCACCGCTTCGATGAGAAACGGTCCCGGACGCGACAGGGCACTGTCGAGCAGCGCGTCGAACCGCTCGCACGTGTCGGCGCGGGCCGCCTCGACGCCCATGCCTTTGGCCAGCGCAACCCAGTCCAGCGCCGGATGGTCGAGATCGAGCATGCGCCTAGCGTTCTCGCCGATCTCATTGACCCCGACATTCTTCATTTCGCCATGCAGGATGGCGTAGGTCCGGTTGGAAAAGATGATGGTCACGACGTCAAGCTTTTCCCTGGCCTGGGTCCACAGTCCCTGCACCGTGTACATGCCGCTGCCGTCGGCCTCGAGATTGATCACCTTGCGGTCCGGGCAGGCGATCGCTGCTCCTGTCGCCATCGGAATGCCGCCGCCGATCGATCCGCCCGTACCCATCATGTAGTCGTGCGGCGCCGCAAAGGCGGATAGCGCGAAGAACCGTCTCGCCGAGGTGACCGCTTCGTCGCAGACGATGGCATTGGCCGGAAGTTTGCGCGCCACCGACAGCGCGATGGCATCGTCCGTCAGTCTGCCGCTCAGCGTCGGTTCGTCTGGAAAGGCGGTTGCGGCGGCGAATTGCTGCGTCGGCTTGATGCCGACCTCGGCAGCCAGCGCCTCCAGCGCCGCTTTCAGATCCTGGCCATGCGCCGCCAGCGAAAGCACCTTGCAATCGTCCCGAACCAGCCGCCCGGGCTTGCCGGGATAGGCGAAGAAGGCAACCGGCTCCTTGGCGCCGACCAGCACCAGCAAGTCGATATCCCGGAGCATGGCCGTCGCCGCATCGACCGGATAGGGAATGCGGGTCGGGGCGAACCGCCCGCGGCCGCGCTGCATGCGGGCGATCAGAACCTCACTGAACAGCCTGACATCGCTTCCCGATGACATTCTCCCTGCGATTTCAAGTCCATCGGCGCGCGCCGCCTGCCCACGCACCACCATGCCGACACGGCCCGGCGCGGCGCGGATTGCTTCGGCGATCGTGCGCACAACAGCCATGTCGACGGCGGGCGGCGGCTCCAGCTTCACCTTGCCAGGCGAAATCGCAGCAACTTCGCCCCAGGCGGCATCCGCAGGCAGGATCAAGGTCGTGACGCCAGGCGGCGTGAGTGAGGCGCGGAAAGCCGCCTCTGCGGCCGGCACAATATCGGCCGGCCCCTTGACGCGGCCAACCCAGTTCGACATCGGCGACGCCAGGCCTTCTATGTCGCTGGTCAGCGGGGCATCGAGCGGCAGATGGTAGGAAGCATGGTCGCCGACAATGTTGATCATCGGGCTGCGCGCACGCCTTGCGTTGTGCATGTTGGCCAAACCGTTGGCGAGACCCGGTCCGGTATGCAGCAACGTTGCTGCCGGGCGGTCGGTCATGCGCGCATAGCCGTCGGCGGCGCCGGTCACCACGCCCTCGAACAGGCCGAGCACGCAGCGCATCTGAGGTTTGCGGTCCAGTGCGGCAACGAAATGCATTTCGGATGTGCCAGGATTGGCGAAGCAGACCGTGACGTCATTGGCCAGGAGCACGTCGCACAGCAGATCGGCGCCATTCATGATTTTCTTTCCCAATCGACAACTCAGGAACAATTGCACCTGTAGCCGCCGGGTCGGCAATGTCCCGCCGGGGCTTTTGGTCTGATCCAGGACGCCTCGCGGGGATCGGGGATCAACCGACGGTCCATTCAGGAAGGCCAGCATCGCGGCGGTCAACGCGTCGCCGTCCTCGCCGAAGTCGTGATTGATCGACATATGCGTGTAGGCGTTGCCGTCGAACAGCGTCACTTCAGTGCCGATGGCGCGCAGGCGTTTGGCAAAGCCTTCGATTGGTCGTCGCGGCCTTCGGCGCGCGAATAGGCGATGAAGGTCGGCGGATGCTTGTGTCCATCGAGATAGCTGGCCGGCGACAACGCCGCCCATCAGCGCCGCAGCACCGGGCAACCCGCCATTCCAGCCACTCCGAATGTTTCCTCCCAAGCCTTCTACCCGGATTGCAGCCACTCTCCTTCATGTGAAGGGAACCAACAATGCTTTCCGACAGTTGAAGGTGATGAGGCGATTGGAATCCAGATCGGCTCCGAGGGCAGAACATCATGCGTGCAACCCAATCCGACGTCTTCGATCTTTTTTCGGAAATTTATGCCAATGCGGCGGACGAAGAGGTCAGCATCCAACAGTATCTTCTTGCCTGTCGGGAAGACAAATCGATGTACGCTTCGGCTCCCGAAAGGATGGTCGACGCAATCGGCGAACCAAAACTGGTTGACACCAGCAAAGACGAGCGGCTCGGCCGCATTTTCTCGAATCGGACCCTCAAGGTCTACCCTCATTTTTCCGACTTCTATGGAATGGAGGATACGATCGAGCGCATAGCCGGGTATTTCCGCTATGCCTCGCAGGGGCTCGAAGAACGCAAGCAGATCCTCTATCTCCTCGGCCCGGTCGGCGGCGGCAAATCCTCTCTGGCCGAGCGCCTGAAGAAACTGATGGAGCAGCGCCCGATCTACACGCTGAAGGTCGGCAACCAGATCAGCCCGGTTTTCGAGTCGCCGCTTGGGCTGTTCCATCCCGATCACATGGGTGATCTGCTAGAGGATAAATACGGCATAGCCCGGCGCCGGCTGAACGGATTGATTTCGCCATGGGCGGCCAAGCGCCTCGACGAATTGTCTGGCGACATCTCCAAATTCAGCGTCGTCAAGCTGATGCCTTCGCGGCTGCGCCAGATCGGCATTGCCAAGACCGAACCTGGCGATGAGAACAATCAGGATGTCTCGGCCCTGGTCGGCAAGGTCGACATCAGGCAATTGGAAAATTTTAGCCAGTCCGACCCCGATGCCTATTCCTATAGCGGTGGCCTGAACCGGACCACGCAAGGTCTGCTTGAATTCGTCGAGATGTTCAAGGCACCCATCAAGGTTTTGCATCCGCTGCTGACCGCAACACAGGAAGGCAGCTACAACGGCACTGAAAATTTCGGCGCCTTTCCCTACCAGGGGATCATCGTCGCCCATTCCAACGAGTCGGAATGGCAACAGTTCAAGAGCAACAAGAACAATGAGGCGTTTCTCGATCGCATCCTGGTGGTCAAGGTACCCTATTGCCTGCGGATCACCGAAGAGAGGCAGATCTATGAGAAATTGCTGCGTGAGAGCGAGTTGGCCGCCAGCCCCTGTGCCCCTGAAGTTTTGGACATCCTCAGCCGCTTTGCAGTTTCGACGCGCTTGGCCGAGCACGACAACTCGCCGCTCTACACCAAGATGCGCGCCTATGACGGCGAAAATCTGAAGGAAGTCGATCCCAGGGCAAAGTCGGTCCAAGAATATCGCGACGCCGCCGGCGTCGATGAAGGCATGACGGGCGTCAGCACGCGCTTTGCCTTTAAGATCCTTTCGCAGACATTCAACTTCGATAATGAGGAGGTGGCCGCGGATCCTGTGCATCTGATGTACATTCTGGAGGAGGCGATCAAGCGGGAGCAGTTCCCGAAGGAAACGGAAGCGGCCTATCTTGAATTCATCAAGTCGGAGCTTGCGGCGCGCTACGCCGAGTTCATCGGCCACGAAATCCAGAAGGCCTATCTGGAGTCCTATAGCGAATACGGCCAGAACCTCTTCGACCGCTACATCGCCTATGCGGATGCCTGGATTGAGGACCAGGACTACAAGGACCCCGACACCGGCCAGATCCTCAACCGGGAGATCCTGGACAACGAACTTTCGCAGGTCGAGAAACCGGCAGGCATCGCCAATCCCAAGGACTTCCGTAACGAGGTGGTGAAGTTCACTCTGCGCGCTCGCGCAAGAAACCACGGCCGCAACCCGTCATGGACCAGCTATGAAAAACTGCGCGAGGTCATCGAGAAGCGGATGTTCGGACAGGTCGAGGACCTCTTGCCGGTGATCAGCTTCGGCTCCAAGCAAGACAGCGTTACGGAAAAGCGCCACAACGAATTCGTGCAGCGCATGATCGAGCGTGGCTACACAGAACGGCAGGTACGCCGGCTGGTGGACTGGTACATGCGGGTGAACAAGGCGGGTTGACAGAGCCGGATGGTTCCATGCCGATCTTCATCGACCGTCGCCTGAACCCCAAGGACAAGAGCCTTGGCAATCGACAACGCTTCCTCAGGCGTGCTCGCGAGGAGTTGAAGCGGAGCATTCGCGATCAAATCCGCACTGGCAGGATCGCCGACGTGGATACCGAGCACGCCGTGCCCATGCCTGAAAGGAAAACGGCCGAGCCGAGCTTCAACGATGACAGGGCCAGCGGACGGCGCCGACACATCCTTCCGGGCAACAGGCATTTTTCCCCTGGAGACCTGCTCCCGAAGCCGCATGGGGGCGGCGCGGCGTCGTCGCCAGGAAACACGGCGTCGGAAGACGATTTTCGTTTCGTGCTGTCACGCGAGGAGGTGCTCGAACTCTTTTTTGAGGATCTCGAACTGCCCGACCTGGTTAAGCTCAATCTCAAGGAAATCCTTGCCTTCAAGCCGCGCCGGGCCGGCTTCGCGGCAACCGGTTCCCCGACCAACATCAATGCCGGCCGCACCATGCGCAACAGCCTAGGCCGGCGCATTGCGCTGAGGCGCCCCACGCAGCAGGAACTGGAGGCGATCCTCCGGGAAATCGTCACGCTTGAGTCGGCCCCGGCCGGCGCGGCGGTGCGCCAGCGCATCGCGGAATTACGCGACGAGCTTGACCGGCTGGAGCGACGGCGCAGGCGAATTGCCTTTGTCGATCCGGTCGATATCCGATTCAACCGCTTCGACGCCCGGCCGGTGCCGAATGCCAATGCCGTCATGTTCTGCCTTATGGACGTGTCCGGATCGATGGGCCAACGCGAAAAGGACTTGGCCAAACGCTTCTTCGTGCTGCTGCACCTGTTCTTGAAACGGCGCTACGAACGCACGGAGATCGTCTTCATCCGCCATACCCATGAGGCGCACGAAGTGGATGAGGACACGTTCTTCTACAACACGCAGAGCGGCGGTACGATCGTCTCCACCGCGCTCGACGAAATGCACCGCATTATCGGCCAGCGCTATCCTGCCAGCGAGTGGAACATTTACGCCGCGCAGGCCTCTGACGGGGACAATTTCACCACCGATTCCGAGCGATGCATAGAGCTCATGAACGGCAAGCTCATGCGCCTGTGCCAGTATTTCGCCTATGTCGAGATCATCGACGAACGCGAGAGCCACATATTCGGTGCTACCGAAAACGGGACGTCGCTTTGGCGCGCCTACAGTACGATCGAGCTGAAATGGCCCAACTTCCAGATGAGCCGCATCGCTGCTCCCGCGGATATTTACCCGGTCTTCCACCGGCTCTTCGCCAGGCAGCCGGTGGCCATCAAGAGCGCTTGAGAGAGAGAGATGGTCAGGCGAGCCAACGAAACGAATTTGTTGTTTTCCGGTTCCGACTGGAATTTCGAGAAATTATCGCGGGCTTTTGAAGAGATCGAGGCGATCGCGGTCGACGAGTTGCATCTCGATACTTACCCGGTCCAGATGGAGATAATCTCCTCCCAGCAGATGCTCGACGCCTACTCATCTATCGGCATGCCACTGATGTATCGGCATTGGTCGTTCGGCAAACATTTCCTTCACCAGGAGCTTCTTTACCGTAAGGGTGGTCGGGGGCTGGCCTATGAACTGGTCATCAACTCCAATCCCTGCATCGTCTACCTCATGGAGGAAAACACCATGGCCTTGCAGGCCCTTGTGACGGCCCACGCGGCGCTTGGCCACAATCATTTCTTCAAGAACAATCATCTGTTTCAGCAATGGACCGATGCCGGGGCAATCCTGGGTTATCTGGACTTCGCCAAGGGCTACATCGCCCGGTGCGAGGAGCGGCACGGCCTTGCAGCAGTGGAGGCTATTCTCGATTCCGCCCATGCGCTGATGGAACAAGGGGTGTTCCGCTACCACCGGCCGCCAAAGCTCTCGTCGGAGCGACAGCGCGAAGGGCTTCGCGAGCGCCTCGAATACGAAGAGCGCTCCTACAACGATCTGTGGCGCACGCTGCCGCCGTCGCAGAACAAAAACAAGTCCGGCAATGAGGATCAAGGGATGGCGGAGCGCAAGAGATCGCTCAACCTTCCCGAGGAAAACCTCCTTTATTTCCTCGAGAAGAACAGCCTGATCCTGGAACCCTGGCAGCGCGAGATCATCAGGATCGTCCGCGTCATCGCGCAATATTTCTACCCGCAGCGACAGACTCAAGTCATGAATGAAGGCTGCGCCACCTTCGTGCATTATACGCTCATGAACATGCTATTCGATCGCGGCCGGATCGGCGAAGGTGCCATGCTCGAAATCCTGCGCAACCATTCGAACGTGATCTTCCAGCCGGCCTTTGACGATCCCCGGTTTTCAGGCATCAATCCCTATGCCCTCGGCCTCGACATGATGCAGGACATACAGCGCATTTCGACCGAGCCGACGGCGGAGGACCGCGACTGGTTCCCGGACATTGCAGGACATGGCAACTGGCGCGAGGTCCTGCTTGAGGCCTGGGCCAACCACCGCGACGAATCCTTTATCCGCCAGTACCTCAGCCCGAGCTTGATCCGAAAATGGCGGTTCTTCGTGCTTGGCGATGGAGCCGACCAACCGCATTTCGAAGTCGCCTCGATCCACAACGAACGTGGCTATCACAAGATACGGGCCGAGCTAGCCCACGGTTACGACCTTGGAGCGAATCGGCCGGACATCCAGGTGATTGATGTCGACCTGCTCGGCGACCGGCAGTTGCGACTGCAACACAGGGTAAAGGATGGTGTTGTGCTCGAAGGGGCCAGCCGTGACGCGACGCTGCGCCATGTCCGCAGCCTCTGGGGCTACGAGGTCAGCCTGGTCGCAGTTGACGCTCAAACCGGTGCGACCATCCACGAACGGTCTACGAGCCAGATCGCGGCATAAGCTCGGCAAAGAGCGTCATGTGGCGGGCCTGCTCGGTACCTTTAAGATTCGCCCGCCGGCCTGATCCTGATTCTGGCGATCCGGTTTTTGTCGCGCTTCATCACCACGAAGCGCTTGCCGTGGAAGGTGAAAGCCTGCTTTTCCTCGGGGATCGACTGCGTCTCGTGGATGACCAGGCCGGCAATGGTGGTCGCTTCCTCGTCAGGCAGGTTCCAGTCGAGCGCCCGGTTGAGATCGCGGATCGGCACGGTGCCGTCGACGACCACGGAACCGTCCGCCTCCTGCTTCACGCCCTGAATGTCTACATCGTGCTCGTCGGCGATCTCGCCAACGATCTCCTCGATAATGTCCTCCAGCGTCACCAGCCCTTCGACCTCGCCATATTCGTCGACGACGATAGCGAAATGCGCCTTGGCGCGCAGGAAGGCGTTGAGCTGTTCCTGCAGCGTCGTGGTGTCGGGCACGAACCAAGGCTTCGAAGCGATCTTCATCACGTCGATCCGGGAAAAGTCGTTGCCGACCTCGTTCAGCGCTCGCAGCAGGTCCTTGGCGTGCAGCACGCCGACAATGTTGTCGAGAGAGCCTTTCCACAACGGCATGCGGGTGTGCGGGCTTTGCAGGATCTCGCGCACCACCGCTTCCGGCCCATTGTCGGCATTGACCGAGCGCATATTGGTGCGGTGGACCATGATGTCGGAGACTTCGAGCTCGGCGAGATCGAACAGCCCGCCGACGCGGTCGCGGTCCTCACGCACCATCTGGCCGTCGCGGCGGAAATCGTCGACCGCGCCGCGCAACTCGTCCTGTGTCGAGCGCTGCGGCTCGATGCGCGACAGCTCATAGCCGAACATGGCAAGCAGGCGCGTACGCACGGCCAGGACCAGCAGGATGAGGATGGCAAGGACGGCGACGACGGTCCAGCCGGGCTCGTTGATCATCGCTGCCGGCTTTCCTGGCCCGGGTGGTTCTCCCTGAGGAACGAAAGCACTTCCGACGCCGGTACATCCTTGGCAATAAAAGCCTGGCCAACGCCGCGCGTGAGGATGAAGGTCAGCGCGCCGCGCGACACTTTCTTGTCCTGGGTGATGAAGCCAAGCAGCGCCTCGGCATCGGGCAACTCACCAGGGATGTCGGCCATCCGCCAGGGTAGACCGACGGCGCGAAGATGCGCCTCCACGCGCGCCGCGTCGTCCGGGCTGGCCAGATTGAGCCTTGCGGAAAAGCGGTGCGCCAGCGCCATGCCGATGGCGACGCCTTCGCCATGGACGAGGCGGGCGCCATCATACTGTGTGGCGCCTTCCAGCGCATGGCCGAACGTGTGGCCAAGATTGAGCAGTGCGCGGTCGCCGGTTTCGAACTCGTCGCGGGCGACGACATCGGCTTTGGCGCGGCAGGCCTCGGCAATCGCCTCCGCCCGTTCCGCACCACCGGCGAACACCTTTTCCCAGTTCGCTTCCAGCCAGGCGAAAAACGCCGGTCGGTCGATCAACCCGTATTTGGCAAGCTCGGCATAGCCGGCGCGAAATTCGCGGATCGGCAGCGTGTCGAGCACTTCGGTGTCGGCCAGCACCAGCTTCGGCTGATGGAAGACGCCGACCAGATTCTTGCCGCGCGGACTGTTGATGCCGGTTTTGCCACCGACCGAGGAATCGACCTGCGCCAGCAGCGAGGTTGGAATCTGGACGAAATTCATGCCGCGGCGCACGATGCCGGCGGCAAAGCCGGTCAGGTCGCCGATGACGCCACCGCCGAGCGCAATGACGACATCGCCGCGCTCCAGCTTGGCGGCGAGCACGCCGTCGACCACCTCTTCGAGATGGGCAAAGCTCTTGGTCTTTTCGCCGGCCGGCAAAGTGATGACGGCAGGCTGGATGCCGCCTGTTTCCAGACCGGCCTTCAGCGCGTCGAGATGTGCCGCCGCGACATTGTCGTCGGTGACCACCGCCGCCCTCGTGCCGGGCAGGCGGCGCGAAATCTCGGCGCCGGCGCGCGCCAAAAGGCCAGGGCCGATCAGGATGTCATAGGCACGCTCGCCAAGGCCGACCTCGACAGTGACCGGTTCGCTCACAGCCGCACCTCGCCTGGCGCAGTCGGAGCCGGAATGCCGAAATGCCCGCACAGCGCGTCGACAACCTCCGTCGCAATGACCTCCTTGCGGTCGTCGCGTGTCGGCACGGTGATGTTGGACGTGGCATAGACCGGGTAGCGCTCGCCCATCAGTCGCTCGAGCACGGCGCGCGGATCGGCGCTTTTGAGCAACGGCCGGTTCTGCTTCTTGGACACGCGTTCCATCAATAGGTCGATCTCGGCCTTCAGCCACACCGACACGCCATGCCCGGCGATCGCTTCCCGCGTCTGCGCATTCATGAACGCGCCGCCGCCGGTCGACAGCACCTGCGGCCCACTCTCCAGCACGCGCAGGATGACGCGCTGCTCCAATGCCCGGAATTCGGTCTCGCCATAGCGTTCGAACAGTTCCGGCACCGTCATGCGCGACACGGTTTCGATCTCCTGGTCGCTGTCGACGAAGGGCAGCGACAGCATCGTCGCCACCTTGCGGCCGATCGCCGTCTTTCCGGCGCCCATCAGGCCGACAAAGACGATCGAGCGGCTGCCCAGCCTGTCGAGCAGCGCGGCATGGCTATCGCCGGGAGGATTTGCTGGTAACGCGTTCATGAGACCATGCTGTTTCTAAGCCGTCTTTGCCGGCGTATCGACATCAAAAGCCCGTTTGCGTCAAGCACAGCGCCTTTCGCACGCAGAGCCCTTCGTCCTTGAATTGACGGAATTAGCGTCCCATAAGGACACAGGGCTTGGAATCGCAGAGCAAGAAGACGGGCGAAGATTGATGCCGACACTGTTCCGCTTTGTCGTGACGATGATGATTCTTGCCGGCATTGCCTATGGTACGATGGTGGCGTTGGCGATGTTCGTCGAGCCGAAAAAAGCCGAAATCACCGTGCGCATTCCACCGGAAAAGCTGAACCCCAAGAAAAACTGACCCAAAACTGACCCCTGGAACATGAACAGCGCGGCTCGCATCGAAGCCTTTCTCGAGATGATGAGCGCCGAACGCGGTGCCGCTGCAAACACGCTGTCTTCCTACCGCCGTGATCTCGAAGACGCTTCGCAGCAGATTGCCGGCGGGCTTGCCGCTGCCGCCGCAGCCGACATCCGCGCCTATCTCGACGATATCGCGGCGCGCGGCTTTGCGTCGACGTCGCAGGCGCGCAAACTGTCGGCGATCCGCCAGTTCTTCAAGTTTCTCTACGCCGAGGGCTTGCGCGGCGACGACCCGACCGGCACGCTGGACAGTCCGAAAAAGGGCCGGCCGCTGCCCAAGACGATGAGCGAGGCCGATACCGGTCGGCTGCTCGACCGCGCCGCGCTTGAGACAGGCGATGCCGTCAATGGTGACCGGGTGGCTGCACTGCGCCTGCACGCTTTGGTGGAGGTGCTCTATGCCACCGGCTTGCGCGTCTCCGAACTAGTCGGCCTGCCGGTGACCGTCGCCCAGCGCGACGACCGCTTCTTCATGGTGCGCGGCAAGGGCGACAAGGAGCGCATGGTGCCGCTGTCGGCCAAGGCCCGCACGGCGATGCGGGCTTGGCTCACAGCCCGGGCCACGGTGCCGGCTTTCGCCGACAGCCCGTTTCTCTTCCCGGCCGCCGGCGACAGCGGCTTTCTCTCCCGGCAGGTCTTTGCCCGCGATCTCAAAGGCCTTGCCGCGCGGGCCGGCATATCGGCGGCGAAAATTTCGCCGCATGTGCTGCGCCATGCTTTCGCCAGCCATCTCCTGCAGAACGGCGCCGATCTCAGGGCGGTGCAGCAGCTGCTCGGCCACGCCGATATCTCGACCACGCAGATTTACACGCATGTGCTGGAAGAGCGGTTGGTGCGGCTGGTCAACGATCATCATCCGCTTGCCGACTAGGCCTCATATCGCTATGTGAGGGCAACGTGCCCGCGCGGAGCCTACATCTGCGCGATGTTTGCCTTCCGACGCATCGGTCCGCTCAAGAATGTACAATTACCTCGATTTCGAAAAGCCGGTGCAGGACCTTGAACTCAAGATCCTCGAGCTGAAGAAGCTTGCCGAGAATGGCGAGGCGGTCGACGTCGGCGACGAAATCAGCCGGCTCGATAAGCGCGTGCGCGACGCGCTGCGCGACATCTACAAGGCGCTGACGCCGTGGCAGAAGGTGCAGGTCGCGCGCCACACCGACAGGCCGCATTGCCTCGACTACATCAAGGGTCTGTTCAGCGATTTCACGCCGCTCGCCGGCGACCGCAATTTCGGCGAGGACCAGGCGATCATCGGCGGCTTCGCCCGCTTCCGCGGCGAACCGGTGGCCGTCATCGGCCAGGAAAAGGGCTCCGACACGGCGAGCCGGCTCAAGCACAATTTCGGCTCGGTGCGCCCTGAAGGCTACCGCAAGGCCGTGCGGCTGATGGAACTTGCCGACCGTTTCCAGATCCCACTTCTGACGCTGGTCGACACCGCCGGCGCTTACCCCGGCGTTGGCGCCGAGGAACGCGGCCAGGCTGAAGCCATCGCCCGCTCAACCTCGGCCTGCCTCGGCCTCAAAGTGCCATCGATTTCGGTTGTAATCGGCGAAGGCGGTTCGGGCGGCGCCATTGCGATCGCCACCGCCAACCGCGTCTACATGCTGGAACACGCCATCTATTCGGTGATCTCGCCGGAAGGCGCTGCCTCGATCCTGTGGCGCGACACCACGCGCTCGAAAGATGCGGCGACCAACATGAAGATCACCGCCCAGGACCTTCTGGAAATGAAGATCATCGACGCCATCATTGCCGAGCCGCTCGGCGGCGCCCAGCGCGCGCCCGAAACGGTGATCGCCGCCACCGGCGACCTCATCGCCAAGACGATGAAGGATTTTGCCGGCGCCAACACCGATTTTCGCGAACAGCGCCGCGAAAAATATCTGGCGATGGGCCGCAGCCTCTGATTTTTGCCGGCAGCGCACCGCAATGTGGCGTCAAGGAGCAATTTCGCCACAAAAATGCCGCCGCATTCGGCTCAATAAAAAATCCGTGACACCGAGCGAATTGCCGTGGGGGGCGCCTTCCGATGCTTGCGGTAAGGAATTTTCAAGGTTAACGGGCTTAGGGTCCGTCGGTGTTCAGCATGCAGGCCCGGGCGCTATCCGGCCGTGACGCGAGAAAAAGACATAGCCGTATCCATGTTTACCAAGCTTGCCCGCACTGGACTTCTGATCGCCGCGCTTGGCGTTGCCGGCTGCAACGATTCCTCGATGAAGAATTTTGCGCCGGAAGCCAGCAAGCCGCTGCCGGACAAGATCCTGGCCGACATGAAGGCCAAGGGCATGATCCGCACCTCGTCGGTGATGGCCCGCATCTTCAAGGAAGAAGGCAAGCTCGAAATCTGGAAGGCCAAGACCACCGGCCGCTACGAGATGGTCGCCAGCTACGACATCTGCAAATGGTCGGGCAAGCTCGGCCCAAAATACACCGAGGGCGACCGCCAGGCGCCGGAAGGTTTCTATACGGTCCGCCCGTCGCAGATGAATCCGCGCTCGAACTATCATCTGTCCTTCAACATCGGCTATCCCAACGCCTATGACCGTGCCAATGGCCGCACCGGCGCCAATCTGATGGTGCACGGCGCCTGCTCGTCGTCGGGCTGTTATTCGATGACCGATCCGCAGATCGAGCAGATCTACGCTTTTGGTCGCGATGCCTTCCAGGGCGGCCAGACCGAGTTCCAGATCCAGGCCTTCCCGTTCCGCATGACCGCCGCCAACATGGCGCGCTACCGCAACGACCCGAACTATGAGTTCTGGAAGATGCTGAAGGTCGGTTACGACAATTTCGAGATCACCAAGGTGCCACCGAAGGTCGATGTCTGCGACAAGCGCTATGTCTTCAACCAGGTGGCGCCTGAGGGCACGACATTCGATCCGACCGGCGCCTGCCCGGCGACCACGCAGCCGGATTCGCTGAAGAGCGCACTCAACGCCTATCAAAGCAGCTATGACGCGGCCTTCACCGGCGCGGTCAAAGCCAGCGTGCCGGCGCCCAAGCCGACCATTGCCGGCATCAAGGAAGCCGCCATCGTTTCCGACTGGTCGAAGCGCCGCGCCCGGGGCGAGCGCGTGCCGATCGAACCGCCGTCGCTGAATTCCGACGGCACGCTGACCGAGACGGCGCGCATGGGGCGCATCGATTCGCCCGCCGGCCGCAAGATGGCGGCGCTGGACGCAGAGAAGGAAGCCAAGCGCAAGGCCGAGGAACAGCGGGTTGCTGCCATCGAGGCTGCGAAAGCCGCCAAGGCCCAGGCACTGGCTGAAAAGCAAGCGGCAAAGGCCCAAGCGCTGGCCGAAAAGGAAGCAGCCAAGCAGGCCGCCCAGCAGCCGGTCGCCACTGCGAGCGTCGAGGCGGCGCCTGCAGAACCGCCGGCGGACGAAAGCCGGATGTCGAAGATCAAGAACAAGCTGCTAGGCATGTTCGGCGGCTGAGGTTTTCGCCTTGCCGATGCATGCCGCCCAAAAGTGCGCCGCGGTTTTGGGACAAAGACATGCATGAAGACAAACAAACAAATCACACCGCGATCTATGACCTCAAGGGCCTGAACTGCCCTCTGCCCGTTCTCAAGGCGAAAAAACGCCTGGCGGCAATGCAGCCGGGCAGCCGGCTTTGGCTGGAGACCACCGACCCGCTGGCGGTCATCGACATCCCCGCCTTTTGCGCCGACGCTGGTCACCAACTGGTTGAAACGTCAGCCGTCAGCGGCGGCCACCGCTTCCTGGTCAAACGCGGCGCAGAGCGAGCCTGAGAATCAGCCCCCGGCTATCGCCAGCGGATTGCTCTCCAGCGCCGCGCGATCCGGCGTGTCGATTGACGGCCGGTTGGTGAAGGCGGAAAACAGCCGGCGCACATAGTCTTCCGGCATATCGAGCGTGATCAGCACCAGCCTGGTGCCGCGCTGGCCGTCCGGCCAGGCCAGCAGCCGCGCCGGCGGGTGCAGGATCTTCTGCACCCCGTGGACGACAAGCGGCCGCGACGGGTCCTCCGCAAGCTCGATGATGCCCTTCATCCGCAAAAGCTTGTCGCCATGCGCAGAACGCAGCAGGTCGAGGAACATCTCGATCGCCGAAAACGGCACCGGGCCGTCATGGACCAGCGAGTAGGAGCGCACGCGGGAATCGTGGCGGTGGTGGTGCTCATGCTCGCCGTGGTCATGATCATGATGATGGTGGTGCTCATGGGCGGCTTCTTCGCCGAGCCAGCGCCGGACATCGGCGGATTTGGTCGCCGGATTGTAGAGGCCGCAATCGAACAGCGCCGTGACGCCGGTTCGGCCGTCGCCGGCGTCCAGCACCACGGCGCCTGGATTGAGCTGATGGAGTCGCGTTCGCAAAGCATCGACGTCGCCGGGATCGCTGGCCAGATCGACCTTGGTCAGCACGATGCGATCGGCGACCGCCACCTGCTTGACCGCCTCGACATGGCCGTCGAGCGTCGCATTGCCGTTGACCGCGTCGACCAGCGTGATGACGCCATCAAGTCGGAAGGCCTGCACAAGGGCGGGATGCGCCATGATCGACTGCAGCACCGGCGCCGGATCGGCGAGCCCGGTGGTTTCGACAACGACGCGGGCAAGGCGGGCGATACGGCCGGTCTGCAGCCGGTCGACGAGGTCAGCCAGCGTATCGACCAGTTCGCCGCGCACCGTGCAGCACAGACAGCCGTCGGACAGCTGGATGATGCCGTCCGAGGCCTGCTCGACCAGCAGGTGGTCGATCGCCACCTCACCGAATTCGTTGATGATGACGGCCGTGTCGACCAGTGCCGGATCTTTGAGCAGCCGGTTGAGCAATGTCGTCTTGCCGGCGCCGAGGAAGCCGGTGACCACCGTGACGGGTATCGGAAAGCCAGCCATCGCCTAGTTCGCGGCTTTGACCAGCTGGTCGCCCTGCACCGCGGTTGCCTGGCCCACCACGGCCGGTTCGGCGCCCTTTGGCGCCGGAATGTCTGGCCGCCAGCTCGGCAGCGGCACATCGGCGTATTCCTGGCCGCCCTGGTCGAGCATCGCCTTCGGCGCCGGCCCGGTGGCGCCGCCGAGGCCCACGGCAACCAGCGTCGGCACGTGGTCGAGCTTTTCCTGATAGGGCGATTTCGGCACGTCGGCACCCTTCGCGGCCACCGGCGGAGCCGCCTCGGACTGCTCGTGCGGCGCCTTCTTCCTGCAGATCTCATCATGCATGTCGTTGGGTGACATTGTATCGCCATAGGAAGGCATGGCCGCGACCGTGAGCCAGTTCGGGTCGGGCGTGGCAAAGCCCTGGTCGAGCAGCCTGGCGGCGGTCTCGGCACGGCTGATCGCCGATTTTTCGCCGAGCACGACCGCGACCAGCGTGCGGCCATTGCGTGTCGCCGAGCCGATCATGTTGAAGCCCGAGGGACAGACGAACCCGGTTTTCATGCCGTCGGCGCCGGGATAGCGCCCGATCAAGAGATTGTAGTTGGAGATCGCCTTCTTGCCGACGGCAAGGCCTTCGATCGAGAACCAGGGGGCGTATTGCGGGAATTCCTTGCGGATCGCCATCACCAGCAGGGCAAGATCGCGCGCCGTCGTATACTGCTCCGGCGAAAACAGTCCGTTCGGATTGACGAAATGCGTTCCGGTCATGCCGAGCCGCGCCGCCTCCGCATTCATGCGAACGGCGAATCCGGCCTGCGAGCCGCCTATGTTTTCGCCGATGGCCATGGCGATATCGTTGGCCGATTTGACCAGCATCATCTTCAACGCATTGTCGAGCCGCATCACCGAGCCCGGCTTGAAGCCCATCTTGCTCGGCGGTTCGCCCGCCGAATGCTTGGTCACCTTGATCGGTGAATCGAGCTGGACCTCGCCGGCGGCAATCGCCCGGAAGGTGACATAGGCGGTCATCAGCTTGCTCAGCGAAGCGGGATACCAGCGCTTGAAGGCGTCCTGGTGCTGCAGAACCTTGCCGCTGTTGAGGTCGAACAGGATCACCGGATTGGCCAAAGCTGGCCCAGCCAGCATGGGTAACGCCAAGCCGCCCGTTAGCAGTAATTTGAGGATATGGCTGTGCCGCATCATGGAATCCGAAATCGCCTCTTGCCGTAGTCGCCCCTGGCTCCGTAAGATTTCGTTACGCGATGGCCAGCATGACCTGATCCGGCCCTCAATTTCCGGATCACATTGTCTGGGGTGCTATTTACCCTATGTGACGCCAAGATGGCAAAGTGCCAAGATGGCAACAAGCATGGCAATCACAATTGCAATCAAGCAGGCCAGATCGTCTGCTCCAATAGCGAGATGGAACCATTATGCCGATTCTCAACCGCGCCGCCGAGATGCAGGATGAAGTTGCCGGCTGGCGACGCCATCTGCACCAGACGCCAGAACTGAATTTCGATGTCTTCAAGACCGCCGCCTTCGTCACCGAGAAGCTGAAGGAATTCGGCTGCGACGACGTGGTGACGGGCCTCGGCAAGACCGGCGTCGTCGGCATCATCCATGGCCGCAAGGGGCAAGGCGCGACCATCGGCTTGCGCGCCGACATGGACGCGCTGCCGATCAACGAGATCACCGGCAAGCCCTATGCCTCGACCATTCCTGGCAAAATGCATGCCTGCGGCCATGACGGCCATACGGCGATGCTTTTGGGCGCCGCCAAATATCTGACCGAAACGCGCAATTTCGCCGGCTCGGTCGCGGTCATCTTCCAGCCGGCGGAAGAGGGCGGCGGCGGCGGCAACGAGATGGTCAAGGACGGCATGATGGAGCGTTTCGATATTTCGCGCGTCTTTGGCATGCACAACATGCCGGGCCTGCCGGTGGGCCAGTTCGCCATCCGGCCGGGCCCGATCATGGCGGCGACCGCCGAGTTCACCATCACCGTGAAGGGCCGCGGCGGCCATGCGGCGATGCCGCACGGCACGATCGACCCGATCGTCATCACCAGCCAGTTGGTCGGCGCCCTTCAGACGGTCGCTTCGCGCAGCACCGATCCGGTCGAGGCGGTGGTGGTTTCGGTGACGAAGTTCCACGCCGGCGACGCCTACAACGTCATTCCCGAGACCGCCGAGATTGCCGGCACGGTGCGCACACTGAAGAAAGAGATCGCCAAGAAGTCGGAAGAGCGCATCCGCACCATCTGCGAAGGAATAGCCACCGCCTTCGGCGCGACGATCACTGTCGACTATGACGCCAACTATCCCGTGACCTTCAATCATCCGGAAGAAACGGTCTTTGCCGGCGATGTCGCGGCACATGTCGCCGGCGACACCCAGGTCCACCGCGCCATCCAGCCGGTGATGGGCGGCGAAGACTTCTCCTACATGCTGGAAGCCCGACCTGGCGCCTTCATCTTCATCGGCAATGGCGAGACCGCCGGCCTCCATCATCCGGCCTACGACTTCAACGACGAAGTCATACCGCACGGCATGAGCTACTGGGTGAAACTGGCCGAAACGGCGCTGGCAGCCTGACCTGCCCCGACGAAAGGCCGGCCGATTAGCCTTCGGCCGGCCTCTTCATTGCGTTCGGCGAGCCTCTTGGCGAAACGATCGGAAGCGGCTATGTGTCGGGCCGCGTGGTCCCGTAGCTCAGTAGGATAGAGCGGCAGATTCCTAATCTGTAGGTCACAGGTTCGATTCCTGTCGGGATCACCAGCAAGATCAAAGGCTTGGTGACTGAGATAGCCTGTCGGCATGTGCAGCACTGATGGACTGGTTTTCGGTGATTTTCACGGACGCGACCAAGCAAGCAGCCTGACTTTAGTTCCATAGAAAAAGTCCATCCCTGAGGTCTCAGGAGCGAGCTTTAAGCATCTACAGCCGCGAAGAGAATCGACCTCTTGCAAGTACAATTCCAGATCGAGCGATGGTTCCCAGTCGATCCGTTACCGTCTGAGTTCGGCGCCGCCAACTCAACGAAGCCGGCCGTATCCTAGCTGGCAACCAGGGGCACCGTGACGGTCGTGGCGTAATTTATCGGATACTGGTCGAAATACGGGAAAGCGATGACGAAAGCATAGCTGGCGGTCAGATGCGCCATCTTGAAACCGCCGCTGGCAGGGTCGGTCGCGATCGTCACAATGACGTTCTTCAGACCCAGGTTCACCAATTTCTGCGTGGCGATGGCCTGGATGTCGCTCTGCGAAAGCGTGTTGTTCAGCTGCAGCGCCCGGGAAGAGGTTTCCAGTGTATAGCGGACGGTCGACACGGCATTCATGGCCCAGCCGAAGGCGAAGATTCCGAACAAAAGCATCACCAGGAAAGGCGCGATCAAGGCGAATTCCAGCCCGGCTGCGCCGGAGCAGTCACGGCGCCACCTGGATCCGATCCTTTCAGCGGACACGGATCACCTGCTGATGACTGATCGCGCGCGGGTCCGGGAAGACACCGAAGTTAAACGGGGGCACCCAGGTGCCCGTCGCCGTTATCTGGACGAAGACGGTCGGCAGCTTCGTTCCGCCGCAAATGGTGGTCGCATCCACGACCGTGGCGCCGCACAAATAGGAGCGGACCAGTACGACCGCGGCGTCCTCGGGCTTGTCGTTCCAGCTCGAAAGCGCGACCGCCTGCGTTCCGGTGTCATTGGACGCGCCGGCCATTACGAGATTGGCCGCGGTTTTAACGCCCGCGCGCATCTGCAGGTAACTCGTTACGTAGGACCAGCCGTCGGCGATGCCGAGGCAGACGAGGCACAGGATGGGCAGCAACATGGAAAACTCGACGGCAGCTATCCCGGATTTGTCCAGGACAATGCGCAAGGTCCGCCCACCCATCCCGCTACTCGACGAGCTGAACGGATTGCGTCGCCGGAATGTTCTTCATCCCGAGGCTGGTGCAGTCCTGCTTGATGGTCGTACTGCCGGACCACTGGATGGTGTCGGCGACGACCTGAGTGCAGCCGCCGTTCCCGGAAAAGTTGCCAAGGTAGTTGACCTGCTGCCTGGGGAAATAGATGGCGCCGGTCAAAAGCGAGGCCGCGGTGCCGTTGAAGGTGCTCTGCGCCGCGGTCCCGGTCCTGTCGCCGTAGAACAGCACGCCGGAATAGGCTCCGGAGGTAGGCGCGCTCAGCGTCACCTTGGCGTTGCCGTTCATGCTGACGGTGTTGCTGCCTGCCATGAAGATGGTTACCCCGCTGCCGGCGACGACCGCGTTGGCGTTGACCTTCATACCGCCCTGCACGACGTAGACGCCGGGCTGCAGGGTGACGTTGCCGCTGAGGCTCATGCCGCTACAGTAGGTGCCAGGCTGGAGTGTTTGCGACGTCTTGTTGCCGTTGACATTCTTGCAAGGGTTGCCTGCTGTCGGCGTCGCCAAGCCGGAGAAAGGATCGGCTGCCGGCAAGGCTCGGGTGATGTTGGACTTGCAGACCGTGGTCGCTGGATTGTTCAGCACCATGCCGCCGACCGTGATCAGGCAGTCGGCCTTGAGCACAGCCGAGCCCTGCGTCTTTATGGCGTCCGAGGCAATCGAGTCCGACATGACCGAACAGCCGGTGAGGTTGACGGTGGTGTTGCCGGAAAAGAGCGCAGCCTGGGAGGCCGAGGGACTGAGCGCCAGCACACAAGCCTTGGAGGCGTCATTGATCAGCGCCACCGCCCTTGCCTGTTCGGCAACGGGCGCCTGGTTGAAAATCGCCGTGAAGTAGCGATCGAGATTCTGCTTGACGATGACCTCTACCGCCTTCTTCGCGGTGTTCGGGCCGGACAATGGCGGCGTGTTGACCTGGATCGTGCCCGGCGTGGCAAAATTGTTCGAGGTCGCGGACTGCGTGGCGGCGGCAATGATGGTCGGGTTATCGGAACCCGCGACTTTCTCGAGCGCACCGGCATAGGCCGCGGCATCGGCGACGGCCTGCAGCTTGAGGCTGCTGTAGTACCAGAGGGATGTCTCGACACCGAGGCCGGCGCCGCCGACCACGACCGGCAAGGTGAAGGCAAAGATGACGGCAACGTTACCGTTCGTGGCGCGCGTTGGGCGGCCCAAAGCAAACCAAATCCGGGTGAACGCGTTGGATGCCATATGTATTAGAAACCACGAATAGATAAACGAATGTCTAAAAACTCCATTCCGATTCGACGTAGTCGAACGTGCTAGGCGCAATTGCAGCGACCGCGCATCATCCTGTCGGAGGTACCGCCCCAGAATCGATGAATGCGAAATATGCCGCTATCGCGAACTTTGTTGTCGACCAAGTGACATTTAAATGCCCCCTCTGCGAAGAAGCTATCGAGAAGACAGGGGACACCGCGCTGCCCGGTAAGGGGAAAGATCGGCTCACGCCGCCTCAGGAACTTTGTGCAATCCGTCCGGGGCTGGCTTTGAGGGCCACACGCCCGAAACCAACCACTCCAGCCACGTTCAGTCCGTGAGGCGCCCACGAAACAACGTGGTGCCGTCGGTCAGCTGCGACCTGGAAATATCCCGGAACCCAGCCTCGGTCATCCACGCGCGATACTGACCTTCCGTGTACGATTCGCCTGCGCGATAGAGATTCAGGAAGGTGAGATTGAGAAACACACCCTCAGGCGGGCCGAGACGGTCGTCATCGACGACACCCCACCCCGCAATTGCGATCTCGCCTCCTTGGGTGAGGCAACGCGCCGCGTTCAGGATCGAACTGCGCGCCTGGTCCGGCGGCAGGACCTGGACGACGGCCTTCAGGATTGCCAAGTCATGCCGGCCGGTCGATGGCGCGACCGTTATGTCGCCTTCTTCGACAACCACATCGCCGGCACCGTATTCCGACAGGATCGCTGGTGCGACCGCTGCGACCGTCGGGAGTTCCATCAAAGTCGCCGCAATATGCGGCCATCGCTCGCGAAGTCCGACCAGAATGGTCCCGGCGCCGCCGCCGATGTCGATCACCGAACGGACCGCCGAGAGGTCCAGCTCACGGGCCAGATTCCGGCCGAAAATCACCCCTCCCGGTGCGAGCATGCGGCTGAAGGCCGCTGCGGATTCTGGCCCCGCTTCAGAAAAGTCGTGCAGCGCGGCCGGCCGGTTCTGCCGCAGCGACTCTGCGGTCAAAAGGTCGGCTCCCCAGAGTTCGCGCAGCAGCACATGATCGCCGCCGCGATAGGTCGACTTGGACGCGTCGAGAAACTTCGACGCTTCGGCTCCGTTGCGAAACTGACCATCCTCGACGTCGAGGAGACCGATGCTGGCGAGCGCGTAGAGGAGCCGCGACAGACGAGCGGGCTCGACTTTGAGCGCTGCCCCAAGGCTGTCGGCAGTCGCAGCATCGCCGCCGAGCCGGGTGAAGATGCCAAGGTCCAGCCCGGCACGAAGCGCCAAGGCGGGGGGCACCCCTGCGATCAGCTTGTCGATCCGATCGGAATCCACCATGTCATATCCCGTTGTGCGATCCAGGATCGACTTTGAACAGCTCGGCCAACCTCGTCAAATCAGTTCGCCAGCGCGCCGCTCTCCGCGTCGAGCAGGTTCAGCTTGGCGGTATCGGGTTCGACGTAAAGCGTATCTCCGGGGCCGGCGCTGATCCTACCAGCGCCCGCGACCGTTGTGCGCCGGCCCGGCATACCTCAAAAATCCGGCTGTGATAATGGCTGGTCGCGCCTTCGGACGCTACGCAGGCAAGGCCAGCAGCGCCAGTCCGGCCAGCGCCGAGCCGGCCAATGTCGGCAGCATGCCGATCCTCAGTTTCAGCATGGCGACCATGGCGGCCGCCGCCAGCAGCGCGGCGCGCCAATCCAGCGACGACAGCACCGGTAGCTCCATCCCAAGACCAAAACGGTGCAACGCGCCGAAGACGACATGCAGTGCGAACCACAGCGCAAGGTTCATCACCACGCCGACCACAGCCGCCGTGATCGCACTCAGCGCCGCCGACAGCGCCTTGTTGCCGCGCAGCGCCTCGATGTAGGGGGCACCCAGAAAGATCCAGAAGAAGCACGGCACGAACGTCACCCAGAGCGTCAGCAATGCGCCGAGCGATCCGGCCACAAGCGGTCCCATCGCACCGGCGTGACGATAGGCGGCGACGAAGCCGACGAACTGCAGCACCAGGATCAATGGTCCCGGCGTCGTCTCGGCCAGACCAAGCCCATCGACCATTTCACCCGGCGCCAGCCAGCCGAACGAGGTCACCGCTGCCTGCGCGACATAGGAGAGCGCAGCGTAGGCGCCGCCGAATGTGACCACCGCCATCAGGCTGAAGAAGCCGCCAAGCTGTGCCCAAACACTGGCAGGGCCGGTCAGCGCCAGGATCAGTACGACCGGCCCGAGCCAGATCGGCAGCCAGATCGCGATGGTGCGCGGCGCGTGCCATTTCGTCGGCTTGGTGTGAGCGAGGTCGCCGCGTTCGAACATGACGTCGACGGCGCCCCTGACATCGGGCAAATTGTCCTTGCCGCGTGCGGCTCCGGAAAAACGCGCCGGTGCCAAGCGGTTGCCGATCCAGCCGGTCAGCCCTGCAACCAGGATGATCAGCGGAAACGGCAGCCTGATGACATAAATGGCAAGGAACGCGGCCACCGCGATCGCCACCATCACCCGGTTCTTGAGCGCCCGTTTGCCGATGCGGAGGACCGCCTCGACGACGACGGCCAGCACCGCCGCCTTGATGCCGAAAAACAGCGCCTCGATGACGGGCGCATCATTGTAAAGCACGTAGAAGATGCTGAGGCCCAGCATGACAAACGCACCGGGCAGCACGAACAGGATGCCGGCGACGAGGCCGCCGGCGGTCCGGTGCAGCAGCCAGCCGATATAGATGGCGAGCTGCTGTGCCTCGGGGCCTGGCAGAAGCATGCAGTAGTTGAGCGCATGCAGGAACCGCTGCTCGCCGATCCAGCGGCGATCCTCGACCAATTCCTTGTGCATCAGCGCGATCTGTCCGGCCGGCCCGCCGAAGGAGAGCAGGCCGATCCTTGCCCACAGTTTCGCGGCTTGGCGGAAGGTCGGGACCACCGGAGCCTCGGTAGCCTGTGCATCGTCGTCCGCGGCGAGGGCGCTCATGGCGCTTTGCCCGCGCTGGGCCAATTGTGGGTTTCGTCAGTGGCATCGCGGCACCATCTGAAGAACGCATCGTAGAGCAGCATGCCGGCATCAAGCTGTTCGAGATCGTCGCGGAACATGCGCGACAGCCCGAGCGATGCAGCGAGGAACCCGGCCGCCTGCGGTACGAGATCGAGGCGCGCCGTATCGGCTGCACGCACGATCAGCGCAAGGCGATCGAGCGCTTCGGACCGCAACCCGAACTCTTCGATCATCGTGTCGAAGGTGCAGCGCTCGCCGCGATGGCTCCAGAACACGTCGTCGATGTCGAAGGCAACCGCCCCAAACCGATCGGCGGCCGCCAGCACTTCAGACGGCTCGACAAACAGGAACACCGCCGAGGGATCGACGAAGCGGCGGATCAGCCAGGGACAGGCGATGCGGTCGACCTTGGGGCGGGCACGCGTCACCCAGACCGTGCGGCCCTTGTCGTCGCGGGGCGGTATCTTGTCGGCCTTGAGCAGAAGTCCCTTGGCCGCCTGCCACGCCTCGAAGCCGCCTTCAAGGGATTCGGCAGCAATGCCCCCATGGCGCAGCCATGCGGCAACGCCTTGCGAGAGCTTCAGCCCCTTCTGGCAGATGACGACAGCATGAGCCCCCGTGAACTCGGCCGCCCAGCTCGAAACAGACTTGAAGTCGCGCCGGCACGAGGCCGGAAGCAGCCGCGGATCGGCGTCGTAGTCTTCGTCGATGCGGACATCGACAAGAACAGGCGCGTCGGACAGACCGACAAGGCGGGAAAGCTGCGCTACGGTGATTGCGGTTGTTGACGGCATGGCGTCCACCTCCAGAGTGAGAGTTTGGACGCGATCATTGGGCTGACGCCTCACGGGGTCGTCGCGAAGGAACCCCTTGCCACAATGCTGGATTGATCCTTCGTCTTTGTCAAGGAAAGAGCGGCGCCGGGGGACCGCGCCTACTGCGCCGTCCAGCCGCCATCCATCGGCAAGGTTGTGCCGGTGATCTGTCTGGCTGCGTCAGAGCACAGGAACAGCGTCAGCGCGGCGAGCTCCTCGACGGTGACGAATTCCTTCGTGGGCTGCGCTGCCAGCAGCACGTCGCGCTTGACCTGTTCCTCGGTCATGCCGCGCGCCTTCATCGTGTCGGGGATCTGTTTTTCGACCAGTGGCGTCCAGACATAGCCGGGCGCGATGGCGTTGACGGTGATGCCGTCCTGCGCGACTTCCAGCGCTACCGTCTTGGTCAGACCCGCTATGCCGTGCTTGGCCGAGACGTAAGCCGACTTGAACGGCGAGGCGACCAGTGCATGCGCCGACGCGGTGTTGATGATGCGGCCCCATTTGCGCGCCTTCATGCCGGGCACCACGGCCTTGATCGCGTAAAAGGCGGCAAGCAGATTGATGCGGATGATGGCTTCCCACTTGTCGTCGGGAAACTCCTCGATTGGCGCGACATGCTGTATCCCGGCATTGTTGACCAGAATGTCGAGGCTGCCCAAGGCCTGCTCGGCTTCGCGCACCATGGCGGTCACCGCTGCGCCGTCCATCATGTTGGCGCCGGAGTAGCGGCACTGGACGCCGAAATCCTTCTCGATGCCGGCGCGCTCCTGTTCGATCGCCGCGGCTTCGCCAAGGCCGTTGATCGTGACGTTGGAGCCCTCGGCGGCAAGGGCGCGGGCAATGGCCAGGCCAATGCCGCTGGTCGATCCGGTGACGAGCGCATTCTTCGAAGAAAGGGAACCCATGGAGATCTCGCGACTGTTAGGAGGACTACAAAGGCACATAGTTTGTGCGCCACAACATGACAACGCCATAACCATAGGTCGGCGCCATCACAGCCCTAAAACGCGCTTTGCCGGCCTCGCCGAGCGCCGTCTCAAGGCTGACACGGCAGTGTTATGGTGCGGCGCAACATAGTCGGCCGCGCATTCGCGCAGTCATTCCTGAACCATCGATCCAACGAATCAGGGGGGCTGTAGCTTGAAATCGCCGATGTCGTGATGCGTGGCTATGCCATGCCGCTCACCAACCGTCCTTTCCGCCCGGCCCGTATCGCTTCTTCGACCCGACGCCTTGAGCTATCCCGCAATCTCCAGCAGGGCCGATACCAGCAAGCGGCGTTCGTCGGCGGAAAGCACGTCGGAATCGAAGAGGTTCATGCTGCGCAGCCCTTCGATGGCCAGAAAGCAGACCAGCAGCGTCTTCAGGTCCGGCGTCTCGCTCTTCAGCCGCTGCAGCAGCTGCGACTTGAAGGCTTTTATCGGCGTCAGGAAATCCGGATCCTCGGCGATCGCCGAGAATATCCACGAAGCCGTCGGCTTCGGCTCCTCGCAATCATCCGCCGAGAGCCGGATATAGGTGGCGAGCAGGTTCTCACCGCTGGCGCCGGCGACACGGCCCGATTCCAGCGCCAGCTCGAACGCGCGCAGGTAATTCTCCACCAGGCCCTGCATCAGTTTGGCCTTGGTCGGAAAGTTATATAACAGGCCGCCTTTTGACACGCCGGCGCGGCTGGCGACGGCGTCAAGCGACAGGCTGCCGGGACCGGCCTCACGTGCGACATCGGCGGCGGCGGCGAGTATCTTGTCGCGCGAATTTGCCCTTTGGGTCTTCATCGATCCCTTCCCCCGCACCAGCCTAGGCGGAATTGACAAGACCGTCCAGACGGTACAGTAAGTTCGCCGTCATTTGTAATCGGGACCTGGCGTCGATAAGTGTCCC
Source organism: Mesorhizobium sp. M0862 (assembly GCF_040319795.1). NCBI lineage: Bacteria > Pseudomonadati > Pseudomonadota > Alphaproteobacteria > Hyphomicrobiales > Phyllobacteriaceae > Mesorhizobium > Mesorhizobium sp. M0862. The sequence continues at coordinate 139,633 of NZ_JAMYOJ010000007.1, forward strand.
GCTATTCGGCTATTTTGCCGGAAACCGGCCGAGGGGACAGTTCGTGAAGCGCTTCATCTCTATCACCGCAATTCTGCTTCTGCTCGCTCTGGTGTGCGTCGGCGTTGTCGGCTTCAACCTGTTCCGCGACAACGCTATCAAACAGTATTTCGCCACCATGAAGCCGCCGGCGACGACCGTATCGACGGTTGTCGTCAAGCCTTCCGACTGGACGCCGGGCGTCGAGGCGATCGGCACGGTACGCGCCGTGCGCGGTGTCGACCTTACCGTCGAGACCAGCGGCATCGTCAAGGACATCCTTTTCCACGCCAACCAGAAGGTGCCTGTCGATTCGGTCCTGCTGCAGCTCGACGATGCCGTCGAACGCGCGGATCTCGTCGCGGCCAAGGCGCAGTCCGTGTCCGACAAGACGGCGCTCGAACGCGCGCTGGAACTGCAGCGGCGCGGCGTCGGAACGGATGCCACGCTCGACACCGCTCAAGCCGCTGCATCGGCCTCCGCCGCGCAGGTCAACAAGCTGCAGGCCGTGCTTGATCAGAAGCAGCTGACGGCGCCTTTCGCCGGCACCGTGGGCATCCCCAAGATCGACCTCGGCCAATATCTCTCGCCCGGCAACGCAGTGGTGACCTTGCAGGATCTGGACACCATGCGGGTCGATTTCTCGGTACCCGAACAGCAGCTGCCGCTGCTCAAGATAGGCCAGGCCGTGCGGCTCGGCCTCGGCGGCACCGGCGGCGGCGCCGACATGCCGTTTGCCGGCTCCATTCGCGGCATCGATCCCAAGATCGACGCTTCAAGCCGCCTGGTGTCCGTGCGCGGCGAGGTCGCCAACCCCGACGGCAAGCTGACGCCCGGCCAGTTCGTCCAGGTTCGCGTCGAGCTGCCGCAGGAGAAAAACATTCTGTCCTTGCCGCAGACGGCATTGACGTCGAGCCTCTATGGCGACTTCGTCTTCGTCGTCGTTCCGGCGAAGCCGGCGGAAGGCGCCCCAGCCGCGAAACCCGAGGAAAAGCCTGCTGCAGGGGCCGACGCGGCAAAGCCGGCGGCAGATGCAAAGCCGGCCGGCGCGAAACCGGCTGCCGAAGACGCCGCGGCGAAGCCCGCGGACAAGCCGGCTGTCGACCCCGCGAAGCCCGCGGCAGAACCGGAAAAGCCGGCGCTCGTGCTGTCGCAGGTGTTCGTCAAGCCCGGCCGCCGCAACGACGGCATGGTCGAGATCATCGAGGGCATCAAGGCCGGGGACGAGGTCGTCACCGCCGGTCAGAACCGTCTCTTCAACGGCATGTCCGTCGCTGTCGACAACACCATTGATCCCAGCAAGTCGGCTAACCAGCAGGCTCAGCAATGAACTTTTCCGACATCTTCATTCGCCGGCCGGTCCTCTCCACCGTCCTCGCCTGCATGATCCTGCTCCTCGGGTTCCAGGGCATCTTCAACCTGTCGATCCGGCAGTATCCCAAGGTTGACGAGACGGCGATCACCATCACCACCGCCTATCCCGGCGCCAGCGCCGACCTGATCCAGGGCTTCATCTCCGCCCCGATCGCGCGGGCCGTCGCCTCGACCGAGAACATCGACTACGTCACCTCGTCCAGCCGGCCGTCTTCGAGCACTGTGGTCGTCCAGATGAAGCTCGGCTCCAATCCGGATGTCGCGCTGACCGAGGTCCTGTCGAAAGTGCAGGGCGTACGCGGCACCTTGCCGGATGCATCCAAGGACCCGGTCATCGTCAAGGGCACCGGCCAAGAGTTCGCGATGATGTACATCTCGATGCAGAATCCGAACATGAGCAAGGAGCAGCTCACCGAATATATCGAGCGTGTCGTGCGGCCCCGCATGTCGACGGTCGAAGGTGTCGCCGACGTGCAGATCTTCGGCGCCGAGGAATATTCGATGCGGGTCTGGATCGACCCGGTCAAGCTTGCTGCGCGTGGCGTCACCGCCGCCGAAGTGCTGGCGGCGATCAACAACTCCAACTTCCTGTCGGCGCCCGGCAACACCGAGAACGAATATGTCGTCTCCTCGATCACGGTTCGCTCGACGCTGCAGACGCCTGAGGCCTTTGCCGAGCTTCCGCTGCGCTCGACGGACGGCCAGGTGGTGCGCTTGCGCGACGTGGCGCGAGTCGAGCTTGCCGCCGAGAGCACCGACACGAGGGTGAGCTTCAATGGCAAGCCCGGCACCTTCCTCGCCATCTTCCCGACGCCGGCCGCCAACCCGCTGACAACGGCGGAGGCGATCCACAAGATCGTGCCTTTAATTCAAGAGACGCTGCCGAAAGGCATGACCATCGAAATCGTCTACGATTCCACCGAACAGATCAGCGCCTCGATCGATGAAGTGTTCAAGACCATCGCCGAAGCCGTCGCCATCGTCGTCGTGGTCATCCTGTTGTTCCTCGGCTCATTCCGCTCGGTGATGATGCCGATCGTGACCATCCCGCTGTCGCTGGTCGGCGTCTGCTTCCTTTTGTTTGCGGTCGGCTATTCGATCAACCTTCTGTCGCTGCTGGCCATGGTGCTGGCCATCGGCCTTGTCGTCGACGACGCTATCGTGGTGGTGGAGAACATCCATCGCCACATGGAGGAGGACCACATGTCGCCGATGCAGGCGGCCTTCAACGGCATGCGCGAGATTTTCTCCGCCATCGTGGCCATGACCATCACGCTCGCCGCCGTGTTCGCGCCGCTGGCCTTCACCGGCGGCCTGACCGGTGCGCTGTTCCGCGAGTTCGCGGTGACGCTCGCAGGTTCGGTGGTGCTGTCCGGCCTCATAGCCGTCACCATCACGCCGATGATGGCGGCGCGTCTGCTCAAGGCGGGATCGCACAGTCGCTTCCAGCGCGTCGTCGACGGAACCTTCAGCCGTGTCGAGCATGTCTATGAGCGGGCGGTAACCGCCTCCTTGAGAAATCGACCGGTGACGCTGCTGATGGTCGTGGCGCTGGTTGCGCTCACCGGCTTCATGTTCACCAAGACCTCGAGCGAACTGGCGCCGGAAGAGGACCAGGGCTTCCTGTTGTCGATCGTGACGGCACCGCGCTACGCGACCTCGGACTACACCGAGACCTACGTCAACCAGATCCTCGGCTTGGTGAAGGACATTCCCGAAACCAGGGCGCAATTCTCCGCCGTTGCCTTTGGCGGCGCCACCAACGGCGCCTTTGTCGGCTTCGCCTTCAAGGATTGGGCCGAGCGCCAGCGCAACTCAAAGGAGCTTCAATCCGATATCCAGGGACGCCTCGGCAAGGTGGCCGGCGTCGAGGCCTTCGTCTTCGCGCCGCCGACGCTGCCGGGCTCCGGCGGCGGCCTGCCGATCTCCATGGTGGTGCGCTCGACCGGTGGTTCCGCCGAGGTCTACGAGGCGGCCGAGCAGATTAAGAACAAGGCGCAGGCCTCCGGCCGCTTCATCGTCGTGCAAAACTCGATGTCCTTTGACGCTCCGCAGGTGACGGTGACCATCGACCGCGACCGCGCGGCGGCTCTCAACCTGCCGATCGCCGACATCGGCCAGACGCTGACGCTGCTGGTCGGCGGCGCCGAAGTGGCTCAGTTCGACCGCGATTCCAACAGCTACGACATCATCCCGCAGGTGCCGAAGGAATTCCGCGACAATCCCGAGAAGCTCGGCGAATATTTCGTGCGTAGCGTGACCGGCGAAATGGTGCCGCTTTCAGCGGTAGTGAAGATTTCGACCAACGCCGCGCCGGCCGCGATCGAGCAGTTCAACCAGCTGAACTCGGCGACGATATCAGCGCTGCCGCTTCCCGGCGTCACCACGGGCGACGGGCTGCAGACCCTGGAGAACCTTGCCAAGGAGAGCCTGCCCGATACCTTCTTCATCGATTATTCCGGCCAGTCCCGGCAGGAGAAGGAGCAAGGCAACACGATCCTTATCGCGTTCGCAGCCGCCGTAATCGTCATCTATCTGGTGCTGGCGGCGCAGTTCGAAAGCTTCCGCGACCCGCTGATCATCATGATGGCGGTGCCACTGTCGATCTTTGGCGCCATCGTGCCGCTCAATCTGGGGCTTGGAACGCTCAATATCTACACGCAGGTCGGCCTGATCACACTGATAGGTCTGATCACCAAGCACGGCATTCTTCTGGTCGAGTTCGCCAACCAGCAGCGCGAGTTGCATGGCATGAGGCGGCGCGATGCGATCGTCGCCTCGGCCAAGGTGCGCTTGCGGCCGATCCTGATGACGACAGCGGCGATGGCGCTCGGCGTCGTGCCGCTGATCGTGTCCAGTGGTGCTGGTGCGGCGGCGCGCTATTCGATGGGCCTCGTAATCTTCACCGGCATCCTGGTCGGAACCATGTTCACCCTGTTCGTGGTGCCGATGTTCTACACCTTCATCGCCAGCAAGGACCTGCCGCACCACGCCGAAAAGCCAGACCCGAAGCTGATGCCGGTGCACGCGGACTGAGCGCGAACGGCGTCAGCGAACAAACGAAAAGAGGCCGGAAATTTCCGGCCTCTTTTTTTGACTGGATTGATTTACCGCGAAGCCCCGATGGAGCTCCAAGGCGGGAACTTGCGGTGCGGCATGACCTGTCCGGCTGCGCTGCACCATCGCTCCAAACGCAGTCTGCTACTTGACGATGACGATGCTGGTGTTGGTCGGGCCGAAGGTTTCGACCAACTGGTAGAAGTCGGCGGCATTGTCGGGATGCAGCCGCACGCAGCCATGCGACGCCGGCCGTCCCAGCCGCTTGATGGCGTTGGTCGCATGCACGGCGTAGCCGCCGCTGAAGAAGACCGAGTGCGGCATCGGCGCGTTGTCGTATTTCTTCGAATGCCACATCTCGTGCATGCGGGTCGGCTTGAACGAGCCGGTCGGCGTGACATGCGCACTGTCGCCGGTCGAGACCTTCCAGGCGAAAGTCGGCCGGCCATCGACCAGCACTTCCATGGTCTGCTGCGACAGCGAAACTCGCGCGACGATCTGGTTTGCCGCGGCATGGGCGGTGCTGTTGGCAGCGCCAAGCAGAAGCGCGGCGCCGGCAGCGGCGGCGGCGACGTTGATGAGTTTGGCGGAAATGGCTTTGTACATGATGGCTCCCCTTTGCCGGCCCGGCCGGCGTCAATTCGATGGCCGCTTATCCCTGCGTCATGTTTCAGGCTGATTTCGATCGACGCTCGTTTGTGTTTCGAATCTGTTTCCTCGGGTTAACAAGCAAGGTGGACAACAAGGAGCGTGCTCCCGTCTTCGCTGCGCACTCCCGATCACGCACCGCGCCCCCAAACGAAAGTGCTGATGTCCTTATATGAAAGAAGATCGGCTTCGCTCGAAACCGACTTGCAACAAAGCGCGGCCTGGGCGGCATGATCTGGTTACAGGCTCGCGGCACAGTCATCCCAACGAGAACAGCCGGCGCCAACGAAAATGAGCATCAAATCGACCACCCTGTCCTGGTACTTCAGGATAAGCATCGCCGCATTTGTCGTCGGCGGCATCGGCACAGTAGCCGGCACCCCGATGACGAAACTGGCGGTGATGAATTCGGGTGAGATTTCGACGCTGCATGCCGCGCTGTTCATAGCCTTGGTCTGGATTGTCTCCAGTCTGCGCATCAACCGTCTCAGGGCCCTCTGGCGGGTCGGCCTCGGGTTGAAGTGGATGCGCGGCCCCTCCGGCAACTTGCTGCCGAGAGGACCGAAGGCCCGCGTCGCAACGGGGGGCTCCGTGGGCGACGCGGGCACTTCGGGTTTATCCTGAAGCACCCGCGGTTCTGATTTTTGGGGACAACCGATGAAGACGAAATCTGCAGCCTCCGTGCTTTCGGTACTGCTCTATGCACAAGGCCTGCTCGGCTTTGCCGGTCTCGCCACGGTTCTTCTGAAGGACCGCGCGCATGCCGCCAGCGAAATCGTAGTCGCCAGCGAATTGCCGTCGGGACCATCGCTTCTGGTGGTGCGCTGACGCCTATGCATGGCGCCCAAGATTGCGCAGCTTTTTTGGGCGAGCCGAGGAACAATCCAGCCTCCCAACCCTCAGTCGGCGCGCTGCGTCGGCGGGTCGAACCGGTAGCCTGCGCCGCGTATAGTTGTGATGGTTTCGGTGTCGAGTTTGCGGCGCAGCCGCACGATGCGCGAATCGATCGAGCGGTCGAAGGCATCGGCATTTTCGGCGGGCGCCGCCGCAATGATGTCGTCGCGCGTCAGCACCTTGCGCGGGCTGGCCAGAAACAGCCTGAGCAGCGCCACCTGGCCCGGCGACAGCTGTTCTTCCGTACCCGAACGGTGCATGACGATGGCCGACCGCAAATCGACGGTGGCATTTTCCAGCACGATCAGTTCCTGGGCGGACCTGCCGCGCCGCGTCAGCAGGCCGCCGATGCGCGCGGCAAGCTCCCTGACATTGAGCGGACTTTCGACGACATCTGCGGCGCCAAGCTCGAGCGCCAGCACCTTGTCGACCAGATCGGCCGGCCGGCAGATCAGGATGAAATCCGGCCCCGCCTTCCCGTCCGCGCTCTGGCCGCCGCCATAACGCCTGAGCAGGTCCCGCCCCTCCGCCTGGCTGAGGCTGTCGCCGACGATGACGATATCGATGCCTCCGGCCGAAAGCAGGGATTCAGCTTCCCAGGGCTGCCGCGCCTCGCGCACGTCATGGCCGCGCCGGTCGAGATGATCGGCAAGATCGCCGGCCACCACATCGGCGACGGAAACCAGCGCGATGACGGATCGTGCAGCCATGTTTTTCTTCCCGTTCCCCCGCAACCGGATATGAGTGCTGGACATCATGTTTATACCCAATCTACTTTCCGCTGAAAGCGGGAGCGAGGCCATAGTGCGGGCACGGATTGTCATCGTCGAGGACGAGCCCGATCTCCGGGACGCGGTCGCCGAGTATCTCGGCGCCAACGGCTACGATGTGACCCAGGCCGGAAGCGCGGCCGAGGCGCGCGCCTTGCTGGAGACGGAATCGTTTCATTTGGCCATTCTCGACATCGCCATGCCGGGCGAGGACGGACTGTCGCTCGGCCGCTGGCTGCGCTCGAAAATACCGGTCGGCATCATCTATGCCACGGCTGCCGGCACCGCACTCGACCGCATTGTCGGGCTGGAGCTTGGCGCCGACGACTACATCGTCAAGCCCTACGAGTTGCGTGAGGTGCTGGCTCGTGTGCGCAGCGTGCTGCGCCGCGTTCCGCAGCCGAGCCCGCCCCAGGCGGCGAAAGCACAAGCCGAGGGCGGCCGCCGCCTGACCTTCGGCCCGTTCCAGGCCGACCTAGACGGCAGGCTTGTCACCGGCGCCAACGGCGCCGTCATCGACATGGCCAAGAGCGAGTTCGATGTGCTGGAGGTTTTCCTGACCCGCGCCAACCGGCTGTTGACGCGATCGGCGATCTCCGAGGCGATTGGTTTTGTTGAGGATCCTGAATCGTCGCGCGCCGTCGACATTCGCATCATGCGGCTGCGCAAGAAGATCGAAACCGATCCGGCCAATCCGAAATTTTTGCGCACAGTGCGCGGCGAAGGCTATATCTTCTCGCTGCCGACCGGTGACGGGCACTAGCGCAATTACAGGAAAAGTGTAGGCGGTTTTCCGCCCGGAATTGCGTGAAAACAAAGAGATAGAGGCTTCTCCGTTTCCGTGAAACGGTGAACGCTTCAGCAATTCCAGGAACAGTGCGTAGCGATTTTCCGTTCGGGATTGCATTGAAACATGGAGCGTTTCACCTTTTTCGTGAAATGCTCCATAGCTGCCTAATTCGACGGCCCTTTACTGATGGCTGACATGACCGCTGAACCAGCACCACGCATGGACCCGCAAGGCGCTCGCCAGAGCGCCGCGATGGCGGCTGTGCGCGTCGTCCGCCGGTTGCGCGATGCCGGCGACTGGCAGCGCGAGATGGAAACCATCCTCGAAACGCTCTGCAGCGCCATGAATTGCCAGCGCGGCATCCTGTTCAGGCTGCGCGAATTGCCCGGCCAGGGCTTCGCCCAATCGGTCGCCGCCTACTGGATCGATCCTCGCTTCGGCGGCGAACTGGCTTCGCCGACGGTGATCATGCAGTCGATCGTCGATACCGATCCGCTGCTGGAGCGGATTGGAGAGGACGAGCGGCAAGGCAAGATCTTCGCCGGCCATACGCGCGATCTCGACGGGTTCCTCAGGGCCGATTTCGAAAAGCAGCACATCAAGTCGTTCCTGTCGGTATCGGTGTTCGCGCACGGTCATCTGTGGGGCACGTTCGCGGTCAATGACTGCCTAAACGAGCGCGAATGGACCGAAGAGGAAGAGGCGACGATGCACATCATCGCGCTCGCCATCGGCGACGCCATCGAGCACTCGCCGTCCGACGCCCATGCCAGCGAAGTCATCCGCCGCACCATGCTGCAGGCGTCGCTCGACGCCATCATCGTCATCGACGAGACCGGCTCGATCATCGAATTCAATCCGGCCGCCGAAAAGATGTTCGGCTATCAGCGCAGCGACATCCTCGGCAAGGACCTGCTCGATACCGTGGTGCCGGAATATTACCGCAAGGGCTATGTCTCGGGCGCCGAATACATGTCTGGCCGCGGCGCGCCGATGGTTGGCCAGCGGCTTGAGACCGTGACACAGAATGCGGCCGGCGAGGTGTTTCCCATCGAATTGACGGCGACCGAGATGCGGGTGGCCGACCGTCAGCTCATCTTCGGTTCGATCCGCGATCTGCGCGATAAGCTGCGCGCCGAAGAAGAGATCAACCGCCAGCGCGAAAAACTGCACCAGAACGAGAAGATGGCGGCGATGGGTTCGCTGCTGGCCGGTGTTTCGCACGAGCTCAACAACCCGCTCGCCGTGGTCGTTGCGCAGTCGACGCTGCTGCATGAATTCGCCACCGACCCGCAGACCAAGGTTCGCGCCGAGAAAGTGCGCGCCGCCGCCGAGCGCTGCGGCCGCATCGTCAAAAGCTTCCTGTCGATGGTGCGCCTGCATCCGGCGGCGCAGGCCGAGACCGATCTCAACCAGGTGATCCGCGCCGCACTCGAAGTAACCGCCTATGGCGCACGCTCGAGCGGCATCATCATCGACACCGATTTCGCGCCCGGCCCGCTGCTGGCGATGGCCGATGCCGACCACGTCACGCAGGTGGCCGCCAATTTCCTGATCAACAGCCAACACGCTCTGGCCGGTATCGGCGGCGACCGCCTGATCAAGGTGCGGACATTCCGCAGCGATCGCGGCAACCCCGGGTTTTCGGTCGAGGACAACGGACCGGGCATTCCCGAGGCGATCCGCAGCCGCATCTTCGAATCCTATTTCACCACCAAGCCGGTCGGCGTCGGCACCGGCATCGGCCTGTCGATCTCGAAATCGATCGTCGAGCGCCACAACGGCAATATCTGGTTCGAGGAGGTGCTGCCGCGCGGCGCGCGCTTCGTCGTCCAGCTGCCGGTAATCACCGGCGGCGCGGCAGCAGCCGGCGACAGCCCGGCTCGTTCCAGCGGCTTGCGCCATGCGCTGATCATCGACGACGAACCCGACGTCGCCGGCTCCCTCTCCGACATCCTGGAACTGATGGGTATCAAGTCGCGGGTTGTGCCGGCCTGGACGTCGGCGGCGGCGACCTTGACCGGCCACATGCCGCCAGACATCGTTTTTTCCGACTTGCGCATGCCCGGCACCAGCGGCATTGCCATCTACCGCGAATTGCTCGCCGACAACCTGGCGCTGGCCAAACGCTTCGTGCTGGTCACCGGCGACCTGATCGGCGCCAAGGCCGAGATCGAAGCCTTGCCGGCGCCGCAGCGCCCGCAAATCCTGGAAAAGCCGTTCTCGACGCTGGACGTCCGCGGCGTACTCTCGGCAATAGCCGACCAGGTCGCCGCCGCCGGCTAAGTTTTCGGAAGCACCCACGTAGGGTCTATCGAGATTCGGGTCAGGCCGAGTCGAGAATGGTGGTTCCCGAGAACTGGAGCGGAGCGTACTTGAAGTACGCGAGCACCGGAAGCGCAGGGAACCTCCACGCGCAGGGCGGCCTCATCCGAATATCGATAGGCCCTAAAAAAGAGGCTCCCGACCGAGGGAAGCGGCGGGAGCCAAGAACGAGCGCGGGAGGAAGCGCTCGGGAGGTTCAGAAAACGTTGGGTGTCGTGGTCAGCGGCGCTGCGTTGGCGATCATGCGGACGGAACGCGCCTTGTGCACGCCGGACTGGGCGGCGATGACGCACAGGCACTCCGCGCTCTCGGCGCCCCAGGCCTGACCCTGGCAGGCAAAATCGATTTCCGGCTCCGGCAGCCGGGCGGTCTTGATGGTGGTCGGCGCGCCCTGGACAACATTGGCCGGCGGGTTGAGCGAAGCAAAAGCCGGACCGGAAGCCGGTGTCAGGAACATGACGGCCAGAGCGCAGGCGCCCAGCATGGAGAACATCGCAACCGGATGGTCGCTGGCGCGCTGACGCAGTGCCAGTTTGGCGCGTCGTTCGTTGCTAGTGATCTCGACTTTCGTATGCATTGCTGCTCCCCTTCGTTTTCTTATGAAACGAACCTAAGCGCGCCTGGTAACGGGCGAATGATGCGCTTGGCTTGCCCGCGTAACAGGTTTGAAACAAGAAATTCGGGCATATCCGGACAGATCCGGTCATGTGCCGACGGCAAGATGCGTTTGCGAAGCTGTTTCATGCGGGCAATCAAATGTTGACGACAGGCGGGCCGCGAACGGACCAAGCCCGCTTCCTGTCGGCCGCACTATGAACAAGCTCACACTGCGGATCGAATTTGCGGGACGCCAGGTATTTTTCGTCTCGGAGCGGGCCGTGTTTGCAAGCTCGGCACGGCCAAATCCGCATGCCGGACAGCTATTTCACGACCCCGGTTAACGCCCGGATATTCCGGGATTTTCTGGCTTTCAGCCGGCCCTGTTGTGCCGACTTGAAAAGTTCAGATTTCTACAAGCCATTGCATTTCAATGCAAAATATGGTTTTATTGAATGAGTATTCAATAAAAGAAGAGCTTTTTTATGAACCCGCATCTCCGTGACGTGGCGATCCCCAATGATTGGGACCGGCGGGGTCTGCCGGGCTGGAGTTATCACTCCGACGCGCTTCTCGAACTTGAGAAGGAATACGTCTTCCGCAACCATTGGCAGATCGCCGGCCATGTCTGCGACGTGCCGAATGCCGGCGACTATCTGACTATGGACGTGGTCGGCGAGCGGGCGCTCATCGTGCGCGGCAAGGACGGCGTCGTGCGCGCCTTCAACAACATGTGCCGGCATCGCGGCAGCCGCGTCGTCGCCGACAGCCAGGGCACCTGCAAGAACGCGCTAGTCTGCCCGTTCCATGGCTGGGTCTACAATCTCGACGGCACGCTGCGCGGCGCCGCCCGGCCGCGCTCCTTCCCCGAGCTCGACAAGACCGAATTCGGCCTGATGCCGCTCGACCTTGAGATATGGATGGGCTTCATCTTTGTCCGCTTTCGCAAGGGCGGCCCGCAGCCTTCGGTGGCCGAACTGTTGAAGCCGATCGAGGCCGAGATGGCACACTACAACGTGGCCGAGATGGTGCCGTCCTGGGGCATCTGGACACAGAAAACGCCGGTCAACTGGAAGTCGGTGCGCGACGTCGACAATGAAGGCTACCACGTCGCCATGGCGCATCCGGCGCTGCAGGATCTCTACGGCTCGACCTATTTCGACGAGCCGTTCATCAACGGCGTGTCGCGCTCGTTTGCCACCTACAATCCGCATGCCGGCCGGCGCTGGAGCGTGCGCGAATACATCAAGCTCACGCCCGATGCCTCACACCTGCCGGAGCATCTGCGCAGGGCCTGGATCTATTACGGCATCTTCCCCAACAACGCGCTGTCGATCATGCCGGAATCGGTGCAGTTCTATCAGGAGTTCCCGCTGTCGACCGGCGAGACGCTGCTGCGCGGCGCCATCTACCGCTACCCCGACGAGACCCGGGAACAGGCGGCCGCCCGCTATCTCGCCTACCGCATCGACCGCGATACCATGAACGAGGACGTGCAGCTTTCCGTCTGGTCAAACGAGTCCATGATCTCGGAGGCCTTCGAGGGTTTTTATCTCTCCGACCTCGAATACGGTGTGCGCACCCACCACGACCATCTGCGCAAGCAGATCCCGGTGCTGGGCCTGGAGACGGCGCCGGAGGAGAAGGACATGTGGAACCTCAATGAGGCTATGCGCTCGCAGGTGTAGGGGCGGAACTGCCAGTCACCCCTGCCACACGCCCTCTTTGCGCAGATCATCCATGGTCCGCGAAATGCCTTCGCGCAGGATCGCCACCATGTCGTCGATCTGCTCTCGCGTGATGATCAGCGGCGGCGACATCACGCACATGTTGATCAGCGGCCGGACCAGGAGGCCGAGTTCGTGGCAATGCGCGTCGATGCGCTTGCCGACATCCTTGTCGAGCTGCAGCGGATCCTTGCTTTCGCGGTCGGCTACGCACTCGACGCAGCCCATCAGGCCCATGCCGCGGACTTCGCCAACCAGCGGCAGTTCCTCCAGCGTCTTCAACTGCGCCTGGAAATAGGGCGCGACATCGCGCGTGTGGGCCAGCACGCTGTCTTCCAGGATATCGAGGTTCTTCAGCGCCACCGCGCAGCCGATGGGATGACTGGTATAGGTCAGGCCATGGCCGAACATCGCATCGGGATGGTTGGAACGGCGCATTTCCTGAAGCAGCCGCTCCGAGATGATGACGCCGCCAAGCGGGAAATAGCCTGATGTAACGCCCTTGGCGAAGGTGATCATGTCGGGGTCGATGCCGAAGCCATCGCCGGAGGCAAAGACATGGCCGAGCCGCCCGAAGCCGGTCACCACCTCATCGGAGATATAGAGGATATCGTTGTCCCTGCAGATTTCGCGAATGCGCTTGAGATAGCCATCCGGCGGCACGACGACGCCGCCGGATGCCTGCACCGGTTCGCCGACGAAAGCACCGATCTTCTCTGCGCCGACGCGGGCGACCGTATCGCGAAACTGATCGACCAGGAAATCGCAGAAGGCGGCGATGTCAATGCCTTTCGGCCGCCGGAACGGGTCTGGCGAGGACAGTTTGACGACCAGATCGTCGGCGCCGTCCATCCAGTCGCGGTCGCGCGGCCGGCCGTTGAGCGAGGCCGACAGATAGGTCGAGCCGTGATAGGCGCCGCCGCGGCTGAGGATCAGCTTCTTTTCCGGCCGCCCGCGCACATTGTTGTAGAACTGCATGAAGCGCAGTGCCGTCTCGACAGCCGACGATCCGCCGGTGGTGAAGAAGGTATGGCTGAGATCGCCCGGCGCATGATCGGCGAGGCGCTTGGCGAGCTCGGCCGACGGCGCATTCATCGTATACCAGGGCGTGTTGTAGGACAGCATCATCGCCTGGTCGTACATCACCCTGGCCAGCTCCTCGCGGCGGTGGCCGACATTGATGCACCACATGCCGGCCGGCCCGTCGATCAGTCGCTTGCCTGTTACATCGGTGATGTAGATGCCATCGCCCTCGCCAATCAGCGCACGCGCTTCATTGCCGACCGAGCCGGCATAAGGCCAGGGCTGGATGAGATGGCGCTTGGCCAGCTCGACCGCATCGCCACCGTCAGCCATTTCCATCGCTCTTAGGTCTCTTGCAGCCGCCATCATTGCCTCGCATCGTCTGAGCGTAATTTTCACCGGACAGAACATGAAGCGCCAAGGGCAGGAAAGCCGGCTTTCTTCACTCCATTTTGAATGTCCGTTCAATCAATATTACAGAAATAGCGCTTGATTTCAATGCACGGATGCGCTCATGATGAAAGAAAGCCGGCAAGCTTGGAGCTCGGCCAGCAAAGCGCGCTCCGCAAAAATTGGGAACAGGCAGCCGGCCCGGTCGAAGGGAGCATCATGGCGGAACAGTTCGAGCCAGCAACCGAGATCACGCCCGGGTCGCTGCAATGACGGTAGCTGCCGAAGGGGTGCCCACGCGGCGCATGACGCGAGCAAGGCGAAACGCCCTTCTGCAGTCCGAGTCCGTCCAGGGCCTTGCCCTGATCAGCCCGACCTTGGTCTACGCTTTGATCCTGCTGCTGGTGCCGATCCTGGTGGTCTTCGCCCACTCCTTCTGGACGCAGAACTACCTCACCATCGACCATACATTCACGCTGGAGAATTATCGCATCGCGCTGACCGAGCCGATCTACCGCGATCTGCTCTGGCGCTCGCTCTACATTTCGCTGACGGTGAGCTTTTTCACCGTCATCCTCGCCTATCCGATCGCCTATTTCATCTCGTTCCATGGCGGTCGCCACAAGAGCCTGTGGCTGTTCCTGATTACCATCCCGTTCTGGACCAGCTATCTCCTGCGCGTGATGTCATGGAAAGTCATCCTCGGCTATAATGGCGTGCTGAATTCCGGCCTGATGGGCCTCGGCATCATCGACGAACCATCGACCGCGCTACTCTACAATTCCAGCGCCGTCATCATCACGCTCACACACGCCTGGGCGGCCTTCGCCATCCTGCCGATCTTCGTTTCGCTCGAGAAGGTCGACCGCACCTTGGTCGAGGCTGCCACCGATCTTGGCGACGGCCCGCTGCGCTCCTTCCTGCGCGTGACGCTGCCGCTGTCGGCGCCGGGCGTCATCTCGGCCGCTCTCATCGTCATGATCCCCACCGTCGGCGACTACGTCACCCCAAGGCTGGTCGGCGGCAAGGATGGCGTGATGATCGCCAATGCCATCGAGTCGCAGTTCCATAAGGCCTCCAACTGGCCACTCGGCGCGGCACTGTCCGTGACCACCATGCTGGTCGTGACGCTGATGGCGGGCGCCACCGTGCTCATCATCCGCGCGCTGCAGAGGCTGGCGCGATGACGGCGAGGCGGCGCCTTTTTCCCGGCGGCTGGCTGTCCGCCTACGCCTTCCTCTACGTCGTCTTTCTCTATCTGCCGGTGATCTTCCTGCCGATCTTCTCGATCAACACCGCGCCGACGCCGAAATTTCCTCTCACCGGCTATACGCTGAAATGGTACCAAGACCTGCCGAAGACGCCGGCGCTGCTTGACGCCGCCTGGAACAGCCTGATCGTCGGTATCTCGGCATCGGTGCTGGCGACGCTGCTCGGCATCCTCGCCGCCCGCTCGATCACCCGCTACCGCTATCCCGGCCGCCGCACAATCAATGGCCTGATCATGGCGCCGCTGGTGCTGCCGGAAATCATCCTCGCCATCTCCATGCTGCTGGTCATGCTGCAACTGGGCTTAAGCCTTTCGCTGTTCACCGTCGTACTCGGCCATGTCCTGATCTGCATTCCCTATTCGATGACGGTGCTGACCGCCGGTTTCGAGGGCTTCGACCGCAGCCTCGAAGAAGCCTCCGCCGATCTCGGCGAGAGTGCCTTCGGCACCTTCCGGCGGGTGACGCTACCGATGGTGGCGCCGGCGATCATTTCCAGCCTCCTGGTCTGCTTCACCATCTCGCTCGACGAGTTCGTCATCGCTTTCTTCCTGACCGGCACCGAGACGACGCTGCCGATCTATATCTGGGGCCAGTTGCGCTTTGCCGCCAAGCTGCCGGGTGTGTTGGCGCTGGGCACGCTGCTGCTGGTTGCCTCTTTCGTTTTGATGACCGTTGCCGAGATCCTGCGCCGCCATGCGGCCAGACGCACCCAGAGCGAGGGAGGCCTCTATGCCTGAGCAGTCCCGGGCCGAACGGCCTCAGGATGAGCCATCCAAGCAAGATAATTCCGAGCGGGCCCAATCTGATCGACCCCAAACCGACCGGGCAATGATCGAAATCCGCAGCGTTACCCGCAGCTATGGGGCGTTCAAGGCGCTCGACGACGCCTCGCTGACCATCAAGGAGGGCGAGTTCTTTTCGCTGCTCGGCCCTTCCGGCTGCGGCAAGACCACGCTGCTGCGCATGATTGCCGGTTTCGACAACCCGACCAGCGGCTCGATCTCGGTCGGCGGCCAGTCGATGGAAGGCATCCCGGCCAACCGCCGGCCGACCAACATGGTATTCCAGAGTTATGCCATCTTCCCGCATCTCAATGTCGAGCAGAATGTCGCCTATGGGCTGAAACGGCTCAGGCTGGGAGGAACGGAAGAAAAGCGCCGCGTCGAGGAAGCGCTGGCGCAGGTGTCGCTCACCGGCCTCGGCAAACGCCTCGCCACCGAGCTTTCCGGCGGCCAGCGCCAGCGCGTGGCGCTCGCCCGCGCCTTGGTGATGCGGCCCAAGGTGCTGCTGCTCGACGAGCCGCTGTCGGCACTCGACAAGAAATTGCGCGAGCAGATGCAGGTCGAACTGCGCCGCCTGCAGCAGGCGGTCGGCATCACCTTCGTGCTGGTCACCCATGACCAGTATGAGGCGCTCGCTATGTCCGACCGCATCGCCGTAATGTTCGGCGGCAAGATCGCCCAGGTCGCCTCGCCCAAGGAAATCTACCAGCGGCCGGTCAACCGCCAGGTCGCCGATTTCCTCGGCGGCATGAATTTCGTAAAAGCGCAGATCGTCGAGGAGAGCAGCGCCTCGCTGGTCGTCGACACGCTGGGCTTCGGCCGGGTCAGGACCGACAAGCCGAAGGCCTTCGTGCGCAATGGCGGCGGCGCCACTCTGGGCATCAGGCCGGAGCGATTGCGCGTGCTGTGGGACAATGCGACGGCGAAATTCGAAGTGGCCGGCAAGGTGGTCGAACGCCACTATTTTGGCGAGATCACCCACCTGATCGTCGAGATACCCGGATTGGAAAAGCCACTGTCGGTCACCGAGACCAACGACTTCGGCGCCGACGATATCCCCGTCGGCACTTCGATCCGCCTCGGCTACGATCCCGAGGCCCTGGTGGCGATGGCGGACTGAGCATGATCCCGAAAAGTGGGAACCGGTTTTCGGAATAAGATCATGCTCCACTAAGAATTTTAAGTTCCGTCGCGATCTGTTTGGCTGCGATCCGCCCCATCACGATGGCGCCTTCGACATAGCCCGGGAATGACGGCGACAGTTCCGACGATGCGAAATGAACAGGATCTGCGCCGGCACGGATCGTGCGCTCGGCATCCCGTGCCGTCACATCGACAATAAGGTCGCTGTAGGCGCCGCCGCTCCAGCGGTCATCGATCCAGTCGCGCTGGCTGAAATCGACAATGTCGGCTGCCTCCGGCCCAAGGGCATCAACGAGCCTTGCCGTGACCTCCGCACGCAACGCCGCGTCCGCGAGCGGACGCCAATGCAAGGCCAGCGGTCCGCCGACGAAGACGACCAGCGCAGCATGTTGCGCATCCTTGCTGGCGTCACAAGCGAACAGGCCCGGCAGGTCGCGCCACATCACCATGCCGCAGAGGTCGCGCTTGCGCCAGAACGGCGTGGGATAGCGCACCAGGATCTTGATCACCGCACCGCTTTCCCAGACGCCGAGCGCCTTTGCGAGAGCTGGTGGCAGAGCGGGCGCGAAATCCAGCTTCGCGGCCCTCGCCGGCGGCAGCGCGACCAGCACTCTTCGCGCTTCGATGGCGCTGCCTGCCGAGACGGCACGAACCCCTTGCGGCCCGTGCTCGATGCGCGTAACCGGCTCGTTCAGCCGAACGCTATCGCCGAGATCTCCCGCCATGTCCTCGGCCAGCGACTGCATGGTTTCGAGCAGCGAATATTGCAGCTCGGGCACCTCGTTGGTGATGCGGCGGTCATTGTCGATGAGGTACCACAGCGGCACCTTGTCCATCGCCAGGCACCACAGGCCTTCGATCATCGAGCGGAAAGCCGTCTTGGCGTCAGTGGGATCATGCTGGCATTCGAGCCAGGCGGCAGCGCTCATGCCGGCGATCGAGGGATCGTCCGGCTCGATCGCATTCATCCGCTCGCGGATTGCCATCGCGCCATGATAGGTCCGTTCGGCCTCTTCGACCGACAGCGATGGATGGGTGATGAAATCGCCATTCACATAGGTTTCGACGAAGGCCTTGCCACGGGACGCGGCCAGCGCCGTCACCTCCGGCATGTCTTCGCAGAAAAACTGGCCGCCGCTGTCGATGCGCTCGCCAAGCCCGTTGCGAATAGCCTCGACCCTGCCGCCGACGCGGTCGCGTGCTTCGAGCAGCACGACATCGATGCCGGCCTTTCTCAGCTCAAGCGCAGCCGACAGGCCCGTGAAACCGGCGCCGACGATGACGACATCGGTTCTTTCAGTCCTGTCGCTCAATAGCCGGCCTTGATCTTCTCGAATTCCGTGACCATGCGCTGCTTGAGCTCAGGCGGCACCGGCTGCTGGAACAGCGTCTTGTCCAAGAACTTGTCGAGATTGTCGAAGCCACGGTCGCTCAGCACCTGATGGTCGATCGCGGCCATCCCGGCGCTGTTGCCGTGGCCGTAGCCGAAGGTCTTGACCAAGTAATCGGAAACGGCATGCGCGTTGACCGCACTGAGGAAATCATAGGCCTGATCGAGCTTGCCCGGCGCATCCTTCATCAGCACATAGCCGCACACCCAGGTGGATATGCCTTCCCTGGTGTCGCGGTTCATGGCGATCGGCATGCCTTGGCCCTTGAGCGTCACGAAGGTCTCATTCCAGCCCCAGACGAGGTCGACCTCATTGCCGGTAAAGGCCTGGTTGAGGTCGGTGTCGTCGGTCCAGTAAAAGCGGATGTTCTTGTGGACGTCACGCAGGAAGGCGGACGCCTCCTGGAACTGCGCGTCGGTCATCTTGGTCCAGTCCTTGAGGCCGATGACCAGGCTGGCCAGCGCATAGGCGTCATCGACATTGTCGCCGATGGTGACGCGGCCCTTGAATTTGGGATCGGCGAAAATCTTCAGCGACTGCGCTTCCTCCGCCGTGACCTTGTCGGTGCGGTAGAGCAGCGAAGTGTTGCCCCAGTCGAACGGCATGAACCAGGCCTTGCCGTCGGCGGTGACGGCGAGATCCTTCATCGCCATGATGCCGGGATTGAGATCCTTCCAGCCGGCGATCCGCGAGGTGTCGAGCGGTTGCAGAATGCCGGCCTCGCGCCACTTGGTCACGCTTTGCGAGCAGGGGTGGGCGATGTCGGCCTTGAAGCCGGCGCGCATCTTCTGGAACGCTTCCTCCTCGTCGCCGAAGAAAGCAAAGGTCGGCTCGGCGCCGTATTTGGCGGTGTAGTCGGGGTGCAGCAACGGATCTTCATAGCCTGACCAGTCGAACACGACGAGGTCGCCGCCGCCTTCGGCATGAGCAAGCACGGCGCCGGCGCCGACTGTAAGAGCAGCGGCAAGGGCGAGGCGGCGAAGCATGGAATTCATGGCGCGAAACTCCTCATCGCGAAAAGCGGCCGGGCGACGTTACGGAATTTCAGCGGCCTTGGCGAGACCGTCTGCCCGGCGCACTGACAGGCAGACGGAGGAGGCCGGACAGAGCTTTAGTAGCCTGCCTTGATCTTCTCGAATTCGGCGATCATCTTGAGCTTGAGCGACGACGGCACGGGCGATTGGAACAGGGTCTTGTCGACGAATTTCTGCACGTCGTCATAGCCCTTTTCTTTCAGGATCGCCGGGTCGACGCCGGCCATGCCCTTGGCGTTGGCCTGGCCATAACCCCAGTCCTTGACCAGCACCTTGGCGGTCTCGGGATCGTTGATCGCGTTGAGGTAGTCATAGGCCTTGTCGACATTGCCGGGTGCGTCCTTGAACAGCACGTAGCCGCAGACCCAGGTCGAGATGCCTTCGTCCGTATCCTTCTTGGACTTGATCGGCACACCGGCAGCGACGGATTGTACTGTGGCATCGTTCCATGCCCAGGCGAGATCGACCTCGCCGCCGCTCAGCAACTGCACGACGTCGGTGGTATCGGTCCAGTAGGAGCGGACATTTTTGTGCACCTGACGCAGGAAGTCGGAAGCCTGCTTGAACTGGTTGTCCGTCATCTTGGTCCAGTCCTTGAGCCCGATGGCAAGGCTGGCCAGCGCATAGGCGTCGTCGACATTGTCGCCGATTGAGACCCGCCCCTTGAACTTGGGGTCGGCGAAGGCCTTCAGCGACTGCACATCCTTCGCGTCGATCTTGTCGGAGTTGTAGGTGAGCTGGGTGTTGCCCCAGTCCCACGGCATGAACCAGGCCTTGCCGTCCGAAGTGGTGGCCAGATCCTTCATCGCCATGATGCCGGGATTGAGATCCTTCCAGCCGGTGATCCTCGAGGTGTCGAGCGGCTGCAGCAGCCCCGCCTCACGCCACTTTGTCACGCTCTGCGAGCAGGGATGGCCAAGATCGGCCTTGAAACCGGAGCGCACTTTCTCGAAGGCTTCGTCCTCGTCGCCGAAGAAGGCGAAGGTCGGCGAGTCGCCGTTCTTCTCGACATATTTGGGGTGAAAGCTCGGGTCCTCATAGCCCGACCAGTCGAACACGATCAGGTCCTTGTCGGCGGCGACCGCAATCGCCGCGGCCGAACCAGCCAGCGTCGCCGTCAGCGCCAATGTCAGTGTCAGGCGTCGGGTTATTCTTTTCATGCTGTTCCATCCTCTTTGTTTTTGATTGTTCGCTCCGGCTTGGATCTGCCGGTTGTTGTCAACGTCCGCTGCCCGGCCGGTAGTGTTTCGGAAAGGCGGCCGACAGGAATTCGTTTGCCGCCTGCAGCGCGCTCTCACGGGTGACGTCCTCGGTCCCCATCATCAGCCGCAGCCACAAGCCCTCCAGCATGGCGCTGAGCGCGAGCGCCATCACCTGCGGCTCATAGGCATAACCACCGCCCTGCTTGAGCGTGGCACAGAGGTCGATGAAGATCTTCTGGTAGGCCGCGTCGCGTGCGCCGCACAGCGCCTGGTAGGTCGGCCGCGACTTGGCCTCGCCCCAGAACGCGCACCAGGCCGCGAGCTTGCGCTTGTTGCAGATCGAACGGTCGAAATCGGCGGCGACCAGCGCCCGCAGCTGCCGGGCTGGATCCTCGCCGGCCTTGGTCAGCGCGACGCGCCAATGCGCCGCATATTCGTCGGCCATATAGGCAAGCGTGGCGACGAGCAGCTTCTCCTTGCTCTCGAAATGGAAGTTGACGATGCCGCGCGACAGGCCGGCGCCGTCAGCGACATCGGCCATCGTCGTTTCCGAATAACCGCGCTTGGCCAGCGAATCGATGGTCGCTTCGATCAGCTGCTGTTGCCTGACCTCCTTCGACGCCTTGCGGCCGCGTTTTTCCGGTTCGGTTTTTCCAGACGTGTCGGAGGATCGCTCTTCGCGCGCTGCAGCTTTCATCGGTGCCGTCATGCTCCACATTGCCGGCTATCCCACCACAGCCGGCTTCCACCCGCGAAGATGAGTGGGACGGTGCTCGCCACTGTCAAGCACCTTCTGCATGGCCTCCCAGGTTCGTATGTTCTTGTCGATATAGGCCGCTCCGACTGCGGCTGCCGCCGTCTGGTAGAGCGGGCCTTTCAGCCTTTCCAGCTCGCCGCGCGCGACCTTGCGATACCAAGAATTGCGGTCTCTGACGGCGACATCGGCAAAGCCGGCGCTGCGCATCGCTTGCGCATAGCGTGCCGGCGAGGCCATGGCGAAGGACAGGCCTTCGGCCGCGACATAGGCCTTCATCTCAGATGACGGCTCGCCGTCATGGCCGATCAGCCAGTCGGAGGCGGCAAAGACGCCGCCCGGTTTCAGCACGCGGAAGATTTCGGCAAACAGCGCGTCCTTGTCACGCACATGCAAAAGCGCGTCCTTGGAGAACACAACATCGAAGGCGCCATCGGTGAAAGGCAGCGCTCCGGGTGACGCCTGGATGAAGCTGGCGCGGTCTGAGAGCCCGCGTGCAGCAGCCCGCGTTCTGGCCGCCTCGATCACCGGGCGTCGATGTCGAAGCCGGTGGCATGGGCTGCACCGTGGCGCTCGATCAGATGCAACGCGATGCCGCCGGAGCCGCAGCCTATGTCGAGGATCGTCTTGCGCGACAGGCCTTCGACCACCCGGTCGACCTCGTCGGGTCCGCCCGGCGACAGATAACCCTCGCCCCACAGCGCCTCGAGGAAGCGGATCGCGGCGTCGTCATATTCCGGCTCGCCATCTGCCGTTTCGATCATCAGACTTTAAGTCCCATCAGCCGAATTGCGCAGGTTCGAATGCCGGCAAAGCGTAGCGTATTAACAGGAAAACGCAATATCATTTGTTGAACATTCATTCAGAACGGCTGGACAGAATAGCCGCTGCCGTGCCAAATTCCGCGCATTCGGCGACAAATCACGCGAAAAATGAAGGGTCGAGCACCATGAAGGCTGGGCGCGAATGAAAGCTTGGGATGCGATCGTCATCGGCGGCGGACACAACGGCCTGGTCAACGCCTGCTATTTGCAACGCGCCGGGCTCGACGTGCTGGTGGTGGAAAAGAACGACTGGGTCGGCGGCGCCGCCACCAGCCGCGAGCTGACGCCGGGCTTCCTCTACTCCAACTGCTCCTATGTCTGCTCGCTGTTTCGCCCCGAGATCATGCGCGACCTCGAACTGCCGCGCTTCGGCTTGCAGGTGATTTCCTATGAGGGCGGCGCCGTGTTCACGCGCGATGGCGACTACCTCGCCAACTACCGCGATCACGATGCGCACCGGCGCGAATTTGCCCGCTTCTCCAGGCGCGACGCCGAGGCCTATGACCGTTATTCGCGCGACGTGACGCGGCAGTGCCGCTTCATCCAGCCGCTGCTGATGCGCACCGCACCGGACCCGACCAGTCTCAAGCCGCGTGACCTCGGAGAGTTTCTCTATCTCGGCAGGAAATTCGCCGGCCTGTCATCAGAAGAAATGGCGCTGACGCTGCGCTTCTGGACCATGTCGATCTCGGAATTCCTCGACGAATATTTTGAGACCGATGTCATCAAGGCGAACTTCGCTTTGTCCGGCATTATCGGTACCGCGCTCGGGCCGATGTCGCCCGGCACGGCCTACGTGCTGCTGCACCACTATATGGGCGAGGTCGACGGCTCGGTCGGCGCCTGGGGCTATGCGCGCGGCGGCATGGGCGCTGTCACCAAGGCGCTCGCCGCTTCCTTCGAGGGGTCCGGCGGCACCATCCGTACCGGCGCCGAGGTCGACCATGTGCTGGTGAGCCGAGGCAAGGCCAAGGGCGTGGTGCTGGCCGGCGGCGAGGAGGTCTACGGCAAGCTCGTCGTCTCCAACGCCGACGCCAAACGCACATTCCTGAAACTGGTCGAGGAGAAGGAACTGCCCGATATTTTCCTGCGTCGGGTCAGGAACTTCAAGGTCCGCGGCTCGTCCGGCAAGGTCAACATCGCGCTGGATTCGCTGCCCGATTTCCCGGCACTGCCGAAGGATTCGCCCGTTTATCGCGGCGACATGCATTTCACCGACTCCATGGAGCGCATGGAGCGCGCCTATGACGACTGGAAGGCCGGTCGCTGGTCGGCCGACCCATTCCTCGACATGGTCATCCCAACGACGCTCGACCCGACCATGGCGCCGCCGGGCAAGCATTTCATGAGCTGCTTCGTGCAGTACGCGCCGCCCAAGGTGAACGGCCGCGACTGGACCGATACCGACCGCGACGGCTTCGCCGAAAGCGTGGTCGCGCAGATCGCGGAATACTCGCCGGGCTTCCGCGACCGCATCGTTCACATGGAGGTTCGCACGCCGCGCGAGATCGAAGCCGAGGTTGGGCTGACCGAAGGCAATATTTTCCAGGGCGAGCTGACCTTCGACCAGCTGCTGTTCAACCGGCCGGTGCCGGGCTACGCGCAATACCGTTCGCCGGTCGGCGGGCTCTATATATGCGGATCCTCGACCCATCCCGGCGGCGGCGTCATGGGCGCGCCCGGCCGCAATGCGGCAGCCGAAATCCTGCGCGATCTCGCCAAATCGACCTCCCATATGAGCCCGGCCCATGACGTCATTTGATGCCATCATCATAGGCGGCGGCCATAACGGCCTTGTCGCTGCCGCCACTCTGGCGAAAGCCGGCCGCAAGGTGCTGGTGCTGGAAGCCGCTGGCGATGTCGGCGGCGCGGCGCGCACCGAAGAGTTTGCGCCGGGTTTTCGGGTCTCCTCGATCGCGCATGTGCTGAACCGCCTGCACCCCGACGTGGTGAAGACATTGGAGCTGGAGAAACACGGGCTGCAGGTCACCCGTACAGACTTCATGCCGTCGGTCGCCTTGGCGAAGGACGGCCCGCCGCTTGTCCTGCATGGCGCCTATGGCGAAGTGCTGACCGGCTCCACTCCGTCCGAGCAGTCCGCCTGGAAGGAATTGCGCGCGCAACTCATGCGCTATGCCGGCATCCTGAAACCGTTCCTGTCGCGGCGCCCGCCCGATCTCGGTGGCATGTCGCTGCTTGAAACGGCAGCGCTCGGCCAGACGGCCGTGGCGCTGAAAAAGCTCGGCAAGGAAGACATGCGCGACTTTCTGCGCGTTCTCCTGATGAACGTCGCCGACCTGCTCGACGAGCAGCTTGCCGATATCAGGCTGAAGGGCCTGCTTGCCTTCGACGCCACGCTTGGTAGCCATCTCGGCCCGCGTTCGCCGACCTCCCTGCTCGGCCTCTACTATCGGCTGGCCGGCGAGACCGGCGGTGCGGCAGGGGCACAGATGCTGCCGAAAGGTGGCATGGGTGCGGTCGTCGCCGCGATCCGCGCGGCGGCGGAGAAAGCCGGCGTCACCATCCGCACGGCAGCGCCCGTGGCCAGAATAGTCGTCGAGAAAGGCCGCGCCCTCGGCGTGACCCTCGACGGCGGCGAGGTGCTGCACGCCAGAACGATCGTCTCCGCCGTCAACCCCGCGACGACCATGCTCGATCTCGTCGGTCCGCGCGAGATCGACACGGGTTTCGTGCGCAAGGTAAAAAATATCCGCATGAAGGGCGACGCTGCCAAGCTCCATCTGGCGCTCGATCGGCCACCGCAATTTTCCGGCGTCGACGCCGATAATCACAAGGGCCGTCTGGTCATCGCGCCCTCGGCCGACCATGTCGAGCGCGCCTTCAACCCGTCAAAATATGGCGAGTTCTCAGCCGAACCGGTGATGGAGATCACACTGCCCTCGCTCTCCGACCCCTCGCTCGCGCCAAGCGGCGCCTGCGTGCTGTCGGCGAACGTGCAATACGCGCCTTACGCGCTGAAAGAGGGTTGGGATGCCGGCAAGCCGAAATTCCTCAAGGCTGTTATGGCGCAGCTCGAAGCGTACGCCCCCGGTATCGGCAAGTCCGTGCTGCATGCCGAGCTTTTGACGCCAGCCGGTATCGAAGCCAACTACCGGATGCCGGGCGGCCATTGGCACCACGGCGAATTGCAGGCCGACCAGATGCTGATGTCGCGGCCCGTCTCGGGCTGGTCGGGCTACGACACGCCGATCGAGGGGCTGTTCCTGGCCGGCGCCGGTTCGCATCCAGGCGGCGGCGTTTCGGGTGCTCCCGGTTTTAATGCGGCGCGGCGCATCATAGCGATGAAGGGATGATCGGATGTTTCAGCCAGTCAACGCCGCACTCTACGGCGAAGGAATGCCGTCATGACGAGTCGGGTCAACAACGCCGCCCGCACCACAGCGCAGGGCCATTTCCGCACCTTGCGTCTCGGCACGCCGTTCCAGCCGCGCATCGATGCGGTGGCCAAAACTCAGGACTGGTACAATTGGGCCGGCTATCGCGCGCCGCATTCGCTGTGGGACGAGGAACTCGAATATTTCGCCATCCGCAGCCAGGCGGCTTTGTTCGACATCTCGCCGATGACCAAATACCGCATCGAGGGGCCGGATGCCGAAGCCTTCCTCGATCGCGTCACGCTGCGCGATGTCACCAAGCTGAAACCCGGCCGCGTCCACTACACCGCATGGTGCGACGACGAAGGTTTTGTCCTCGATGACGGCACGCTGTTCCGGCTGTCGCCGACCCGCTTCCGCCTGTGTTCGCAGGAGCGGCACCTGCCCTGGCTGCTCGACAGCGCCATCGGTTTCGAAGTGACCGTCGAGGAAGAGACCGAAAACGTCGCTGGTCTCGCGCTGCAAGGCCCAACCTCCTTCGCCGTGCTGCGCGAGGCGGGTTTCGCCGGCGTCGAGAAGTTGAAGATATTCGACCTCGCCGAGTTTCCGCACGACAGCGGCACCGTAACCATCTCGCGCACCGGCTTCACCGGCGATCTCGGCTACGAACTGTTCGTGCCGGCCGAAAAAGCGCTCAGCCTCTGGGACCGCCTGATGACGGCAGGCGAACTGCGCGGCATCCGCGCCATCGGCTACGCCGCCCTCAACCGCGCCCGGCTGGAAGCCGGCCTGATCGTCGCCAATGCCGACTTCACCACCGCAGACCATGCCATTCGCGCCGACCGTCTGCGCATGCCGGACGAGATCGGTCTCGGCTTTATGGTCGATTTGGGAAAAGGCCATTTCAACGGCCGCCGCGCCATCCTCGAAGCCCGTGCCAAACGCAGGCTGCGCCACATGCTGGTCGGGCTGGAGATCGAAGGCAACATCCCGGCCGAGCACGCCATCGTCTACCACAAGAAGCATCAGGAGGTCGGGCTGGTCAGCGCCGCCATCTGGTCGCCGATGGCCAAGCGCAATATCGCCATCGCCTCGCTGACGCGTCCCTATGGTGATACGATGGTGGAAGACCTCTGGGTCGAGATCTACGCCATGCGCGAGTTGCAGTACCAGAAGCTGATGAAGCGGGCCAAGGTGGTGGCCCGTCCTTTCATCAAGCTCGACCGCCGCACCGCCAATCCGCCGGCGGATTTCTGATCATGGCCGACGAACCGGATGATGATACGGAAGCCGCCGAACAGTGGCAGCTGGTCAACACGCCGCTCGGCGAAAAATGGTCGGGTCGTACCCGCTATGCCGCCGCCATGTACTTCTACAAGCGCGGCGAAATGAGCGCCGAGACGCTCGAAGTCTACCGCATCTGCGCGCGGTTGGACTGGGAGAACCCGCTGCCGATGATCAGGGATCGCGGCGGCCAGGATTGGCTGAAGCGCATGGGCGCTTAAGCCTCAGCCTATGGTTCTTTCGAGAACGTTCAGCCAGTTGCGATAGGCGATCTTCTCGATCAATGCGCGTCCGAATCCGCGCGCGGCCAGCGCATCTATCAGCTTCGGCAAGCCGGCAACGTCGCCGATGACCGCCGGAATCATCGCGCCGTCGAAATCGGAGCCGAGACCGACGCCGTCCTCGCCCAGCGCCTGCAGCAGCGAGTCGACATGGCGCACCATGATGTCGAGGCTGGTGTCCGAGTTCATCCGTCCGTCTTCGCGCAGGAAGCCGGTGGCGAAGTTGAGCCCGACCATGCCGCCGGTCTCGCGGATAGCGCCGAGCTGCCAGTCCGTCAGGTTGCGCGAATGGGTGCACAGCGCATGCACGTTCGAATGGGTGGCGACCAGCGGCGCATCGCTGAGTGCGGCGACATCGCGAAAGCCCTTTTCGTTGAGATGCGACAGGTCGACCATGATCTTGAGCTGATTGCAGGCCTTGATCAGCGCCTTGCCGGCATCGGTCAGCCCCGGTCCGGTATCGGGCGACGACGGAAAGCGGAACGGGACGCCGTGGCCGAAGGCGTTGGGGCGGCTCCAGACAATGCCGAGCGAGCGCAGGCCGGATTCGTAGAGCACGTCGAGCAAGGTAAGTTCGGGATCGATCGCCTCGACGCCTTCAATATGAAACACCGCCGCGATCGAACCTTTCGCCATCGCCTCGCGAATGTCACCGGCACTGCGGCAGACGGTCAGCGCCCCCGCTCGCTCCAGCCGAAACAGGATCGAGGCCATGCCGATGGTGGAATTGAGCGCATCAGCGCGCGGCAGTTCCGGCGGCAACGGCTCATTGTCGCTCGGCGCCGGCGGCACCGCAGAGCGTTTGCTCTTCTCGACCGGCGGTGGAAAGATCGCGAACATGCCGCCGGCAAAGCCGCCCTTCTTGGCGCGCGGCAGATCTATATGACCGCCCTGCGTCCCCTCGATGAAC
This sequence comes from Mesorhizobium sp. M0862, assembly GCF_040319795.1. Lineage (NCBI taxonomy): Bacteria > Pseudomonadati > Pseudomonadota > Alphaproteobacteria > Hyphomicrobiales > Phyllobacteriaceae > Mesorhizobium > Mesorhizobium sp. M0862. The sequence goes on from NZ_JAMYOJ010000007.1 coordinate 167,457, forward strand.
AGCTTTTCGACGTCGGTGTCTTTCGACTGGTACAGTCGCAGCAGCGTGTCGTTGTGGCCGTCGAAGACGGGGACGAGATCGGATTCGGTCATCAGGAAGCCATTCGGTCAGTTGGCAGGAGCGGACGAACCGCAGCGAACTGTGTACTTAGGCAAGAAGGCCGAACTGCGCAAATGCCAGAGAGGCGTTCGCTCTTGTGGCTGAGCGACTCCGACCACCTGCCGGTCCCCGCTGCTTCGCAGCGTCCCGGCGTTCGCCGGCCTTTCATCATGCCACCGGCACGATGAATTCGCCTGCGGCGAACCGGCTGCTCACCCCACAAGGGGAGAAGGGAAAAAGGTCATTGCTTCAGCACATCCGCCCATTCCGGATGGCGGCGGAACTGGGCGTTGGCGAAGGGGCAGAGCGGGATGATCTTCTTGCCCACTGCCCGCGCGTCCTCGACGGCGCGTGTGACAAGCCGAAGGCCGGCGCCCTGGCCGCGAAACACGTCCGGCACTTCGGTGTGATCGATGATGATCTGGTGCTCGCCGACCTTGGTGAAGGTCATTTCCGCCTCGGCGCCACCGGGCCCGCGCAGGACATAACGTCCCTTCGAGCCGCGGTCCTCGAGTTCGATCTCAGGCAATTCGTCAGGCATCGCTTGCTCCTTCAACCGGCGCATCGGCAAAAAGCCGCCTCGCCGCTTCGATCTCGTTTGGTCGAATTTCGTGGCCGCCATCGTGCCACTCCACTGTGACATCGGCGCCATCGGCGCGCAAATAGGCCTCCAGCCGGGATGTCAGGTTGGGCGGGCAGATCGGGTCGCGCTTGCCGGCGGTGACCAGGATGCGGCGTCCGGCAAGGCTGCCCTGCACCTGCGGTTCGAACGGGATCAGCGGGTGCATCAGCACCGCCGCATCGAACAGCTCGGGCGCGGCGAACATTACGGACGCCAGGATGTTGGCGCCGTTGGAATAGCCGAGACCCAAGACCGAAGATGGCCTTGCCGCTATCACCTGCGCCTTGATGAAACCGGCCATCTTGGCGGTCGCCCGCGCGAGGTCGTCCATATCGTAGACGCCCTCGCCGGTGCGGCGGAAGAAACGCGCCGCACCATGCTCGGAAACATCGCCGCGCGGCGATACGATCGTCGCCTGTGGCGCGAGGTCGCGCCCGAGCGACAGCAGCTGGCTCTCGTCCGCGCCGGTGCCGTGAAAGACGAAGAGCAGCGGGCCGCCGGGCGAACCCGGCAGCGTCTTATGGATGTAAGCTTCCTTGCTCATCGTCTCAGCCTTCCAGCTTCTGCAGATGCTCTTCAAGATAGGGCCGCAGATGCTGGTGCTGCGTCGGCAGTTTCAGGGCTTCGCCGAGATGGGCGGTGTCCTCGTCGCGGTCGAAGCCCGGCTCATTGGTAGCGACTTCGAACAGCACGCCGCCCGGCGTTCGGAAGTAGATCGCCCAGAAATAGTCGCGGTCGATCACCGGCGTTACGCCATAACCCGTATCGATCAGCGCCTTGCGCACTTCGAGTTGCTGGGCGCGGTTCTCCACCGCGAAGGCGACATGGTGGACCGAGCCGGCGCCGAGATTGGCAAAGCCCGCGGTAGGCAGCGATTCGATATCTACGACATCAGCGCCGTTGCCGTTCTTGATGGCGAGCCGGCTGACACTGCCGGACTTGTCCACTTGCTCATAGCCCATGAACTTCAACAGCTCTTCCGTGGCGCCACCATCCTTCAATCTGAGCGAGACCGAGTGGAAGCCGCGTATCGCCTCATCAGCGGGAATGCCGCCTTTCAACCATGGCGCGCGGCTGTCCGCCTTGTCTTCAACCAGCGCGAAACCGTCGCCGTCGGGACCGGCGAAGGCCAGCCGCTTCTCGCCGAACGTCTCTTCGCGGGAGACACCCGCAACGCCTTCATCGGCGAAGCGCTTTTCCCAATAGCCGAGCGTGCCGGCCGGCACCGAATAGGCCGTGGTACCGACCTCGCCTACGCCGTGGCGGCCCCTGGCAATGTCCGGGAACGGAAAATAGGTCATCACCGAGCCGGGCGTACCGTGCTCGTCACCATAATAGAGGTGATAGACATCTGGCGCGTCGAAGTTGACGGTCTTCTTGACCCGGCGCAGGCCGAGCTTGTGCGTGAAGAAATCATTGTTCTGGCGCGCATCGCCGGCCATCGACGTCACGTGATGCAGGCCCTTGATCTGGTCGAGCATTGTCTTGCTCCTTCCCTTGGGTTTGCGGCCGTTGCCGCTGTCCACGCCTATATGAGGGGCCGCCCGGCAACGGCAAAGGCGGCAAACTCAGAATGGACTGTATCTTAATAGTGAACAGCAGGAAATTTTCGTTCACCATTTAAGCAAGACTGACAGGCTTGCGCTGCCGCCAAATTCCGGTTCATTGAACGTCTTCCCGACGTGACAGGATAGAGCATTGGCCGCGAAAAGCAGACGCCCGAACATCCTATTGATCTCCTGCGACCAATGGCGGGGCGATTGCCTGTCGGCTGCCGGCCATGCCGTGGTGAAGACGCCGAATGCCGATGCGCTCGCCGCCGAAGGCGTCCTTTTCATGCGGCATTACGGCGGCGCGGCGCCTTGCTCGCCGGCCCGCGCGTGCCTCTACACCGGCCTCTACCAGATGAACAATCGCGTCTGCCGCAACGGCACGCCGCTCGACGCCCGCCACGGCAACATGGCGCTTTCGGCCCGCGCCCTCGGCTATGATCCGACTTTGTTCGGCTACACCGACGTCTCGCCCGATCCGCGCACGATGGCGCCGGGCGATCCCCGGCTGAAAAGCTATGAGGGCGTGCTGCCCGGCTTCAGCGTTCGCCAGTTCCTGCCTGAGCATCAGAAACCATGGCTGTCATGGCTGAAGGCACGTGGCGTCGACACCAGCGCGGGCTCTCCCGGCATTCACCGCCCCGTGGGCGGGGAAGCGGGCGACGCCGTGACCAGCGCGCCGCCTGTCTATTCCAGGGACGAGACGCCGACCGCTTTTCTTGCCGGCGAATTCATTCGCTGGCTGGACGAACAGGATTCGCCATGGTTCGCGCATGTCTCCTTCATCAGCCCGCATCCGCCCTTTGTCGTACCGCAGCCCTACAACACGCTGTATGATCCGGCGGACGGACCGCCCTTCCGCCGTGCCGAGACTTGGCAGGCAGAGGCGCAAAGGCATCCCTATCTGGCTTACGACCTTGGTCGCCGGAAGCGGAGAAGCTTCCGCCCCGGCACCGACGGCCACGTGCGCGACTGGGGCGACGACAACATCCGGGCCATCCGCGCGATCTATTACGGCATGATCTCGGAGGTCGACGCGCAGCTTGGCCGCATCTGGCAAGCGATCAAGACGGCGAATGCATGGGATGACACCATCATCGTGCTGACTTCGGACCACGCCGAGATGATGGGCGACCATTTCATGCTGGGCAAAGGCGGCTTCTTCGACGGCAGCTATCACATCCCATTGATCGTGCGCGACCCACGACGCGGCAATGCAGCCGGCTCGATCGTCAACCACTTCACCGAGGCAGTCGACATCTTTCCGACTTTGCTCGATCTGCTTGACGCCGACGCCCAGCTGCATCTCGACGGCCGCTCGCTAAAACCGTTCCTGCAAGATGAACCGCCTAAGGATTGGCGCGACGCGGCGCATTGGGAGTTCGACTTCCGCTCGATTGCCAGCGGTGAGGCCGAACGGCATTTCGGCATCGGCTCGCGCCAGTGCAACCTCGCCGTCATCCGTACGGAAAAATTCAAATACGTGCATTTCGGCGGCGGCCTGCCGCCGCTGCTCTTCGACATGGGCGAACTGGCCAACGTTGCCGCCGACCCGGCCTATCTCAGCGTGCGGCTTGAATTTGCCGAGCGGCTGCTTGCCTGGCGCGCCGAGCATCTCGACCAGTCGCTGGCGCTTGCAGAGCTGACGGACGAGGGGGTGGTGGGTATGTGGGTAGGCGGTAGGCAGTAGGCAGTAGGCAGTAGGCAGTAGAATGTTCCTGGCGGCCTGGTGCCTGATCGCCTAGTTTTCGCCTACTGCCTAATCCCTACTGCCTATTCCCTTACTGTACCATCATCCGCTGCTGGTCGCGCTTCTCGGCATAGCTGCCCTTGTCATAGGCGGCCTGCGCCTGCAACTGCTCCTTGGTGAAGTTGGTGTAGAGATATTTGTTGCCGTCCTTGTCGGTCATGAATTTGAGCTTGTCCATGCCGACCGCGACCTCCTTGGCGCCGATGCCTAGAAAGCCGCCGACATCGATGATGACGGCATCCGGCTTGCTGTCGGGCGTGAGCACGACGTCGCCGATCTCGCCGACCTTGGCGTCGTTGGCGCCATAGACGGTGGTGCCCTTCAGGTCGTCGCCTCTGATGTTGCCGACCGGCATTTCGGTCAGTGTCGACTTGTCGATCGCTGCCGTTTGCGTCGGATCGGTGGCTTTTGTACCGGCCGGAGCTTCCGCGGTCTTGTCCGCTGGCTGAGCATTGTCAGCCGGTGCAACGGCCGTCGGGGCAGCGGGAGCAGTCGGCTGCGTTGCGTCGGAGGTTGTCGTCACCGGCGCCGGATCATAGGGCTTGCGGTCGAAATCAGGCTGCGCCTGCAGTTCCTCCTTGGTCGTCTGCGCCACCAGCCAGCGATCGCCGTTCTTTTCGGCCCACCGCGCCTTGGCGAAATCATAGGTGACGTTCTTTTCACCCATGCCGAGGAAGCCGCCGACGCCGATCACCAGCGACTGCGCCTTGCCATCCTTGGTCAGCACGATGTCGTTGACGTCGCCGATATTCTGGGCATCGTCGCCAGTGCCATTGTAGACATTCTCGCCGATGATGTTGGTTGCGAGATTGCCGTCAGCGCGTTTCACCGCGGGTTCTGACGGCGCGGCGTTGAGATCAACCGGCTTCTGCGGGTCGTTCTGCGCCGTGGAAGCAGGCGCCGAGGCCGGATCGTAGGGCTTACGGTCGAAGTCGGGCAGCGCCGTCAACGCTTCTTTCGTCGTCTCGGCGACGAGCCAGCGGTCACCATTCCTCTCGACCCATTGCAACTTGCCGTAGTCGAAGGCGACGTTCTTGCTGCCTATGCCGAGGAAGCCGCCAACGCCGATAATGGCGGATTTCGCCTGGCCGTTTTCATCGAGGACGACGTCGCTGACGTCACCGATCTTCTGCGCATCGTCGCCAGTGCCATTGTAGACGGACTCGCCGATGATATTGGTCATCAGCGCGCCCTCGGCCTGTTGCGGCGCCGGCGCGATGGTAGCAGGGGCTTCAGCCGGCGCTGGGGTCGTCGCCGGGGCCGTCGTTGACTGCGCAAACGCACCGGTAGCGATCAGCGTTGCGAGTGCAGTCGTCGCGAACAGTGTGCGGATCATGATTAAGTCTCCTCTTGCGTGATCTCATGCGCGCCGCAATCGGCAAACCACTTGCCGGGAGACCGAAGGCGGCGCCTCCAATGGGATCACAACGTTGTGACAAGGCGCTTGTTCCGAAAAAACGGGAGCATCGAAATACCCTGGGCAAGTCCGCGGAATCGCCCGACATTCCCGCCCGGCCGATGGAACCTTTGCCAAGCTTGCCCGTTTCAGCCTGCGGCTGGCATTCCGGCCTTTAAAAAAGAATACGGAGCGGGGCATGCGATTTGCAGCGGTGCTGAACCGGGACGGCGGCACCTTGCGGACCACCGATCTTTCCGCGCTAACGGACCGCATGCGCCAGACGCTCGAGGCGGCTGGTCACTCCATCGATATCGACATCGTCGCCGGCAAAGAGATTGTCGCGGCGCTCGACAAGGTCGCCGCGCGGCGCGACATCGACGTCGTGCTGGCCGGTGGCGGCGACGGCACCATTTCGGCCGCCGCGGGGCGGCTGATGAATGGCAAGAAGGCGCTGGCCGTCCTGCCTGCAGGAACAATGAACCTGTTCGCCCGCGGCCTTGGAATTCCGCAGACCATCGATGGCGCGCTGAAGTCCTTTGCCGACGGCGAGATCATGGCGGTCGATATCGCGAGCGCGAATGGCCGGCCGTTCGTGCATCAGTTCTCGATCGGCCTGCACGCCAGGATGGTGAAGCTGCGCGACAATATGGAATTCGCCTCGCGCTTGGGAAAGATTCGCGCTTCGGCCAAGGCCGCTTGGACGACGATCAACAATCCTCCCGCCATGAAGGTGACGTTGACGGTCGGCGAAGCCGAGATCGTGACCCGCATCAGCGGCATCGGCATTTCCAACAATCTGTTTGGCGAAGGCCATCTGCCTTATGCCGACAATCCTGCCGGCGGCGTGCTCGGCATCTATGTCACCGTGGCGCGGCAGCGTGGCGAGTTGGTCAGGGCGCTCTTCGACATGGCTCGAGGCAGGTGGCGCGACAGCGATCATGTCGAAACCCATCAGGCCGACAAGGCAATCGTGAAAATCCATACAGGGAGCAAGAAATTCGGCGCCGTCATCGACGGCGAACTGGTCAAGCTGGAGCGTGAAACGACAATCCAGATCCACCCTGGCGCACTGAACGTCCTGGTTCCGGCGCAAGCCGCCCAGGCAAAGGCCGCCTGATGCGATTACGAATGACGAGGAAAACCCTAGCCGCCCGACTGCCCCTCGCCGGCTGGCGCGCTCTGGTTGGCCGGCGCGGTCTGGCCGGTGGGCTGCCCCTGGCTTTCAGGGCTATCTGGATCGATCTTTTGGCCATAAATCTCGGCCGCTCCCCAAGCAATGAAAGCCAGGAGCAACGCGGCGACCAATATGCGCAGGCCGTGCCAACCCCAGCGCCCCTGACGGGCTTTGTTTTCAGGGGCGATCTTGGTCATTGGCGGCGTTCCTATCGTGCAGCCGGGATGGTGGATGAAACCATCGCCGGCGAAACATGGTGGGGTAACGATTGCTTGCTACAAAAGTTCCGGCGCGCGACGGCCGCGCAAGGTGCGCGCCACCGCGGGTGGGGCCTGCAAGCGAGGGGGCTTGGTGGATAGCAAGGTGACGAAGCAGGCTGGTTTGCCGGTTGAGGTCCGCCGCGCCGTGGCGGCGCCGGAGCGGCTTGCCGTACTGCACGGGCTTGACGCGATCGACACCGACTCCGATCCCGACTTCGATCGCATCACCGGCCTTGCCGCCGCCGTGATGCAGGCGCCGATCGCGCTCGTCACGCTGCTCGACACCGAACGACAGTGGTTCAAATCCTGTGTCGGCTTCAACGAGACCGAAACCGCGACCGACATATCGTTCTGCGCCCATACCATTGCCGCCGGCGACGAGCCGATGGTGGTGCCGGATGCCAGCATCGACCCTCGCTTCTCCCGCAACCCGCTGGTCACCGGCGAACACCATGTCCGCTTTTATGTCGGCGCGCCGATGGTGGTCGCCGGCGCGCGCGTCGGCACGGTGTGCGTATTCGACCGGGAGCCGCATGAATTTCCGTCCGCTGCCGCGCTCGATCATTTGAAATCGCTGGCCAGCCTCGCCGCCAGCCTGTTTACCCTCAAGGACGCCACCCGCAGCGGCGCCATTGCCACGGCTGCTTTGGCGCAGGAGGAAAAGCGCCGAGCCATAGCGCTCGATGCCGCCTCGCTCGCCAGTTGGGCCTGGGATATCCGCACCGACATGATCGAATGCGACGTGCGTTTGTCGGAGCTGTTCAACCTGCCGCGTTCGAACCGGCTGCGGGCGCGCGACATTTTGGCCGCCATCGACCCGCGCGACGTCTACCAGACCGAGACGCGCTTTCGCGATGCCCTGACCGGCAGCGACGACTATTTCGGCGAATACCGGGTCAAAGGCTTCGATCCGCCGCGCTGGATAGTCACCCGCGGCCGCGTCATCGAGCGCGACGGCGAAGGCAAGCCGACGCTTATCTTTGGCGTCAACTACGACATCTCGGAACGCAAGCTCGGCGAGGACCGGCAAAGGCTGCTGCTGCGCGAGCTCAACCATCGGGTCAAGAACACGCTGGCGACGGTGCAGGCGCTGGCGACGCAGACCGTTCGCCACGCTCGCCGCCCAAGCGAATTCCTGGAAGCCTTCGGCGCCAGGCTGCAGGCGCTGGGCGCTGCCCATAACCTGCTGTCGGATCGCGAATGGCGCGGCATCGGTATTCGCGAACTGATGCAGATCGAGGTCAAGCCGTTCGATTCGGCAGAACGGCCGCGCATCGTGATCTCCGGTCCGGAGCTGCTGCTTTCGCCCGACCAGGCGGTGGGGCTCGGCCTGATCATGCACGAACTGGCCAGCAACGCGCTGCAATACGGATCGCTGTCGGTTGGCTCGGGGAAGGTCGATGTCGACTGGAAGGCGGCGGGCAAGAAAGGCGCGCGCCGCCTTGTGCTGACCTGGAGCGAAAGCGGCGGGCCGAAAGTCGACCCGCCGGAACGCCAGGGCTTCGGCTCTATCCTGATCCGCCGCAGCCTCGCCAAGGTTTTATCGAGCGAAGTGACCCACGAATTCCGCAGCGAAGGCGTGTTCGCCGAAATATCGATGCCGCTTGAAGATCTGCCGGCTTAAAGCAATTTCAGAAGTGCGAAGCGGTTTTCCCGGGAACAGCGTATCAGCGCGACGCGCTTTAGTCGGCTTCGCTGTCTGGATCGCCCGGATCCGGTTTGACGTTCTCGCGGTAGATGGCATAGGCCGCGAGCGCGATCATCGGGCCGAGAATGACGCCCTTCCCGCCTTTCCCCTTGAGCAAGGCCGGCAGCACGGCAAGCGCCGCGGTGATACCGAGCGCCTTCAGGTCGGCATTGCGCCTTCGCGCACGTCGGCGCGCACGCGTTCCGGCCGCAAGTTGATGAATGAGCACGATAAGCCCGGCCGTTACCAGGAAACCGGCCGCGAAGCCAAGACAGGCGGCCATCGAGCCATAACGGTCAGCCGCCCAGATGTAGGCCGCCCCCAGGAGAAACCCGAGGCCGCACAGGGCAGCCACGGCGGCGAGCCCGTAGACGATTGCCGCCGTGCGCGCGCGGCGCATGGCGGCAATGGCTTCACCCGAGGCCAAGGCCGAGATAAGCGGTGCCAGCATGCCCATCTCTGTCGAAACTAGCGCCGGGCAAGAAGCGCAAACAGGAAGCCGACGCCGGCCGCGATCGCCAGTGAAGTGACCGGCTTCTCGCGCACATTGGCCGTGATCTGGGCCTCAAGATCCTTGGCGTTGCCACGCAGGCTGTCGAAGACGGCTTCGCCCTGCGCGCGCAACTGGTCGACGCCTTCGGCAGCAGCGCGCCGCGCCGTGCCGTAACCATGTTCGCCGGTCTTGGCCAATTGCTTGGTCAACTTTTCGATATCCGCCTTCAACTGCCGAATGTCGGCTTCCAGGTCGGCGTTCGTCTGACTTTCGTTGGCGGTTTTTCCTGCGGCAGTTGCCATTCTAAACTCCTTGCGTTTGCTTGGCTTCAAACGCCCGACACACGTCATGGTTCCGAAATCGGAGACCGTATCCATGAAAGGGTGTTTGCAAGTGCGAGTCCAGCCCCAGATGGAGGCCTGCCTGTCAGATCAGCGGCCGACGGCCTTCGCTTAGGCCCTCCCAGCGCGCGAGATCCTTCAGCCCCTCCCCGTCGATCACTTCGCAACCGCCGTCGCGCCAGGCGATCAGCTTGCGATCGATGAGCTTGCGGATCGTCTTGTTGGTGTGGACCAGCGACAGGCCGAGCGTATCGGCGACATGCTGCTGGGTAATCGGGATTTGCACCGGCGCCTTGCCGTTGAGCCCGACTGCCGCCGCGCGGCTGGCGATGAAGGCAATGAGATAGGCGGTGCGCTCGACCGCCGTACGCCGGCCGACGCTGAGCAGGTTCTCGTCCAGCATGCGCTCCTCGCGCGACGCCAGCCAGGTAATGTCGTAGGCAAGGCCCGGATGGTTGCGGTAGAGCTCGTGCAGGTTTTCACGCTCGAAGACGCACAACAGCATGGGCGACAGCGCCTCGACCGAGTGCTGCATTTCGCCCATCAGGCTGCCCTGCAGCCCGATAAGATCGCCGGGCATGGAGTAGTTCAGGATCTGGCGCCTGCCGTCCGACAATAGTTTGTAGCGGAAGGCCCAGCCCGAAAGCACGGTGTAGAGATGAGCACTTTGGCTGCCTTCGACCAGCACTGTGGCGCCCTTGTCGACGGCCAGTTCGCCCTTCTTGAACATGCTGACATAGGCAAGCTCCTGCTTCTCGAATTCCCGGAACACCGGCAATGGCCGAAGCGGGCAGATCTCGCATGGGTACTGACGGCTGGAAAACGAACGACCATTCTGGCCAGACATTTCGATCCCTCTTTCGAACGTCTCTTGCCAGAGACTGAGTGCTACGCTTTTGCAAGGCCGCGGTTCCGCTGCCGATGGCATGTCTTTTTTAAATGACAGGATGGCAAATAGCGATCATGACTCGCTACACTCCACTGAGGCGAATTCGAAGCCCGCTTGTGGAGTAGAGCCGGTGGGCGAACTTTTCGGATTAAGGCCTGACCGATCCCCCAAGGTCCGCGATGCGGTTGACTGGAGTCACTGTACCCGATGCTGCAAGAATTGAGGAGAGATTGCCAAGTGCCGCCATTGCTTGAGGGATTGCGAATTCTTGTCTTGGAGGATGAATTCCTGATCGCCATGGATGTCGAGCAGCTTTGCCGCGACCATGGCGCGAACGACGTAGTGATTGCCCGCGCTCTGGCCGAGATCGATGAGCAGAAGGTCGTTGGCGAGTTCGACGCCGCTATCGTGGACCTCATGCTGGGCGGAACGTCCACACTCGATTTTGCCGCGCGGTTGCGCCAATCGGGCCTGCCGTTTGTCTTTGCCTCCGGCTATTCGGACCCCGATGAGATCAAAGGGTCTTTTCCCGGCATCCGCCTGGTCACCAAGCCCTATTCGGGGACCGATCTCGTCGAGGCTCTGGCGGCGGCCTGCGGCCGCGCGCCAGTCTGAGATATCTTCGATGGGTATGTGTAGAGAGCCCAGGCCCGCAAACGGGGCCTCCGCCGTCAGGCAGCGTTTGAACCCGTCACCTGGGACGAGATCGCGTCCGGCCCGTATTCGTCTTCGCCGGAGATTTTGAGGATCTCCTGCAACCGCGTGCGGGCCCGGCTGACCCGGCTTTTGATCGTTCCGACCGCACAGCCGCAGATTTCGGCGGCCTCTTCATAGGAAAAGCCTGAAGCGCCGATGAGGATGATGGCTTCGCGCTGGTCCTCGGGGAGTTGCTCGAGCGCGCCGCGGAAATCCTTGAGGTCAAGCTGGCCGTGCTGAGCCGGATGAACGGCAAGCCTGGCCGTCATGATGCCGTCGCTGTCCTGCACCTCGCGGCCGCGCTTGCGCATCTGGGAATAGAACTCGTTGCGCAGGATGGTGAACAGCCATGCCTTGAGATTGGTGCCGGGCTGAAAGCTCTCATGCTTGTCCCAAGCCTTGACCAGCGTCTCCTGCACGAGATCGTCGGCCTTGTCGGCATTCTGCGTCAGCGACACGGCAAAGGCCCGCAGGCTCGGGATCGAGCCGAGCAGGTCGGTCTTGAACCCTTGTGAGACAGCTGCCATGCCTCAGTCCTTCTTCTGTGCAGGTTCGGCCTTTTCCAGTTGGCTGAGCAACTGGGCAAAGCGATCCGGCACATTGTCCGAGACCAGCTCGTCATAATATTGTTTGAGTTTGCGGCCGATTTCCGAATTCGCCCCGAGCGGGTCGCCGGAATTGGCCCGGCGCCTGTCAGCGGCGCCAGCCAGCGTTTCTTTATTCATGTCCTTCACTTCGCCCTTAAATCCAGCGCCCCGAGCCGCCCCATTACACAACACAAAGCGGCCCCCTCGTCTGGTTGCCCATCGCACCACAAACGTCGCCCGTACGGTTTCGTTCCACAAGTCTCGGAACTTTTTCGCAAAACCGGCGTTTGGGTGTTGGGGCTTGCAATCAGCTTGACCTGCAATCTATGCAATCACGTCATCTGAGGGAGACGTCTACCATGAGCCTTTCCGCAACCATCGCTCCGCACCTGCCGTTCCTGCGCCGCTTTTCACGCGCCGTATCCGGATCGCAGGAGAGTGGCGATGCGCTGGTCGCCGCGATGCTCGAAGCCATCATCGCCGACGTCGACATCTTCCCGCAAGCGTCAAGCGACCGCATCGCGCTCTACAAGGTATTCGCCAAACTGTTCACCTCCATTGCCATCCGCGTTCCGCAGGAGCAGGCACAATCGGCATGGGAGCAGCGCGCCGCCGCCAATCTGAACGCCATTGCGCCACGGCCACGCCAGGCTTTCCTGCTGGTCGCGGTCGAAGGCTTCGGTGAAGACGAGGCAGCTGAAATTCTCGATGTCGACGCCAAGGAATTCTCCGAACTGCTTGCCCAGGCGAGCAATGAGATCTCTCGCCAGGTGGCGACCGATGTGCTGATCATCGAGGACGAGCCGCTGATCGCCATGGACATCGAGGAAATGGTCGAGAGCCTCGGCCACCACGTGGTCGGAACCGCGCGCACCCATACCGAGGCGGTGGCGATGTTCGGCAAGACAAGGCCGAAGATGGTGCTGGCTGACATTCAGCTTGCCGATGGCAGCTCGGGTATCGATGCGGTCAACGAAATCCTGTCGTCGACTTCGGTGCCGGTAATCTTCATCACCGCCTTCCCCGAACGTCTGCTGACCGGCGAGCGGCCTGAACCGGCCTTCCTCGTCACCAAGCCGTTCAATCCCGACATGGTAAAGGCGCTGATCAGCCAAGCGCTGTTCTTCGACCGGCAGGCCAAGGCCGCCGCGTGAAGTAGGGCCTTCAATCTCCAACTTTTCGCCGCCTCGCAGCGTTGGCGGCACTGGCGATCGCCTAACCCGGCGATCGGCGGCTGCCCGTCGCGCCGTATGGCGCTCACGCGCGCGAATCAATTCGCGTCCGGGCCTCTTCCAAAGACCTTCTTTTTCGGCAAATGGTGGAACAAACAGCAATCACTCACGTTCTTGATCCAGTATCGGAAGGAGACAGATCATGCTCTACTGGGCGCTCGTATTTCTCGTCGTGGCGATCATCGCCGGCGCGCTTGGTTTCGGCGGCATCGCCGGTACCTCGGCCGGTATCGCGCAAATATTGTTCTTCATCTTTCTCGCCTTCCTCGTCATCTCGCTTCTGGCCGGCCTGTTCAGACGGGCATCGTAGGAGCGGGCGAAGAACACTGGAAGCCGCACCCCTCAAACGGTTTCCAGCCACCGCCGGGCGATGTCCTCCAACGGGACATCGTCCGGCGGACCTTTTCTGGGGACCTACTCAGGAACTGAGTCCAAGTGAATCGTTCGGTCCTGATCAGGTGGACAGGTGATTGATGCGTTCCATTGGCGGAGGCGAGAGCGGACAGGGCGACGAGGTGATCGCACTGCACCCGGCTGAAAGCGGAATGCAGCTTGGCCGGGCCTTGCTTCACGCTCTGCACAATGCCGGCATTTCCGTCCTCTATCAGGATCGTGAATTGAAGACTGTATGGGCCCGCAACATGCGTGCGCCGTGGGTTTCCGACACAGCCGACAGCAACGGCGCGTTGCCACCGGCGCAAGCTGAGCAAATCGCCGCCGCCAAAAGCAATGTGATCGCTTCCGGCAATCCGGAACGCCTTGAACTGAGTGTTCCCACCGGTGATGGCATGCGCTGGTTCCAGGTATGGGTCGATGCCGATCGGGGCCATCGCGGCGACGTGCAGGGCGTCGTCACCACGATGGTGGAAACCACCGAGCAGAAACGCCGCGAACAGACGCTGAAGACGCTGTTGCGCGAAGTCAGCCACCGCTCCAAGAACCTGTTGGCCATCATCCAGAGTATTGCCACCCAGACCGGCCGCTATTCCGAGACACCCGACGATTTCCTGAAGCGCTTTCGCGGCCGCCTGCAGTCACTGGCTTCCTCCCAGGACCTGGTAACGTCGTCGAACTGGCGGGGTGCAGCACTTCGCGAGCTTATCCGCGGCCAGGTCGTTCGCTACGGCGCCGATCCCGCGCAGAGCCTGCGCTTCAATGGCGTCAACCCCTACCTCAATCCCAACGCGGCCATTCATATTGGACTGGCAATGCACGAACTCGCCGTCAATTCATTCAGCTACGGCGCCCTGGCGCGGCCGGACGGCTTTGTCGAGGTAACCGCCGATCTGTCGAACGTCGCAGAGGCCGCAGACAAGCCGGCTTTGTCGCTGACCTGGGTCGAGGCCATTGTCGCCAATGATAACAGGCGCACCGAGAAACGCTTCGGCAGCGTTGCCCTCGAACGTGTCGTGCCGGCATCGCTGAACGGCACGGCGACGCTGGAGATCACCAGTGACCGCCTCGAATATCGCCTCGTCGTTCCGCACGGCAATTTCGAAACCGAATGAGCGGCGGGATTCCTTAACCGGCTGTTCACCATAAAATCCGATGCTGTGGTTCCCAGAGATTGCTGGATCTTGACCGATTCAACCGATGTTTCGGCCGCAGCCTGCAACGCGAGTATGGGAGGAATGATCATGACGGTTGCCGATATGAACAGGCTGGAGCAGGCCGCCCGGGTGTCGATGAGCGGCTTTCAGGATCCTGACGCTTCAGCCTCGCCTTTGCAGCACGCCTGGCATCCCTTGCTTCGCGTCACCGCTGTCGCGCTCGTCGCCGCTGTTGTGCTGATCGTGGCGTCGCAATTGGTCTGAGCCAGATGCTCAGGTTCACGCTGCTCCCAAGCAGCCTGGCTCAGAAACTGTCCAGCTCGTAGCCGACGAATTATTAACGCCCTTTCGGCACAGGAACTTTGACGGCTGTGGACCGTTCTTATGGCGAGAGGACGTGTCGCCGTGGAACACATCGCCGCTTTGCTTTTGGTAATTGGCTGTTCGAACAACATGACCGAATGCCGTGAACTGCCGGTGCCGGTCAGTGTTTTCGAAACCGCCGAAGCATGCACGGCAGAACGTCCATTCGCTGCCGGCGACGTGCAGGGTCAGGCCGAGCACGTCGTTGCCAAATGTCTTAGGGTCGACCCCGCGCTGGAAGATGATTACGACCAGATCGTCTGGAACGTGCGCCCGGACGGCACCCTCGACGCGTCTTTGCAGATTTCCAGTGTCGTGGTCGCATCGAACGCCACGCGCCGCGAAAAAGACTCTCTTAGCCAACAATAAGATCGAGCGGGCAAAGGCTGCTGTTTCGTGCTAAATAGCGGCTGGAGCTTACTAAAGTGAGGACAAAGTGAGGAGAGATTCTATGCGGAAATTGATTATTGCCATGGTTGCGGTGGTCGCCGTCAGCGGCTGCAGCACGACCGAGCAGGATGTCGGCGTCGGCGCCGGTGTCGGTGCTTTGGCCGGCGGACTGATCGGCGGCGGCAAGGGTGCGCTGATCGGCGCAGCCGTTGGCGCCGGTTCCGGTCTGCTGGTGCGCAACCTGCGCAACGGCTATTGCCAGTATCGCGACAATCGCGGCCGGCTCTACACCGCTCGCTGCTGATCCGCTTCAAAAGCGTCAGACAATCGAGACGGAGACCGGTCAGCCGGTCTCCGTTTGTTTGCCTGCATCAGGCGGCGGGATCTTGATTTCCACCGTAAGCCCATCGACGCGAAAATCTCGGGCAATCGTGCCGCGCAATTCGCGCGTGACATTGAGGTCGATCAGCTTGGTGCCGAAGCCGGTCTTCGCCGGCGCTTCGAGTTCCTTCTGCCCGGCCTCGCGCCAGTTCAGAACCAGCATCCGCTCGGACCCGCGCCCCTCGAACGACCAGTCGACCTTCAGCGCACCCACGGAATTGCCGGCCTCGCCATATTTCAGCGCATTCGTCGCCAGTTCGTGAAAGGTCAGGCCAAGCGCCTGCGTCGTCCTCTCGTCGAGCAGCACCTGAGGCCCTGACAATATCCCTTCCGGAAGCTCCTTGCCGAATACCTGGCCGAGCTCGATGCGCAGCAGGTCGCCAAGATCGGCCTTCTGCCAGCGCGAACGCGTCAGCATGTCCTGGGAAGCCGCCATTGCCTGCAGGCGGGCCGAAAAGGAAGTTGAGAACTCCTGCACGTCGGTTGCTTGCGCCGCCGTCTGGCGCGCAATCGCCAGCACCCGCGTGATCGAATTCTTGATTCGATGCTTCATCTCCTGCAGCATCAAATCCTTTTCGAGCAGGCTTTTTTCCGTCGTTTCATGCAGCAGCGACTTGGCGTCGTAGGCGCGCTCCTGGTAGCGGGCCACCAACGCTATGGCGCCGGCCAGAAGCAGGCCGAACAGCCCGAGCATGACCGGAATGGCGCGCGAGGACGGTTGCGAAAATGCGCTTGTCGGCCGAAACAGCACCGTCCACGGCCGACCGGCGACGATGATCTTGCGCGTCACCAACAGCCTGTCGCCAAAGCTCGCAACCGGCGGCGTTTCCGACTGGAACAGAAGATTGTCGGCGTCGGCCGTGCCGTCATAGACCGCGGTGTTGACCGGCAGCAAAGGCGTGCGGCTGAGCGCGGTCTGGAACAGGTCGCGGGCGCGGAAGGCCGCGTAGAGAAGGCCTGATGTCGATGATCTGGACGCGTTGATACCATCCGGCGCGGTTTCGACATTGAGCCTGACGAAGACCAGGAAACCGGTAAAGGTCTGCGCCGCGCCCGTGTCCTGGCCGAGCTGGACCAGACCGCTTGCGTGCTGTGCGTCATCGGCCATCGCTTTTTCGATCGCCTCGCGCCGCACCGGCTCGGTGAACATGTCGTAGCCGATGGTGGATTCGTCGGCAGGGTCGAGCGGCTCGAACAGCACGACGGGCGTGCGCCACGGCTGTGTCGTGTCCGGATAGATCGTGTGGGCGGCGCCGCGGTCACGCAACATGTCGCGCTCGACCGCCGCTTCGTCACCGGTCTTGGCCAGCCTGAGATAGCCGATACCGCGCAGGCCGGCGAAATTGTTATCGACATTGAGGGCGCCGAAGAAGCCCTTGAATTCGCTACCTGAAATCTCGCCGTTGCGGGCGTCGAACAGCGCCTGCGTCGAGCGCAGCAGCGACAGATGCAGATCGATACGGCTTTCGATGCGGTTGAGCGCGTCGTCGGCGGTCGCCTCGAACTTGATGCGCGCCGCTTCCTGCGTGGCGAAATAGGCGAAGCCCGCCATCGTAAGGCTGATCAGTGCAACGGCAATGAAGGCAAGGATCGGGAAAAACTTCTTCAACGCAGGCCCATGGACGGTTCGGTAACCTTTATGGGCAAGTCGCCGCGGCAAGACAATGGCGCGGCCAAGCCATCATGACAGCTGGCCCATCATGTATATTTAGCCGCTTACTGATCGCACGTCAGTGAACATGGCAGCTGATGGCAGCGTGGTCTCAGGCCGCGATCTTAAGCGCACCCGGACCGGGAATGGCGCCGGGCGGGCACTTTCCCAGGATGATCATGCCGAGCACTTCGTCCTGGGTCACATCGGCGGTGAGTGCGGTGCCGACGACCTGGCCGTTCTTCATCACGCAGACCCGATCGGCCAGCTCGAACACGTCGTGAATGTCGTGGCTGATCAGGAAAATGCCGATGCCGTCGGCCTTGAGCTGCTTGACCAGTTCGCCGACCTGCGCCGTCTCCTGCGGCCCAAGCGCGGCCGTCGGTTCGTCCATGATCAGGATGCGGGCGTTGAACAGGATGGCGCGTGCGATCGCCACCGACTGGCGCTGGCCGCCCGATAGCTTGATCACGGGCTCCTTGAAGCGCTGGAAGCGCGGATTGAGCCGGCCCATCACCTTGCGAGCCTCGGCTTCCATGGCGACATCGTCGAGTGTCCCCCACGCGGTCATCAGTTCGCGGCCGAGGAAGAGGTTGGCGGCGGCATCGACATTATCGGCCAGCGCAAGCGTCTGGTAGATCGTTTCGATCCCGTATTTCTTGGCGTCGCGCGGATTGGAGATCGAAGCCTCCTGGCCGTTGACCAATATCTGGCCGGCATCGCGCTTGTAGGCGCCCGACAGGATCTTGATCAGCGTCGACTTGCCGGCGCCGTTGTGGCCAAGCAGCGCCACCACTTCGCCCGGGAAAAGATCGATGGACGCATCGTCGACGGCGCGAATGCCACCGAAGGCAATCGAGATGTTGCGCATGTCGATCAGTGGCGTACCGGTGGGAGCAGTTTTTTCCATAATCGTTCCTCCCTAGACGCGCTTGCGATAGACGGTGTCGAGCCAGACGGCGATGACCAGGACTGCACCAACGACAATGCTCTGCAGCGGCGAGTCGATGCCGAGCAGAACCATGCCGGATTGCAGCGACTGCATCAGAAGCGCGCCGAGCATGGCGCCCATCACCGTTCCGGCGCCGCCCGCGAGCGACGTGCCGCCGATGACGGCTGCCGCGATAACCAAAAGCTCGTCCAGCGTGCCCAGCGCGTTGGTTGACGCATTGAGACGGGCCGACGAGATCGCCGCGCTGATTGCAGCCAGCACACCCATGATCATGAACACCTTCATGGTCACCCAGCGCGTGTTGATGCCGGCGAGTTCCGCTGCCTCCGGATTGCCGCCGATGGCGAAGACATAGCGGCCGAAACGCGTGCGCTTGGTGATGAACGTCATGATGATGCCGACAATCACCGCCATCAGCACCGGTATGGCGATGCCATGCGCGATGAACAGCCCGCCTTCGGGAACGGTGATGCCGTTCTGCTGTGCGTACTGGCGCACGATGCCGATCGGCCATGGATAGGAATTGGCGATCCACACGGCGCCGAGGATGGCCGCGCAAGCGACCACGCCAAGCAGGGTCTCGGCCCAGACGGGGCGCAGTGGAAAGCTGAAGCGCTTGCGCTGAGAGCGACCGTTGAGCAGCGCGAAGGCGACCGCCGCGCAGGCGACGATGCCGACGATCCAGCTGGCAGCGGCGCCAATAGAGCCGCGTGGTCCGCCGCCCATCAGCTGGAAGGTGGCGTCGAGTGGCGCGACCGTGCGCCCGCTGGTGATGAGCCATGCCATGCCACGCCAGACCAGCAGGCCACCAAGCGTCACGATGAAGGCCGGAACCTGCATATAGGCGATGATGAAGCCCTGGAACGCGCCGATCAGCAGACCAAGCACCACGCCGGCGGCAAGCGCGACGACCCAGAGCCAGGGGTTTCCAAGCTGGAAGCCGATGACGCGAATGAGGAATTCGGCCTGTGCCACGCCCATGATCATGCCGATCACGCCTTCGACGGAGCCCACCGAAAGGTCGATGTTGCGCATGACGATGACCAGTACCATGCCGGTCGCCATGATCGCGACCGAGGACGTCTGCACCGACAGGTTCCAAAGATTGCGCGGCGTCAGGAAAAGCCCACCCGACAGGATATGTATGCCGACCCAGATGACCAGCAGCGCGCCGACCATGCCGAGCATGCGCGTGTCGAGCTCGGTCGCTTTCAGGAACCGGGCGACCGCGCCGAGTTCAGACGCTCGTGCCGTATCGGCCTGCGGATTTGAGGTCGTGTCGGTCATGATGTCCTCCAGCGGCTTGCCGTCTGGCGCGGATGCCGGACCACAGCCTAGAAGTTTGCCGCCGATGGCGGAAACACACAATTCTCGTAGAGAAAACGCCGCGGCTTGACAGCCGCGGCGCCTAATTTGTTCAAGTGGTCGAGATCAGTTGCAAGCCGCGACGCTGCCGGCGGCGACGCCTGTGCAGACTTCGTCCTTCTTGATCCAGCCGGCGTCGATGACGACGTTGAGGTTGTCCTTGGTGATCGCGACGGGGGTCAGGAACAGCGACTTGACGGTGTTGCCGCCAGGCGTGGTGAAGTCCTTGGCGCCGGCAATGTCGCCCGTCTTCTTGCCATCGGCAAGCTGCGAGGCGATCTCGGCGGCGTTCTTGCCGAGTTCGCGCGCGTCTTTCCACACCGACACCGTCTGCGTGCCGAGCGCGATGCGGTTCAGGGCGGCATGGTCGCCGTCCTGGCCCGAGACCGGAACCGTTCCGGCAAGGCCCTGCGCCGTCAGCGCGGCGACAACGCCGCCGGCGGTGCCGTCATTGGCCGCAACCACGGCATCGACCTTGTTGTCATTGGCGGTCAGGAACTGTTCCATGTTCTTCTGGGCGTTGGCCGGCAGCCAGCCATCGGTATAGGCCTCGCCGACATTCTTGATCTTGCCCGAGTCGATGGCTTCCTTGAGCACTTCCATCGAGCCCGAGAACAGGAAATCGGCATTCGGATCCGAGCCCGAGCCCTTGATGAAGACATAGTTGCCTTCGGGCTTCGCCTTGAACACTTCGCGGGCCTGCATGCGGCCGACTTCCTTGTTGTCGAAGGTCAGGTAGAAGACGTCCTTGTTCTCGATCAGGCGATCATAGCCGACGACCGGAATGCCTTCGTCCAGCGCCTTCTGCACCGCCGGGCCGATGGCCGAGGCGTCCTGCGCCAGGATGATCAGCGAGTTGGCGCCCTGCGAGATCAGGCTTTCGACGTCGGTCAGCTGCTTGCCGGGATTGGACTGCGCGTCGGCCGAAATGTACTTGTCGCCGGCGGCTTCGATCGCCGTTTTCATCGCCGCCTCGTCGGTCTTCCAGCGCTCTTCCTGGAAGTTCGACCACGACACGCCGATGACCTTGTCCTTCGCCTGCGCGACCGACATCAGCGCCAGCGACATGGCGACACCCGCCAGCATGGCGGCTGCAAATCTGTTCATTATAACCCTCCCTGCGCCGCCCACGGCGCGACAAAACCGGCCCGAAGGCCTGCACAAAGAGGCTCAATTTTTTCGAGCCTCGAAAAAATACTGGTTCAATGATAAGGCACTGTCAACATCGATTATGATGGATTCTGATGGCGTTGCCGAATTTTTTCGAGCTCCGCAATAAACAATGACAGGGCTGCCGGCGTCTGCCAATATTTGGCTGGTGCCGTCGAACGCCTTCACTATCATGAGGCGCGAGGAGGCCGGGAGGAAAACAAATGTCGGTTGGGATCCGCCACGACGATCTGCGCCGTCGCAACCGTGCGATGGTGATTTCGGCCGTGCGCCGGGCCGGCCAGCCGTCGCGGACCGAGATTGCGGCGACCACCGGCCTCAGCCATTCGACGATATCGGCAATCTCGTCTGATCTGATTCAAGAAGGCATCCTGATTGAAGGCAAGCCTGGCGAGACCGGCTCGCTGAAACGCGGCCGGCCGCAGGTCGGCCTTGGCCTCAACCCGGAAGCGGCGGCGGTCATGACCGTGGTGCTGTCGCTGAACTTCCTCTCCGTCACCGTCATCGACTATGCCGGCCAGGTGGTCGCGGAAGAACAGCGCCGGCTCGACACGCTGACCATGCCGCGCGACGAGCTGATCGGCGAATGCGTAGCAATCGTCGGGCGGCGTCTCGCGGACCCGGACCTCGATGTCCAGAGCATCGCCCGCATTGCCATGGGCATCCAGGGCATCACCGATTCGCAGGCGCGGGCCATGCTGTGGTCGCCAATCACGCCACTGACCGACATTGCCTTCGCCGACATGTTGGAAGCGGAATTCGGCATTCCTGCCACCATGGAGAACGACTGCAATATGATGGCGGTGGCCCTGCAATGGCGCCAGCCCGAGCGCTACCGCGACAATTTCATCGCGATCCTCTTGTCGCACGGCATCGGCATGGGGCTGGTGCTGAAAGGCGAACTGTTCACCGGCACCCATTCCTCCGGCGGCGAGTTCGGCCACATGATCCACCGTCCGGGCGGCGCGCTCTGCCGCTGCGGGCGGCGCGGCTGCGTCGAGGCCTATGCCGGAAACTACGCCATCTGGCGCAGCGCCAAAATGATGAGCGAAGATGCCGAGCCGGTCGATATCGGCGACGCTGATATGCGCGCACTCGCCGCGCGCGCCCGCGAAACCGATGGCCCGGAGCGCGAAGCCTATCGCAAGGCCGGTGAGGCGCTCGGCTTCGGCCTCGGCAGCCTGTTTGCGCTGATCGACCCGGCGCCTGTCGCCATGGTTGGCGTCAGCGCCGCCGCCTTCGACCTGATCGAGCCGGCATTGCGCGAAGCGATCGCCCAGACCGCCGGCGGCCAGCACTCGAAATCGATCTCCTTCGACACCGAGCCCAACGAGCTGCCGCTGATCCGCGAAGGCTGTGCCATGCGCGCGCTCGGCTTCGTCGATCAGGAGATTTTCGCGCCGGGCATTCAGGCCAAATCCGGCAAGCATGTCGCCTGAATGGCCGGCAACGGCGCGACGCGCAGCATCCTAGTCTTCCCTGATCGCGTAGCCGGCGCCGCGAATGGTACGGATGACATCCGGCATGCGGCCGTTGTTGACCGCTTTGCGTAAGCGCCCGACATGGACATCGACGGTTCGCTCGTCGATGTAGATCGTCTCGCCCCAGACATTGTCGAGCAGCTGGCTGCGCGAGAACACGCGGCCGGGATGGCGCATCATGAATTCGAGCAGCCGGAACTCGGTCGGTCCGAGCCTGATCTCGCTCTTCTTGCGGTAGACACGGTGCGACTCGCGGTCGAGCACGATGTCGCCGACCTTGAGCACGCTGGACAGCACTTCCGGCTTGGCCCGGCGCAGCAGCGCCTTCACGCGCGCCATGAACTCCGGCGTCGAGAATGGCTTGACCAGATAGTCGTCGGCACCGGTGGACAGGCCGCGCACGCGATCGCTTTCCTCACCGCGCGCGGTCAGCATGATGATCGGCAGCCGCTCGGTTTCGGGCCGCACTCTAAGCCGCCGGCAGAGCTCGATGCCGGAAACAGCGGGCACCATCCAGTCGAGCACCAGGAGATCGGGCACGTTTTCCTGCAGGCGGATCTCGGCCTCGTCGCCGCGTGTCACCACCTCGACGTGATAGCCTTCGGATTCGAGGTTGTAGCGGAGGAGCACGCCTAGCGGCTCCTCGTCCTCCACGACCATGATGCGTGGCGCGATCATAGGCAGTTCACCCTCATCAGGCCGGCGTGGCCATCGCCGTCTCGTCCTGCTTCGGACGATTGGCGGGCAATTGCTGGCCGGTCAGCACATAATACGCATTTTCGGCGATGTTGGTGACATGATCGCCGATGCGCTCAAGATTCTTGGCGCAGAACAAGAGATGCGTGCAGGCGGTGATGTTGCGAGGGTCTTCCATCATGTAGGTCAAGAGCTCACGAAACACGGACGTGTATTTGACGTCGATGCGCTCGTCGTCATTCCTGAGTTTTGCAAGAGCTGCCGCATCGGTGGCGGCATATTCCTCGACGACGCCTTGCACCTGGATCAGCACCAGCTGCGCCATGGCATCGATGGAGTGCGAGAGGTCGCGCGGCGTGACGCTCAAGCCCACGGTGCCGACGCGTTTGGCGATGTTCTTGGCGAGATCGCCGATGCGCTCGAGGTCGCCGGCCATGCGGATCGAGCCGACCACGGCGCGCAGATCGTTGGCCATCGGCTGGCGCTTGGCGATCAGCGTGATGGCGCGGTCGTCCAGTTCGCGCTGGCGCGCATCCATGATGGCGTCGTCGGAAACGACACGCTGTGCCAGCGCATTGTCCGAATTGAGCAGCGCCCTGGTCGAGCCGCTGACCATCGAGCCTGCCAGATCGCCCATGTCGCGGATCAGCTTGCTGATCTGCCCGAGCTCTTCATCGAAGGAGGCGACGGTATGTTCACCCATGATCTTGGTCCTCGTGCCTGAAAATCCACCCGCCGGACGGCTCAGCCGAAGCGGCCGGTAATGTAGTCCTGGGTGCGCTTGTCGTCGGGGTTGGTGAACATCTTGTCGGTGGCGCCCTCCTCGACGAGATAGCCGAGATGGAACATCGCCGTGCGCTGCGACACGCGCGCCGCCTGCTGCATCGAGTGGGTGACGATGACGATCGTGTAGTTCTGGCGCAGTTCGTCGATCAGCTCCTCGACACGGGCGGTGGCGATCGGATCGAGCGCCGAGCAGGGCTCGTCCATCAGGATCACCTCCGGCGACACGGCGATGGCGCGCGCGATGCACAGGCGCTGCTGCTGGCCGCCGGACAGGCCGGTGCCGGGCTCCTGCAGGCGGTCCTTGACCTCGTTCCAGATCGCCGCCTTCTTCAGGCTCTGCTCGACGATCTGGTCCATGTCGGACTTGCGCTTGGCCAGCCCATGGATGCGCGGGCCGTAGGCGACGTTCTCGTAGATCGACTTCGGGAACGGGTTGGGTTTCTGGAACACCATGCCGACGCGGGCGCGCAGTTCGACGACATCGATGTTCTTGTCGTAGATGTCGTCTTCATCGAGCGTGATCTTGCCGGTCACCCGCGCCGAATCGATGGTGTCGTTCATGCGGTTGAGGCAGCGCAGGAAGGTCGACTTGCCGCAGCCGGACGGGCCGATCAGCGCCGTCACCTGGTTCTGGCGGACGTCGAGATTGACGTCGAACAACGCCTGCTTCTCGCCGTAGAAGACGCCGACCTTGTCGCCGCGCATCTTGATGACTTCGTTCGACTTGGCGTTCATTTTGTCGCCCACTGCATTCTCAAGGGACTGTTCGGTCATGATGTTCATACCAAATTGCCTTTTTTCTACCAGCGCCGCTCGAACCGGCGCCGGAGCACGATCGCGGTGATGTTCATGGCCATGAGGAAGACGAGCAGGATGATGATGGCGCCGGACATGCGCTCGACAAAAGCGCGCTCAGCCTCGTTTGCCCACATATAGATCTGAACCGGCAGCGCGGTCGCCGGATCGAAAGGCGTCGTCGGATAATCGGCGACGAAAGCGACCATGCCGATCAAGAGCAGCGGTGCTGTCTCGCCGAGCGCACGCGCCAGGCCGATGATGGTGCCGGTAAGGATGCCTGGGGCGGCAAGCGGCAGGATGTGATGGAACACCATCTGCATCTTGGAGGCGCCGAGGCCGAGCGCCGCCGAGCGGATCGACGGCGGCACCGCGGCGAGGGCGGCGCGCGTGGCGATGATGATGGTCGGCAGCGTCATCAAGGTCAGCACCAGGCCGCCGACGAAGGAAGCCGAGCGCGGCATGCCGAGGAAGTTGATGAACACGGCAAGGCCAAGCAGACCGAAGACGATCGACGGCACCGCCGCGAGATTGTTGATGTTGACTTCGATCAGGTCCGTAAAGCGGTTCTTCTTGGCGAACTCCTCGAGATAGATCGAGGCGGCGACGCCGATCGGCAGCGCCAGCAAAAGCACGATCACCATCATGTAGAACGAACCGATGATGGCCACGCCCATGCCCGACGTCTCGGGCCGGCTGGAGGCGCCATAGCTGAACAGGCCGGTGTTGAAATGCTCGGCCATCGCGCCTTCGGCTTTGAGCTTGTTCATCCAGTCGATCTGCTGGTCGGACACCTTGCGGCGCGCTTCATCGACGCCGAGGTCGATCTGGCCCTTGGAGGCCGAGTCGAGATTGGCGGCGGCCAGGATGTCGACGTCACGCGTCGTGCCGATCACCGACGGATCGGCGGAGACGATGTCGCGCAGCTGGACGCGGGCGCCTTCCGACAGGAAGCCCTTGAGCTTCAGCATCATCGGCTTGTTGGCCGGATCGATGCCGAGCTTGGCCACCAGCGCGTTTTCGGCGAGCTTGGGATAGTTCGCCTTGATCAGCACGGTAGGGTCGGTCGCGCGCTTGCCGGAGGGATCGATCACCTTCTCGTCGAAGGTGACCGGCAGCGTCACCGTCGTCTGCCAGAAGGCGGTGTAGCCTTTCGAGACGATGGTGATCAACATGATGGCCAGGAACGCCAGGCCCACCGAGATCGCAATCACGCCATAGATGCGGAACCGGCGTTCGGCGGCGTAGCGCGCCTTCAGCCCGATGTCGCGGCGCGGACGCGCGACGGCACCCGCCATCGTGTCCAGGGGGATGTCGGTCATTCGTACTGCTCCCGGTACTTGCGCACGATGTAGAGGGCGACGATGTTCATCACCAGCGTCAGCGCGAACAGCGTCAGGCCGAGCGCGAAGGCGACCAGCGTCTGCGGCGAGTTGAACTCGAGATCGCCGGTCAGCTGGTTGACGATCTTGACGGTGATGGTCGTCATCGCCTCGAACGGGTTGGCCGTCAGATTGGCCGCGACGCCCGCCGCCAGCACGACGATCATCGTCTCGCCGATGGCGCGCGACGCCGTCAACAGGATGGCGCCGACGATGCCGGGCAGTGCCGCCGGCAGGATCACCCGCTTGATCGTCTCGGAGCGCGTGGCACCGAGGCCGAGCGAGCCGTCACGCATTGCGCGCGGCACCGCGGTGATGATGTCGTCGGACAAAGAGGACACGACCGGGATCAGCATGACGCCCATCACCAGGCCGGCGGTGAAGATGCTCTGGCCCTGGATGAAGGGAGAGCCGCCGGTGAGGGCTGCCGAGAGGTCGCGCAGGAACGGTCCGAGCGTGACCACGGCGAAGATGCCGTAGACGATGGTCGGGATGCCGGCCAGCAGTTCAAGCGCGGGCTTGACCACCGACCGGACGCTGCGCGAGGCGTATTCGGACATGTAGACCGCCGACATCAGCCCTACCGGCACTGCGACCAGAAGCGCGACGGCGGCGATGTAGAGCGTGCCGGCGAGTAGCGGGATCAGGCCGAACTGACCCTGGCTGCCGCCGGAACCGGCGGCGGCGAAACGCGGATCCCACACCGTGCCGAAGAAGAAGCTCATCGGTGATACGCTTTCGAAGAAGGTGATCGTCTGGAACAGCATCGACAGCACGATGCCGACCGTGGTCAGGATGGCGATGGTCGAGGCCGCAAGCAGCCCCCACAGCATCAGCTTCTCGACATTGTTGCGCGCCCTGGCGCGCGGCGCGATCTGCCTCAGCGCATAGAAGGCGCCGGCGACCGACAGCGCGAAGGTCAGCACGGCGCCGAACAGGCCGAGCCGGTCCTGGACCTGGTTCGCCTCGACCGCGATCGGGATCATGTAGTCCTGTGTGTCGCTGGCCAGTGCCACGCCCTTGGCGGCGAGCAGCGGCTGCAATTCGGCGAAAGTAGCGGGAAGTGCGGTATCGCCATCGAGCCGGCGCAAGCCCTTGGCCAGGCTCTTCACCAGGCTGGCGTCGAGCGCTTCGCTGGCGACCTTTGTGTCGGCGGTGCGCTCGGGCAAAGCGGCATGGATATGCCGGTCGAGATAGAAGGAAGAGCCGATATCCCAGACGGCGAGCAAAAGGACGGCAGGCAGGACCGCGAGCAGAAAGGCCCACCAGCCATGATAATGCGCGCGCGAATGCGGCTTGACCTTGCCGGTATCCTGCGCCGCGGCGCGCTGGCGGCCGACCACAAAAGCGACCACGCCTATGACGATGATTATGGCGAGTACGAGCAAGGACGACATAACCCACCCCAGGGAAAATTCAGATCGCCGCCGCCGTTGCGGCAAGCGGCGAAATCAGGGCGCGGAGTTCATCCGCGCCCTGATCCGTCCGTTGATTACATTGTCTTTCCGGCGGCGAAGGCGTCGCGCTGGCCCTGACGTTCGGCGTCGGGAGCGGAAACCAGGCCGTACTGGGCGAGCGGGCTTTCCGGGCCGATCATCTGGTCATCAAGGAAGAACTCGACATATTCCTTGAGGCCGGGAACGACGCCCAGATGCGCCTTCTTGACGTAGAAGAACAACGGCCGCGACACGGGGTACGTGCCATCGGCGATGGTCTGCGTCGAAGGCACGATGCCTTCCACGGTAGCGACCTTCAGCTTGTCGGCATTGTTCTCGTAGAAGGCGAGGCCGAACACGCCAACGCCGGTCTTGTTGGAGTCGATGCGGGCGAGCGTCTCGGTGTAGTCGCCGTCAATGTCGACAGCCTTGCCGTCCTTGCGGATGGCGATGCAGGTCTTGCCGATTTCCTTGTCGTCGGCGATGCCGGCAGCCTTCAAAGCGGCCTTGTCGCAGCCGGCGTCGAGCAGCTTGGTCTCGAACACTTCACGGGTGCCGTGCTTCTCACCCGGGATATAGGCGGCGATATCCCAGTCGGGCAGCTTCGGATTGACCTGGTTCCACTTGGTGTTCGGGTTGTCGACCAGCTTGCCGTCGACCACCAGCTTGGCGGCGAGCGCCTTGTAGATGTCGGCGGGAACCAGCGCCCAGTCCGGACCCTTGATGTCGGTGGCAAAGACGATGCCGTCATAGCCGATGCGGACTTCCTGGACGTCCTTGACGCCGGCGTCGGCGCAGGACTTCAGCTCGTCCTTCTTGATCGGGCGCGAGGAGTTGGCGATATCGATCGTGTCTTCGCCGACGCCCTTGCAGAACTCCTTGATGCCGGCGCCGCTGCCGCCGGACTCGACCACCGGGGTCTTGAAGTTGGTGAAGGTTTCGCCGAACTGCTCGGCGACGATCTTGGCGTAAGGCAGCACGGTCGACGAACCGGCGACCTGGATCTGGTCACGCGCAGCGGCGACACCGGACGATGCGGCGAACGCTACCGCCACGGCCGATGCCGTAACGAGGAATTTCTTCATGTGGCCTGCTCCTGTTCGGAAGATGGTCTCTTGGCGCCCTCTTCAAACCGGCGCCCGCTGAGGCCAATAGCCTTCGATTATTACAGTCGCATGACAGTTTCGTGTCAGCCCGGTAACGTCGCACAGACGTCTTGTGGGCCGCACCCTTTAAGCCGGTTTGTGGGAATGGAAGTTGCCGCTGGAATCAGACGCTTGCGCAATTCGTGCTGGCATCAAGTCCCGGCACACCGCAGGCCGCGATGCCGAGAAAGAAAAACCGGACGGGAGCGCGTTGCCCGTGACCAGAGCGAATCTTGGCCGAGCCATCGCCAAAAACAGGTCCGTTGGGGTAGATTCGACGCTGTTTCTTGTCGGCGGTCGCTTGCTCCCGCCCGTAACTGAATGAGCGGTTTCGTTGCGACCATTGTCCTGACTGGGCGCCAGCTTTGATATGGTGCGATCGCACCATATCCTTGGCTGTTGCGGCGCGGCCGAATCCCGGCGGCGCCGCAGGTTGCTATCCAGCGTCTCGTTGGGCTTCGCCTGATATGCCGACCCAGCGCTCGACCTTTTCGAGCAGCGCCCTGGGGCTGATCGGCTTGGGCAGATAGTCGTCCATGCCGGCTTCCAGGCAGCGCTCACGGTCGCCCTTCAAGGCATGCGCGGTGACGCCGACGATCGGGATATGCATACCCGTATGTTCTTCCAGCCGGCGAATTGCGGCGGTGGCCTCGAGCCCGTTCATCTCCGGCATCGAGACGTCCATCAGGATCATGCGCGGATTAAGCCGGCCGAAGGCGTCGAGCGCCTTGCGGCCGTTGCCGACGATTTCGAAACTGTAGCCGGTTTCGCCGATTATCTGGGTGAACACCATCTGGTTCACCTCATTGTCCTCGGCAACGAGAATGTCGAGCCGGCGTTCATCCCCGGCGGCCCGGGCGCGGGCACGAACCGGCGGCGGTTGCAGCAAGGCGCGTTCCGATGCAGCGAGCGGCGGCTTTGCCGGCGACGGTTCGTTCCTGCCGCCGCCGGAACCGCTGCTTGCCGCCGGCAGCACACGGCCGTCCGTGATATTGTGATGGTGCCGCTGGATGGTGGCGACCAGCGTTTCCAGAAGCACCGAGGAACGCGCCGGCTTGATCAGCTGGGCGTCGATGCCGAGATCGCGATAGCTGGTGTTGGCGAGCGACTGGTCGACCGAGGTCAGCATGATGATCGGCGTGTCGGCCAGCCCTGCGGTGTTGCGCACGACGCGCGCCATTTCGGCGCCGCTCATCCCCGGCATCTGATAATCGAGCACGACGCAGTCGACCGGCACGCCGTAGGCAGCCGCGGCGACCAGCACCTTGAGCCCTTCGGGTCCGCTTTCGGCGGCGCAGGAATCGAAGGTCCATGACGCCATCTGCTCGCTCAGGATCGATCGGTTGACGGCATTGTCGTCGACGATCAGCACCCGTGAGCCGGTCACGTCGACCGGCATGATCCGCCGTCCGGTCTGTTCCTCGGCCCTGGGCAATGTCACGGTGAACCAGAAGGTCGAGCCCTTGCCTTCGGCGCTCTCGACACCGATCTCGCCGCCCATCAACTCGACCAGCCGCGAGGTGATGGCGAGCCCGAGCCCTGTGCCTTCGTGGCGTCTGGTCGACGAGGTGTCGGCCTGACTGAATTTTTCGAAGACGAGCTTTAATTTCTGCTGCGGAATGCCGATGCCGGTGTCGGTGACCGAAACGGTAAGCTTTGTCCCCGTCGGCCCCCTTTGTCCGGTCACGTCGACCAGCACGTGGCCTTCGTCGGTAAACTTCACCGCGTTGCCGACCAGATTGGTGACGATCTGCCTGACGCGACCGACATCGCCGACGAACAGGCTTTCCAGGCCCGGCTCGACGCGCACGATGAGCTCGAGGTCCTTCTCCTTGGCGCGCGTCGATATCAGCGTCGCCACATCCTCGATCGCTTCGGGCAGGTTGAAGGGCGCAGGGTCGAGCACCAGCTGTCCGGCATCGATCTTGGAGAAGTCCAGTATGTCGTTGATGATGGTCAAGAGCGCGTTACCCGACTTGACGATGATATCGGTGAACGTCTTCTGCTTGGGATCGAGGTCGGATTTGGCCAGCAACTCGGCCATGCCGAGTACGCCGTTCATCGGCGTGCGGATCTCGTGGCTCATATTGGCCAGGAATTCCGACTTGGCGCGGTCGGCCAGCACGGCGCGCTGGCGCGCCTCGCGCAGTTCGGCCTCGCGCAGCTTCAGTTCGGTGATGTCGGTGGTCGACCCAATCAGATAGAGCGAACCGTCGGACGCGATCATCGCGCCCTTGCGGGCGAACTGGTGGCGCACGCTGCCGTCGGCAAGCGTCACCGTTTCCTCGATCTCCTGTGTATCGCCTGTGCGCAGCACGGCGAGATCACTGTTGACGAAGGCTTCGCCGTCTTCGCCGAAAATCTCGATGTCCGTCTTGCCGATCGCGTCTTCCCTGCGGAGGCCGGTGAGGTCGCACCAGCCCTTGTTGACGTAGAACTGCCTGAGGTCGGAGCGCTTGGCGTAGATCGACACCGGCACGTTGTCGATGAGATTGCGGAACACCTCGTTCTCGCGCATGCTCTCTTCCAGCGCCTGCTCGCGCGCCTTGACGTCGGTGATGTCGGTGCTGGAGCCGACAAGGTGCACCGACCCATCGAGCGCCACCAGCCGGCTCTTGCGCGTCATCAATTGCCGCACCGTGCCGTCGCGATGGGTAACGGGCTCCTCGATCTCGCGGCCGCGGCCGGTGACGACGACCTCGGTGTCGTCATGGGTGTAGGTTTCGGCGTCGTCGATGCCGAAAAGCTGGAGATCGGTCCGGCCGATGACTTCCTCCTTGGGGATGCCGGTCAGCGCGCACCAGGCCTTGTTGACGAATTCCATGCTCAGATCCTGCGCCTTGATGAAGGCGGCGACCGGCAGTTCGTCCATGACGTGGCGGAACAGGTCGATCTGGCGCATGCTTTCCTGCAGCGCCTTTTCGCGGCTCTTGATCTCCGAGATGTCGACGCGCACGCCGATGAAGGTGCCGTCCTCGGTGCGCATATCGTAGACCTGATACCAGCGGCCGTCCGCATTGAGGCGCTCATAGGACGAGTTGGGCAGGCGATAGCGGGCGAGGATGGCATTGAGCCAGACATCGGGGTCGCCTTCATAGAGCCTATCGATTTCTCGATCGCCGCTCGATCGGAAATAGCCGACCGAATGTCCGAGTTCCAGGGCCTCGCGGAAGCTGCGGCCGGGCTGCCATGCCGGTTTCAGCTCCGGCAGCGTGTCCTGCAGCTTGCGGTTTGCAAAGACGAACTTGTCGTCGCGGTCATAGATGATGACGGCCGCCGGCAGCGACTCCAGCACCGTGGTGAGGTTCTTGCGGGCGTCCTCGGCTTCGGTCTCGCGGCGCTTCATGTCGGAGATGTCGAACAGGAAACCGGCGACATAGTTGCGGCCGCTGGGCATGCCGACGCGGTTCTTGCGCACGATGCGCGAGCGGCTGGCGCCCTCGGCGTCGAAAGTCTCCTCGACCTCGTAGGGCGTGCCGGTCGCCAGCACGGCGCGTTCGCTGTCTTCGAATTGCGCGGCGTCCTTTTGCTTGAGGAAGTCGCCGCCGGGCCTGCCCAGCATCGCTTGCGGGCTCTGTCCGAACAGTGCCGAAAACGCCTCATTGACGAAGACGAAACGCAGATTGTCGTCCTTGACGAAGATCGGGTCCTTGACGCCGTTGATCACCGCCTCGGCCAGCCGCGATTTCTCCAGCGCTTGGGCGAGTTCAGCCTCGCGATCCTTCATGTTGGTGACGTCGACATAGGAGATCAGCCTTTTGCCGCCGGCGAGCGGCGCCAGCGAGGCAATCAGCGTACGGCCGTCATTGCGTGGCAGTTGCCTGGAGCCAACCAGGCCGGCCGAGATTTCTGCTTCGCGCTCGGCGATGTGGCCCTGCCATTCGGCATCGTCAGCACCGTAAGGGTCCATATCGCGGCTGGCCTGCATCAGTTCGCGGAAGCCGCAGCCGATGCCGGCGCGTCGGGGATCGATTTCCCAGAAATCATAGAAGGCGCGGTTGATCACCTCCGCGCGCATCTCCGCATCGAGGACGAGCACGCCGATCGGCATCTGGTCGACCATCGTGCGAAGATTGGCGAAGGTCTCCGTAATTTTGGCGTTGGCACTCTCGATCTCGGCGTCGCGACGCTTGAGCTCGGAGACGTCGTAGTAGGTCAACAGCCGCTTGCCGCCGGACAACGCCGTCACGGAGAACATCATCGTCCTGCCATTGGCATGGAGAAATTCGCGTGGCGCAACCGAGCCGGCGCTGATCTCCTCGATGCGGGTGGCTAGGTAGTGCTGCCACTGCTGTTCATCGAGATCGCCGTAGATGCCGTTGCGGCGGTTGAGTTCCATCAACAGGCTGAACGGCGCGCCGACCGTGACGGCGCCGTCGGGAATCCTGGAGAGCTCGCGATAGGCCTTGTTGACGATGAGCGTGTCGAACTTCGCGTCAAGCACCACGACGCCCATATGCATGGCATCCATTGTCCGCTCGAGATCGGCGAGGTGCTGCGTAGCCTCGCCGGCCGGCGGATCGCTCTCGTCCTGCCGCAGTTCGTCCAGCGCACCGGCCAGTGCCGTGACGTTGCGGCCGATGCCGCGATAGCCGATGAATTCGCCTTCGCCGTCGAACCGCGGGGAACCGGTGATCGAAACCCAGCGGCAGCCGGGACGGCCGCCCTTCAACTCATAAACAAAGTCGCGAAACGGCCGATGCGCCTGCAGATCCTCCAGATGCGCGGCGGCGTGTCGATTGCCGTGCACCATCTGCTTGAGGAAATCGAAGCGGAAACGGCCAAGAATGCTGGCGGGATCGATGCCGGTGGCGGCCTGGTAGTTCTCCGAAAGCCAGGAAAAGCGCAGCTCGGCGTCGGTCTCCCAGACCCAGTCGGCGCCGGCCCCGACCAGTTCGCGCAGCGCTTCGGGCGAACCCCCGACGGACGTATCCTCGCCGTTCACCACCCCTTTTCGGGAACCGCGTCCGCCGCGTGTTCCAACAGTCCCGTCAGCCATCCCGTTCCCACCCCGAAAGCCAAGGCCGAACCCCCTCAGCGGTTCGCCGGCGGAATGTGCCCGAGAAGCATTAATGATCCGCTAACCATAACCAATCCAGACTGCGGCCAGAGCCACATTGCCCTGCGGTATTCCGCCGGTTGTCGGCGGAACCCCGGCCGGGCTATAAGTCGGCGGGGGTGTTGCTGATGACCGGTTGGATCGTGCCTTGTTTCCTGTGCATGGCGCTGCTTGCGGGCAGCGGCTGCGCACGCAGCTATGACGGCACGGTGGTGATCCCGAAGCCGCTCGATATCAGGCGGGTCTGGGATCGCGATCCGTCGCAGACTGAGGCCAGCCGGATGCAGGCGGCAGCCGGTGTGTTTCCGACGCCGCCGCCGCAGGAGCCCTACCGGCCCGCGGCACGCAGGCACACGACACAAATAGCTGCGCCAAGGCGGCACGTCAGGTCCAGCCCTCCCAGCATGGCTTCCGAACCGGCCAATCCGCTCACCTGCAAGAATGTCAGCGAACCCGGCAAACGCTACAGGATGGTTTGCGAATAGCTGGTACTAGTGCAATTCCAGGAAAAGTGTGAAACGGTTTTCCGTCCGGAATTGCGTAAAACAAAGACATAGAGCGGTTCGCCGTTTCGGTGAAACGGTGAAACGCTCTAGGCGCAGGTTACTCCGCCGGGAAGAAAGCCGGCCCGACCACCCTGACCGGCCGCGAGCCGGCCAATGGCTCGACCGATTGTCGCTGGGCGGCGCCCCTGGCCTCTGCAGCGTCTGCGCCAGGCTGGAGAAGTTGCGCCACGGTGCCAAGATCCGGCTTCGCTGACGGCAAAGGAATGATCGCGTTGGCCATATTGGCTGGCGTCACCGTGCGCGCTCTCAGCTCGGCAACGCGCCGGTGATAGCGCTTGAGGTCGCAGGCCCTGAAGTTCGCATCATTGCGATATTTGAAGGCCGTCGGCAGGTCCTTGTAGGATGTGCGCGTATCGAGCGCGACCATCTCTTCGGTTTCAAGGCTTGGATCACTGAGCGTGTACAGGTCGACGCCGGCATCGTCGCAGATGTAGCGGCACTGATCGACCATCTCCTTGACATCGCCGCCTTGCACGAACTGCGATTTCGGCGCCGGGAAGAAATAGCCGTCGGAGAGACGAACGCAAAACAGCATCGAATTGCTGCCGATCATGGCGCCAGCCGGACGCTGTCTTTGTTGCCCGGCGGCGGGCGTGCAGCCGAGCGCGACGAGCCTGGCCTGCAGTCCGGACGCATCCCGGCGCGAAATCGCGGCGCCGGCGATCTGGCGTTGCACCTGTGTGCGGCTTTTGGCGAGGTCGGCGCAAGCATTGAAGAAGCCCCCCACCGCACTTTGCGCCGTGCACCGGCGTTGCCTCTCCAGCCCCTGGATCGCCGCAAGCTGGCGACGCAGCTGCGCAAGCTCGGAGCTGATCCCGCCGCTGCGGCCGGACGGTGCCAGCTGGCTCCTGAGCGCGGCGCATGGATCGGCAAGGGAAGCCGAAATGCCGAGGACGCTTGCCGACACCAGTGCAAAGGTCACGACAAGCCACAAACGCATCATCGGCGACACCTGGTCCTTGTACCCCTGTGGAGCCGATCGCCGCTCCAGCCGATTGAGCCTCAATGCGTGAGGTAAGTCTAATTCAAGAGACGCCAGCAACCGCCAGGTATTTTATGCCGAGTGTATTATGCCGGTTCCTGTAAATTCGCTATTACACTTTTGTTTCAAGATTGCGACGAGGCCAGGCTCGGGCGAGCCCGGGCCGCCGCAATCATCGATCCCGCGTTATCGGGCCCTTGCGGATGAAACCTTTCTCCGGTGTCTCGCGTTGTGTCGGGCAAAGGAGACGAAGATGTCTATTCACTTCACTGTCTCTGGCCTGACCAGGAACCTGTTCCACTCGCTGGGGCTGGACCATGAGCGGGCGCCGAGAGCGCTCGATCCCGAACAGAGCCTGTTGCTGGAATGCTATCTGGCCGGACAGATTCCGGAATCCGCCTGGGCCGACTACGTCTTCGAGACGCCGGAACTGCAGCGGCATGTCGATATCAGACGCCCGCACAACTGATCAGAGCAACTTCAGGAAAAGTGTGAGTCGTTTTTCCGGGAAAAGCGCGTAGCGCTTTCCCCTGGGAATTGCGTCAAGACAACGAGAGAGGGGGTCGCCGTTTCTGTGAAAACGGTGAAACGCTCGCCCGCTCGCCTACTGCTTGGGCGAAGCGAATTGCACGGTGAAGACATTGCCCGCGACGCCTTGCGCCAGCGTCGGCGAGAAGCTCAACGGGAGGCACTTTTGCAGGGCAGTGGTTGCGGCGTCGACGAATGACTTCCTGGTATCGGCATCGCCATCGACCTTGATCGCCGTCGGCCGCGGCGGACCGATCAGCGTGCCGTCGCGCTTGAAGCTGAAGCTCAAGGTGACGCTGGCATTTCCAACACCCGCCGGCGGCGTCCAGCACGCCTGGATGGCATCGCCGACCTCCGCCATCGTGTCGAGCGGCGCGGCATTGCACGGGTAGCCTCCGACCAACACAACACCGGCAATCGCAAACACTCTCGCTACGCCCTTCATCGCAAAGCTCCTCGTGTGTCGTCCGCCGACCATGATGGTAGGGTCGAAGCAGACGATGGCAATATGCCTGATGTCGGACTTTACAGCATGAGACGCGCCTGATGGCGCATCGGCGAAAAGCAAAAGGCCGGCATTGCGCCGACCTTTCCCTTCACCCTTGCGCCAGTACATCCGTGGTCGCGCGGTGCCTTCAATAGACAGCGTTCTGGTTAATGAATCCTTAGCGTTGCGCGCTGGCCTGCGACTTCACATAGGCAATGTAGCCTCTGACATCGCCGGCCGGCTCGGCATAGGCCTGGCCGAGTTTCTTCTCCATCGCAGCGACATACTCCTTGGCCCATTTGGGCAGCGCATAGTCGATGACGGCCAGGAACTCCAGCGTCGATGCCAGGCGTATGTCGGCGATCGACGGGTGCTTGCCGCCGATGAACGGCTTGCCGTCCCTGAAGAAGGAGTGAAACACCTCCAGCGGCTCGGCAATCGCCGCCATGGCGGCCTTCTGCGCCTCGGACTTCTTCTCCGGATGAGCGTCGCTATGGCCGACCTCGCCGGCATAGTGCGGGAAACCCAGCGCCGGATAGGTGGCGCGCGCCACATACGGGTAGAGCGTGCCGATCAGGTAGAACATGGCGCTGTCGACCATCGCCCGCTTGGCCGGCGCCTTGGGATAGAATTTCTCCAGCCCGTGCTTGTTGGCGAGATACTGCATGATGGCACAGCTCTCCCAGAGCACGCCGCGCGGCAGCCCCTTGTCCTCGATCATCGGCGTCAGATGCGCCGGATTGCGCGCCATATATTCGGGCGAGCGCGTGTGGCCCCAGGCGTCGGTCTCGGCGGCGTCGAACCCGGCCGCACGGGCAAACACCCGGACGGTCATGTTGTTGACGCTCGGCTTCAGCATCGAGAGCTTCAGCGCCGGTTTTTTCGCCGCCTTGACCTTCGGCGCGGATTTCTTGGCAGCCGGCCTCGTCGCGGCTTTCGCGGCCGGCTTTGCGGCTGCCTTCGGCGCGGCCTTTACGGCCGCCTTTGCGGCCGGCTTCGCAGCCGCTTTCGCCGCAGGCTTGGCCGCTGATTTCCCGGCGCTCTTGATCACTGTCTTTGCCATTGTGGTCCTCCCCTTTTGCTGGCCGTCAGTATGGATTCTTCGGCGTCCGGTCGTCCGACAAGGTCGCGCGCGACCACTCGACCAGCGTCTGGATCGCGTCGGCAAGGTGCACTTCGGCGATGTTGTAGTCGCCGCGCGCAACGCGCAGCTTGTGCGCCTGCATCAGCACGTCGGCATGGGTGAAACCTGCCGGCGGATCGAAGCGATAGGAGGCGAGTTCGATCAAGAGGCCGAGCGGATCCTCGAAATAGATCGAATCCATGAAGCCGCGATCCTTGACGCCGCTGTGCTTGATGGCGCGTTCGTCGAGCCGGGCGACCGCCTGCAGGAAAGTGACGCGCGACACCGAGAACGCAATATGATGGACGCAGCCCGGTTCGGTGGGCGTGCGCCGCTTGACCGGCGTGCGGCTCTCGTCGGTGAAGACGGTGATCAACCTGCCGTCGCCGGGATCGAAATAGAGATGACTTTCGCTTGGCTTGTCGAGGTTGGGCTGCTCGAAGATGAACGGCATGCCGAGCACGCCCTCCCAGAAATCGATCGAAGTCTGGCGCCCGGCGCCGACGAGGGTGATGTGATGGACGCCCTGCGACTGCAGTTTCTGCATCGGTCTCCTCCTCGCCGACCCTCGCCTA
The DNA here is from genome assembly GCF_040319795.1 of Mesorhizobium sp. M0862. Lineage (NCBI taxonomy): Bacteria > Pseudomonadati > Pseudomonadota > Alphaproteobacteria > Hyphomicrobiales > Phyllobacteriaceae > Mesorhizobium > Mesorhizobium sp. M0862. The sequence goes on from NZ_JAMYOJ010000007.1 coordinate 205,099, forward strand.
TGTTCCCCGGCGTCTTGCGCGCCGCAACGCCCTTTGGCGAATTCGTACATGATGCTAGTGCAATTGGCAGCGCCGCGCCAGAAGCTCGCGGAGACTGCCGGCGCTGGATGGTGAAAGGGGTTTGAGTTGCATGACCTGAGGCTATGCAACGGCTCTGAGATCGGCTTCCGCCAGCGTTCCCAGGCCCGCGCATTCGGCGCATGCCATCGTCTGCCCGGGACAGCCGGCCCGGTGCGTGCCTTGCGGGCAGCAATGCCCTTTCGACTCACGCCATTTCAAGCAATCGAAAACCTGCCCGCTGCCGTGACAGCACGGGCATATCATTTTTGCCGAATTCATGCCTGCTATGCCAAACCAAATCCGCGTTGCCGCAGATGCTATCCCCGCACCGCAAGTAACAGAGATCGCTACGCTTTCAAGCGTCGCGGCCTGACTTAAATTGGGTGTATTCGGGTGCGCGGACTTGCCGAATTTCGCTGATGCGCCGACCCTCGCGGTCACACGCGATCCGCGCGGCTGCTGCCCGAAATTTTCGATGATGCGGAAGGAAAGTCGTTGCTTGGTACGCCCAAGGGGAATCGAACCCCTGTTCCCGCCGTGAGAGGGCGGTGTCCTGACCGCTAGACGATGGGCGCGTTCAAGAACCGGCGATATAGGCTGACGGTTTGGAAAAAGCAACTGGGCTTGGAACGGCCGGACCGCTTCTGTGTAATGTCGCTTCGCGAACCTAGCGTTTCGGCTCGATCAGGTCCCACAGATTGCCGTAGAGATCGGCGAAAACCGCCACGGTACCGTAGGGCTCATGGCGTGGCGTTTCGTGGAAGTCGACGCCGTTTTCCAGCATGGTCGCATGGTCACTGTCAAAATCATCGGTTTCGAGAAACAAAACCACGCGGCCTCCGGTCTGGTCGCCGACGCGGCTCTTCTGCACATCGTCCAATGCTTCCGCCAGAAGCAGCCGGGGCCCTTGCCCGACCGCCGGCGTTACCGTCACCCAGCGCTTGCCGTCGCCGAGCTCGATGTCGTCGCAGAGGACAAAGCCAAGCTTGCCGACATACCAGGCGATCGCCTCGTCATAGTCGGCGACGACGAGCGTAACGGTTGCTATGCGGCGATGGTCGGCAAACCCGGTCATTGTTTCGGCCCGCTCATTTGTTGCGTATGGCGAAGCGGCCGATGATACGGCGCTCGGCGATGTCGTAGACGAAGATGGTGCGGCTGCCGTCGCTGATCTCGGCGTCGATCGAAATGCGATTGCCCGACAGAGCCTGGCTGATCACCTTGGCTCCGACCGGGAGCACTATGTCGGCCGCGAGCGGCTCGCCGGGCGGAACTGGAATGTCGTTGGCGAGCGGCGGGTTCGCGGGCGGCGCTTTGCGCGATTTGTAGACAATGGCCGCGATCACCACCATAAGGGCCAGCAAAAGCAGGCCGAGATTGATGGCCATGAAACGGATGAGCCTGCCGCGCACCTTTTCGATCTCGGGATCGAGCGGCTTTTCTTCTTCATCGGCAACGGGCCGGGCCATGGCAGAACTTCCGGAACTTTTTTCGATGAGCGCTCATAGCGAAGAGACCCCTGAATTGATAGAGGCTGGACAATTCATAGAGGCGGCGCCAACCGTGCTCGAAGCCGGCGCGGAAGCGGCCGGCCAGCGCCTCGACCAGTGGCTGGCGAGCGCCCTTGGTCCCGACATGTCGCGCAGCCGGGTGCAGATGCTGATCCGGCAAGGTGCCGTTTCGATCGACGGCAAGCCGGTCGACGAGACCAAGCGCAAGATGAGTGCCGGCGAGCGCGTATCGGTCGTCATGCCCGAGCCGGAACCGGCCGAACCGCAAGGCGAGGCCATCGTGCTCGACGTGCTTTATGAGGACGACGAGCTGATCGTCATCAACAAGCCGGCCGGCCTCGTCGTCCATCCCGGCGCCGGCAACTGGACCGGCACGTTGGTCAATGCCCTGATCCACCACTGCGGCGACAGTCTTTCAGGCATTGGCGGCGTCAGGCGGCCGGGCATCGTCCATCGGCTGGACAAGGAAACCAGCGGCGTCATGGTGGTGGCCAAGACCGACCGCGCCCACAAGGCGCTGTCGGAGGCCTTTGCCGACCACGGCCGCACCGGCGACCTCGAACGTGCTTATCTGGCGCTGGTCTGGGGAATCCCGTCGCGGCCGACCGGAACGGTCGACGCGCCGCTTGGCCGTGCCGCCGACCGCGTGCGCCGCGCCGTCGTGTCGGAAGGCCGTGACGACGCCCGCCACGCCGTGACCCATTTCACCGTCAAGGAGCGTTTCGGCGAAAACCAGCAGCCGTTCGCCGCCGCCAGCCTGGTCGAATGCCGGCTGGAAACCGGCCGCACCCACCAGATCCGCGTCCACATGGCTCATATCGGCCACCCCGTCATCGGCGACCCGGATTACGGCCAGGCCTTCCGCACCAAGGCCAACCGGCTGCCCGAGCCGCTGAAAACCCAGGTCAAGGCATTTTCCAGGCAAGCTTTGCATGCCTGGCTCCTTGCATTTCGGCACCCGGCTACCCATTTATCGATGAGGTTCGAGGCGCCGATACCGGGGGACATGGAGGAACTCGTCGGCGGCTTCCGCAAGCTCTGAACCAGCCAGCTAAAACCTGAGCGGCATTGTTCACTTCAGCGTGACACACTGTTTCGTGTTGAACAAATGCCTGTCTTTTCTGGTTTTGTTCCTATATAAATCAGTTGCCGCGGGCGAGCCTTTTGGTGCTCGCGTCACATGCCCGCCGCGTTTCGGGGGCATCACTCCAATAGAGAGGGGGCGCAATCATGGCCCAGTCACTACCCAGTATTGTTTCCGGCGAAGGCGGCCTCAGCCGCTACCTGGAAGAAATCCGCCGCTTTCCCATGCTTCAGCCGCAGGAAGAGTACATGCTCGCCAAGCGCTACGCCGAGCATGAAGACACTTCCGCTGCGCACAAGCTCGTCACCAGCCATCTTCGGCTCGTCGCCAAGATCGCCATGGGCTATCGCGGCTACGGCCTGCCGATCGGCGAAGTGATCTCGGAAGGCAATGTCGGCCTGATGCAGGCCGTCAAGAAATTCGAACCCGAGCGTGGCTTCCGCCTCGCGACCTACGCCATGTGGTGGATCAAGGCCTCGATCCAGGAGTACATCCTGCGCTCGTGGAGCCTGGTCAAGATGGGCACGACCGCCAATCAGAAGCGCCTGTTCTTCAACCTGCGCAAGGTGAAGGGCAAGATCCAGGCGCTGGACGATGGCGACCTCAAGCCCGACCAGATCACCGAGATCGCCACCCGGCTGAACGTGTCGGAAGCTGAAGTCGTGTCGATGAACCGCCGCCTGTCCGGCGACGCGTCGCTGAACGCGCCGATCCGCGCCAGCGAAGGTGAATCCGGCGAATGGCAGGACTGGCTGGTCGATGACCACGAAAGCCAGGAAGACATGCTGATCGAGCAGGACGAGCTGGAAAACCGCCGCGGCATGCTGTCGGGCGCTCTGGCCGTGCTCAATGATCGTGAGCGGCGCATCTTCGAGGCCCGCCGCCTCGCCGAGGAGCCGCTGACGCTGGAAGAACTGTCGTCCGAGTTCGACATCAGCCGCGAGCGCGTGCGCCAGATCGAGGTGCGCGCCTTCGAAAAGGTGCAGGACGCGGTCAAGGCCGCCGCCAAGCGCCAGATGCAGGCCCTGCGCACGATCGAGGCGCAGCCCGCGGCGTAAAGCTGGGTTCGGCTAAGGAACAGAAGGCGGCGTCGGGAAACCGGCGCCGCCTTTTTTTATGTCTTACGCTTACGCTGGCGATTGGCGAAAGCATTCTTGACATCCAATCTCCCCCCTTGCGGGGGAGATCGGCAGCTTCGCCAACTGCCCTCTCAAAGCCCATCAAGCGGAAACTTCAGATACCGCCTCCCATTGGCCTCCGGTTCCGGCAGCCGTCCACCATTCATGTTGACCTGCAGCGCATGCAGGATCAGCCGCGGCATCGGCAGTGTCTTGTCGCGCGCTTCGCGCAAGTCGACGAACTCGGCTTCGCTGCGCGCCGCAACGAGGTGGATATTCTTTGCCCTCTGCTCGGCGACCGTGCTCTCCCAGCACGGCTCGCGGCCGCCGGCCTGATAGTCGTGGCCGACAAACACCCGCGCTTCGTCCGGCAGCGCCAGAATGCCCTGGATCGAATGCCACAGCCGCGCGGCACTGCCGCCGGGAAAGTCCGTCCTTGCCGAGCCGCTGTCGGGCATGAACAGCGTGTCGTGGACGAAGGCTGCGTCGCCAATGACATAGGTGATCGAGGCCAGCGTGTGGCCGGGCGAGAACAGCACCTTGACCGGAAGGTTGCCGATCATGAACGTTTCGCCTTCCCCAAACAGCCGGTCCCACTGCGAGCCGTCGGCGGGGAAATCCGGCCAGTTGTAGATCGCCTTCCACAGCGCCTGGACTTCGACGATCCTGTCGCCGATCGCCGTCGGCGCGCCGGTCCTTTCCTTGAGATAGTGCGCCGCCGAGAAATGATCGGCATGCGGATGGGTGTCCAGGATCCACTCGAGCTCCAGCCCGTTTGCCCGGACGAAATCCAGCAAGGCGTCGGCATTCTTCGTCGCCGTCGCGCCGGATTTTTCGTCAAAATCGAGGATCGGGTCGATGACGGCGCAGCGTCTCGTCACCGGGTCGGTGACGACATACTGGATGGCGCCGGTCGGCTTGTCGTAGAAGCCGGCGACCTCAGGTTTGGCCGAAGCGATGTCCAATGTCCGGCCCCCCTGCCCCTTGCCCGACAGGAACCGTTTTCTCCGTCGGGTTGAACAAGAGCATGGTCATCTGGCAAAGCGCGCCGGTCAAGCACGCCTTGCCACAAATAGGACTGAAGCCCCAAATAGCTCCGACGGAGAAAACCTAGGCTGACGGCTGCTTGGTCTTCCTGAGATAGGGCAGGATCGTCTCGAAAGCGCCAAAACGCTTGACCGCATCTTCGTTCGAAACCGCGGCGGTGATGATCACATCCTCGCCCTGCTTCCAGTTGGCCGGCGTCGCCACCTGGTGCTTGGCCGTCAGCTGCATGGAATCGACCGCGCGCAGGATCTCGTCGAAGTTGCGGCCCGTCGTCATTGGGTAAGTCAGCACCAGCTTGATCTTCTTGTCCGGCCCGATGACATAGACCGAGCGCACCGTGGCGTTGTCGGCCGGCGTGCGGCCTTCCGACGTCTCGCCGGCGCCCGCCGGCAGCATGTCATAAAGCTTGGCCACCTTGAGGTCCTTGTCGCCAATCAGCGGGTAGTTCACCGTCTGGCCGGTCGCCGTCTTGATGTCGGCCTGCCACTTGTCGTGGCTCGCAACGGGATCGACGGAAATGCCGATGACCTTGACGTTGCGCTTCTTGAACTCGCCTTCGAGCCCCGCCATCGTGCCCAGCTCGGTGGTGCAGACCGGGGTGAAATTCTTCGGATGGCTGAACAGGATCGCCCAGCCGTCGCCGATCCAGTCATGAAACTTGATCGGCCCTTGCGTGGTCTCGGCGGTGAAGTCAGGCGCGATGTCGTTGATACGAAGGCTCATGGCATTATTTCCCCAGCAACAGATTTCGTCAGGAGCGGCCGTGGACGGCGTCAACGCTCCGGCATTCCCGCATCTTAGCGCAAAAATCGCGGCTGCAGGACAATAGGAAACTATTATTGGCGACGGAACGAGCACTTTCGTTCTACGGACCGACGTTGGGCCGACAATCTTTCGTTTGTGCGGGAAAGGCTCAGGCCTTGTTGACCGCCAGCGACGTGGCCAGGTCTTCCATGCGCTGGGCGAGCGCGCCGAGCGCGCTGGTCAGCACGGTGTCGTTCTTGTCGGCCTTGGTCAGCGCTTCGTCGCGCGTCTTGCGCAGCGTCTGCACTTCGGTCTCCATGCCCTTGACCCGCTTCTGCAGCTCCGAAAGCTCGTCCATCACCATGATGCCGGCCATCACCGTCAGCCGCTGGTCGCCGATCTCGCCGAACGAATCCTTCAGATGCGAGACATAACGGTCGAACCGCTCGGCGAGGTCGATCAGGTGCTCTTCCTGACCCTCGTCGCAAGCCATGCGATACTGCTTGCCGTCGATGGAAACCGTGACCTGTGCCATGGCCTGCAGCTCCTACCTGTCCAGCACCGCGCGGATGGTTTCCATGGCGGTCACCAAGCGGCGCGACACTTCCTTGTTGGCATCTTCCAGCCGTTCGGCGCGGGCTTCGGAATTGTCGAGTTCCTGCGCCAGCCGTGAACGGTCGGCGTTCATGCGCTGCACCTCAGCCTCGGCTTCGGAATAGTCGCGCTCGTGCTCGAGCTTGGCCGCGACGGCGTTTTCCAGCCCCTCGATGGCCTTGCCCAGCCTGTGGATGACTTCCTTGAGTGTGGTTTCGCCGGTCATGGCCTTCGTCCTGTGCCCTGCCCATCACCGAATCGCTTCGCGTTCAGAACGCGTTAACAAGGAAACATTAGGCACCGGGTGAAGGCAACGTCAACAAAGCTCTCGCGACTGTCCCCCGCTAACGCTAATGTAGGTCGCCCCATAAGGTCTCAAAGCCATCACAAGACCGGCAAATGTGCAGCCGATTTGTTGACTAAAAGCCCGTGGCTGCTATGTGTCGCGCACTCTTTCCTGGGCTCTGCCAAGCCCACAAATCCCCACCCCGGAGGTACCATGACGTCGCGTGAACAACATGACCGGATGGCCAATGCGATCCGTTTTCTCTCCATGGACGCCGTCGAGAAGTCCCAGTCCGGCCATCCCGGCCTGCCCATGGGCTGCGCCGACATCGCCACAGTGCTGTTCACCCGCTTCCTGAAATATGATCCGAAGAACCCCCATTGGCCGGACCGCGACCGCTTCATCCTGTCGGCCGGCCATGGTTCGATGCTGCTCTACTCGCTGCTGCATCTGACCGGTTACGAGGACATGACCCTCGACCAGATCAAGCATTTCCGCCAGCTGGGTTCCAAGACCGCCGGCCATCCCGAATACGGCCATGCCACCGGCATCGAGACGACGACCGGCCCGCTCGGCCAGGGTCTCGCCAATTCGGTCGGCTTCGCGCTCGGCGAGCGCATCATGAACGCCGCCTTCGGCAACGACCTCGTCGACCACTACACCTATGTGCTGGCCGGCGACGGCTGCCTGATGGAAGGTGTTTCCCAGGAAGCCATCGCGCTGGCCGGCCACCTCAAGCTCAACAAGCTGATCGTCTTCTGGGACAACAACAACATCTCGATCGACGGTCCGGTTTCGCTTGCAGACAACACCGACCAGGTCGCCCGCTTCCAGGCCTCCGGCTGGAACGCCAGCCACATTGACGGCACCGACCCCGAGGCGATCGCCTACGCCATCGAAGCCGCCCGCCATTCCGACAAGCCGACGATGATCGCCTGCAAGACGACCATCGGCTTCGGCGCCCCGACCAAGGCCGGCACCAACAAGGCGCACGGTTCGCCGCTCGGCGCCGACGAGATCGCAGGCGCGCGGAAATTCTTCAACTGGGACTCGCCGCCCTTCGAGATCCCGGCCGACATCCTCGACGCCTGGCGCACCGCCGGCAAGGCCGGCGCCAAGCCGCGCACCGACTGGGAGGGCCGCCTGGCCAAGGCCCAGCCTGAGTTGAAGGCCGAGTTCGAGCGCCGCCTCGCCGGCAAGCTGCCGTCGAATTTCGATGCCGTCATTGCCGACTACAAGAAGAAGCTGTCGGCCGACAAGCCGAAGGTCGCCACCCGCAAATCGTCGGAAATGGCGCTGGAAGTCATCAATGGCGCGGTGCCGGAAACCATCGGCGGCTCTGCCGACCTCACCGGCTCCAACAACACCAAGACCAGCCAGACCAAGAACATCACGCCGGACGATTACGGCCAGCGCTATGTCCACTACGGCATCCGCGAGCATGGCATGGCGGCCGCCCTCAACGGCCTGACGCTGCATGGCGGCCTCATCGCCTATGGTGGCACCTTCATGTGCTTCTCCGACTATGCCCGTCCGTCGATGCGGCTGGCGTCGCTGATGGGCATCCGCTCGATCTTCGTCATGACCCATGATTCGATCGGTTTGGGCGAAGACGGCCCGACCCACCAGCCGGTCGAGCACCTGGCGGCGCTCCGCGCCATCCCCAACCACAATGTCTTCCGCCCGGCCGACGCGGTGGAAACCGCCGAATGCTGGCAGATCGCCATTGAATCGGAAAAGACCCCGTCCACCCTGGCGCTGACCCGTCAGAACCTGCCGACGGTGCGCACCGAGCACTCGGCCAGGAACCTCAGCAGCCAGGGCGCCTATGAACTGGCCGCGGCGAGCGGCGAAGCGGCGGTGACGATCTTCGCCACCGGCTCCGAGGTCGAGATCGCGCTCGGCGCCCGTGATTTGCTTGAAAAGCATGGGCACCCGACCCGCGTCGTCTCGGTGCCTTGCTTCGAACTGTTCGACCAGCAGAGCGACGCCTACCGCAAGGAGACGATCGGCAACGCGCCGATCAAGATGGCGATCGAGGCCGGCATCCGCCAGGGCTGGGATCACCTGATCGGCTCCGACGGCATCTTCATCGGCATGACCGGCTTCGGCGCTTCCGGCACCATCGAGCAGCTCTACCCGCATTTCGGCATCACCGCCGAAGCCGCGGCCAAGGCTGCGGAAGCCCGCCTGCACGGCAAGTAAGATCAGGGTCAGTCCCGCGCACCTCCAAGGCGGATTCGCGGGGCTGGACCAACCTAATCGATTTAACTTCGGCCTTCTGCGGCTGGATTCTTGTGCCATCCGCCGCTATGAAGCTGCGGACCCATCTGCCGCCTCCAGCTCCCAGGGAGAGTAAAATGACCGTCAGAGTTGCCATCAACGGATTTGGCCGCATCGGCCGCAACATCCTGCGCGCCATCCATGAATCCGGCCGCAAGGATATCGACGTGGTCGCCGTCAACGACCTCGGCCCGGTTGAGACCAACGCGCATCTGCTGCGCTATGACAGCGTGCACGGCCGCTTCCCGCACGAAGTGTCGGTCTTGGGCGACCAGATCACCGTCGGCAAGGAGACCTTCAAGGTCACCGCGATCAAGGACCCGGCGCAACTGCCGTGGGAGGAACTCGGCATCGACATCGCGCTCGAATGCACCGGCATCTTCACCGCCCGCGACAAGGCTGCCGCGCATTTGACCGCCGGCGCCAAGCGCGTCGTGGTCTCCGCGCCTGCCGAAGGTGCTGACCTCACCGTCGTCTACGGCATCAACCACGACAAGCTGACCAAGGACCACATCGTCATCTCGAATGCGTCCTGCACCACCAACTGCCTGGCGCCGCTGGCCGCAGTGCTGCACGAGACCGTCGGCATCGAAAAGGGCATGATGACGACGATCCACTCCTACACCGGCGACCAGCCGACGCTGGACACCATGCACAAAGATCTCTACCGCGGCCGCGCGGCTGCCCTGTCGCAGATCCCGACCTCGACCGGTGCGGCCAAGGCGATCGGCCTGGTGCTGCCCGACCTCAAGGGCAAGCTCGACGGCATCTCGATCCGCGTGCCGACCCCCAACGTCTCGGTTGTCGACTTCAAGTTCATCGCCAAGCGCGCCACCACCGTGCAGGAGATCAACGAAGCGGTGATCGCCGCCTCCAACGGCAAGTTGAAGGGCATTCTCGGCGTCACCCATCACCCGAATGTGTCGATCGACTTCAACCACGATCCGCGCTCGTCGATCCTGGCGCTCGACCAGACCAAGGTCATGGACGGCAACTTCGTTTCGGTGCTGTCCTGGTACGACAATGAGTGGGGCTTCTCTAACCGCATGGCCGACACCTCGGTCGCCTTTGGCAAGACCATCGCCTGACCTGAAGGCATCGTCTCGCAGCTTCGAACGCCCGGCTTGTCCGGGCGTTTTTCGTCAGGGCGGCGGGCAAGGCGCGCCAAGCCGCCAAACGCCGGAAAATCAGCGGCATCAGGCAAAAAGCCATCCTTGCGCCTTGCACCGGCCATGCCTTCGCCCCACTCTCCCGTGAATCGGTAGAAAGAGGAATTCGAGGGGCAAATCACGGATGGAGCATGCGATCTATCTCGTCACGCTGGTCGGCACAGCGCTAGTCGTCGCCGCAGCGTTCTCGAGCCTGATCGCCTTCCGCTTCGGCGCCCCTTTGCTGCTGCTCTTCCTCTGCATCGGCCTCGCCAGCGGCGTCGATGGTCTCGGCATCGAATTCGACAATGCGCGCGTGGCATATTTTGCCGGCTCGCTGGCGCTGGCGGTCATCCTGTTCGATTCCGGTTTCGGCACGCCGCTCAACGCGCTGCGCCAGGCGGCCGGACCGGCGGTGTCGCTGGCGACCTTCGGCGTAATCCTGACCACTGGCCTGTTCGGCGCCGCCGCCTATTACCTGCTCGACCTCAGCTGGCTGGAATCCTTCCTGCTCGGCGCCGCGGTCGCCTCGACCGATGCGGCGGCCGTCTTCTTCCTGCTACGCGCCGGCGAGATCAATCTGCGCGAACGCGTGCGCGCGACACTGGAAGTCGAATCCGGCACCAACGACCCGATCGCCATCTTCCTGACCATCACGCTGGTCGAGATCATCGCCGCCCACGCCAATCCCGAGACCCATGTGCTGGTCACCGACCTGATCCTCGGCTTCCTGCTCAATATGGGGCTCGGCGCCGTCGTCGGCGTGCTTGGCGGGCTCGGCATCGTGCGCCTCGTCGACCGGCTCAACCTTGACCATGGCTTGCTGCCGATCTTCGTGCTGGCCCTGTCACTGATGGTGTTCGCCGCCGCCGGCGCCATTGGCGGCTCGGGCTTCCTGGCGGTCTATCTCGCCGGGCTCATTGCCGGCAACTCCGACATCCGCGCCGTCACCATCCTGAAGCGCTTCCAGGACGGCATGTCGTGGCTGGCACAGATCATCATGTTCCTGATCCTCGGCCTGTTCGCGACACCCTCGCAGTTTCCGGCGATCATGGTGCCGGCGGTGCTGCTCGGCCTGTTCCTGATGTTTGTCGCGCGCCCTGTCGCCGTCTGGCTCTGCCTTATCCCGTTCCGCCTGCCGCGTCCCGAGATCGCCTTCGTCTCCTGGGTCGGCCTGCGCGGCGCCGTGTCCATCCTGCTTGCCATCACCCCGCTGCTCGGCGGACTGGAGAACGGCCGCACCATCTTCAACGTCGCCTTCATCATCGTGCTGGTATCGCTGGTGGTGCAGGGCTGGTCGGTCGGTCCGCTGGCGCGCCGGCTCGGCCTGATCGTGCCGGCGAGGCTCGGGCCGCTCGACAAGGTCGAACTCGAACTGCCGGGCTCCGCCCATCACGAACTGCTCGCCTACCGCGTGGCGCCCGGCAGCCCGGTGGCGCGCGGCGAGCGTATCCCGCGCTGGGCACGGCCCTCGTTGGTGCTGCGCGACGGCCGCTCGATGCGTTTCCAGGACATGGGCCGGCTCGCGGCCGGCGACCAGGTCTACATCTTCGTGCCCGACCGCTATCCGCGCCTGCTTGACAAGCTGTTTGCCAGCCGCGCCGTAGTCGACCCCGAGGATGCCGACTTCTTCGGCGCCTTTGCCGTCGATCCCGCCCGCTCGGCCGCAGAGCTCGAGGCCGCATACACTCCGGGATTGAGCGAAGCCGAGCAGAAGCTCACCGTCGGCGCGCTGGTGACGGCGCGGCTCGGCGGCCATGCCGAATATGCCGACCGGGTGCTGATCGGCCCGATCGAATTGATCGTCCGCGACGTCGACGACAAGGGCAAGATCACCGGTCTCGGCCTCTCCTTCGAGCCGACCGCGCCGGTGGCGCGGGTTCCGGTGTTCCTGAGCGCCGGCGAGATCGGCGATCGTGTCTCCGCCTTCATCCGCAACTGGCGCAAGCCGACCGAGACGCAGACTGCAGAGGCGACAGCCAATGAGAAGGCCCTTGAGCCGACGGCGGAAAAGATAACGACAGAAGGCTGACAAGCGATCGGTTCACGCTGACGTCCCGCATCATCACGACAGCCTTCGCCTTGATCTCAAAATTTAGCTCGCACCCCGGCTCAAGCCTTGCATCGTCATCGATGCGAGGTATGGTCCCGGCGATTTTCCACGGAAAGGAACCCGCATGGCCGCCTTCAAGACACTCGACGATATCGGCAATATCAGCGGCAAGCGCGTGCTGGTGCGCGTCGACCTCAACGTGCCCGTCGCCGACGGCAAGGTCACCGACGCCACCCGCATCGAACGCATCGCACCGACCATCGCCGAGCTGTCCGGCAAGGGCGCCAAGGTCATACTGCTCGCGCATTTCGGCCGCCCGAAGGATGGTCCCTCGCCCGAATTTTCGCTGGAGCCGATCGCCAAGGCTACCGCGGAGGTGCTTGGCCGCCCGGTCGGCTTTGCCGGCGATTGCGTCGGCGACACGGCGGGCAGTGCGGTCGCCGCCATGAACAAGGGCGATGTGCTGCTGCTGGAAAACACCCGCTTCCACAAGACCGAGGAGAAGAACGACCCGGCCTTTACAGAGCGGCTCGCCGCCAATGGCGATATCTTCGTCAACGACGCCTTTTCCGCCGCCCACCGGGCGCACTCCTCGACCGAAGGCCTGGCGCGGCTGTTGCCGTCCTATGCCGGCCGCACCATGCAGGCCGAGCTCGAGGCGCTGGAGAAGGGGCTCGGCAATCCGGTCCGCCCTGTCGTCGCCATTGTCGGCGGCGCCAAGGTGTCGACCAAGATCGACCTGTTGATGAACCTGGTGAAGAAGGTCGACGCGCTGGTGATCGGCGGCGGCATGGCCAACACTTTTCTCGCCGCGCGTGGCACCGCTGTCGGCAAGTCGCTGTGCGAGCATGACCTTGCCGCGACCGCCAAGCAGATCATGATCGAGGCCGCCGAAGCCGGCTGCGCCATCATCCTGCCTGTCGACGGTGTCGTCGCCAAGGAATTCAAGGCGGGTGCGGCCAGCGAGACCGTTGCCATTACGGATGTCCCGGCTGACGGCATGATCCTCGATGTCGGCGAAAAGACCGTGAAGACGATCGACGAATGGATCGACCGCGCCGCGACCCTGGTCTGGAACGGCCCGCTCGGCGCCTTCGAGATCGAGCCTTTCGACCACGCCACGGTGGCGGCGGCAAAGCACGCGGCGGCCCGCACCAGGGCCGGCAAGCTGGTCTCGGTCGCCGGTGGCGGCGACACGGTGGCCGCCCTCAATCATGCCGGCGTCGCCGACGATTTCACCTATGTCTCGACCGCCGGCGGCGCTTTCCTCGAATGGATGGAAGGCAAGCCGCTGCCCGGCGTCGACGTGCTGAAGAAACAAGCCTGACCGGATCGGGGGCGCAAAAACGGACGCCAGGAACTTTCAATCGATTCGAGCTTTCCGATCCCATTCCTTTGGCGGTAGACTTCCGTTACGCGCGGAACGTACCCCCTTAGGAGAAGAAAAATGAGCGAACGTCTCGAAGACATTGCCGCCGCGATGGTGGCCGGCGGCAAGGGCCTGCTGGCCGCCGATGAGAGCTCCGGCACCATCAAGAAGCGCTTCGACGTTATCGGCGTCGAATCGACGGCCGACAGCCGCCGCGACTACCGCGAGATGATGTTCCGCGCCAAGGACGCGATGACGAAGTACATCTCCGGCGTCATTCTCTACGACGAGACCATCCGTCAGAAGGCTGCCGACGGCACGCCTCTGGTCGACATCATCAAGGCGGCGGGCGCCATCCCCGGCATCAAGGTCGATGCCGGCGCCAAGCCACTCGCCGGCTTTCCCGGCGATACCGTTACCGAAGGCCTCGACGGCTTGCGCGAGCGGCTCGCGGATTATTACAAGCTCGGCGCCCGCTTCGCCAAATGGCGCGCGGTGATCGACATCGACACCGGCAAGGGCGTGCCCTCGGTCAATTCGATTGCCTCCAACGCCCATGCGCTGGCCCGCTATGCCGCACTGTGCCAGGAGGCCGGCATCGTGCCGATCGTCGAGCCGGAAGTGCTGATGGACGGCGCGCACGACATCGACACCTGCTACGACATCTCGAAGGCAACGCTGATCAAGCTCTATGACGAGCTGCATGCGGCGCGCGTTTTGCTGGGAGGCACCATCCTGAAGCCGAACATGGTGCTGGCCGGCAGGAAGTCGGGCAAGGTGAGCAGCCCCGAAGAGGTCGCGGAAAAGACCATAAAACTGTTCCGCGAAACCGTACCGGCAGCGGTGCCGGGCATCGCCTTCCTTTCGGGCGGGCAGTCGGACGAGGAGGCTACCGCCAACCTCAACGCCATCAACGCCATCGGCCCGCATCCGTGGAAGCTGACCTTCTCCTATGGCCGCGCCTTGCAGGCCGCCCCGCAAAAGGCCTGGAGCGGCAAGGCATCGAACGTCGCCGCCGGCCAGGCCGCCTTCACCCATCGTGCCCACATGAACCATCTGGCGGCGCTGGGACAATGGACGGCGAGCCTCGAACAGGCCGCCTGAGCGCAGTCCTCCCGTTGTCATACAACCCGGGCCGATGCGCCCGGGTTTGTTTATGCAAAGCCCGGCTTGGACGGAGTTCGTCCATCCTTATCTCCTTTTCGGCAAAAGCTGACGGCGATGTCGGTTTCTGCCCACCCCAAACGTCCTTGGGTGAACAGACAGGGAGAACTTCATGACTCGCAGCAAGGTGGTTTCGCGTGAAGACTGGTTTGAGGCGCACAAGGCGCATCTGGCGCGCGAGAAGGAATTGACACGGTTGCGTGAGCGCATCGCCGCCGAGCGGCGTGAACTGCCCTGGATGAAAATCCGCAAGGACTATGTCTTCGAGACCGAGCAGGGTCCGAAGAACCTGGCCGGACTGTTCGGCGCCAACAGCCAACTGATCGTCTACCACTTCATGATGACGCCGGGATCGAACCACCGCTGCGAAGGATGCTCCTTCCTTGCCGACCATATAGACGGCGCCGATCAGCATCTCAGGCACCACGACGTGTCGCTGGTGGTGGTTGCGCGCGCGCCGCTGGCGGAACTGCTGCCTTACAAGCAGCGTATGGGCTGGAAATTCGACTGGGTGTCGTCCTACGCCTCGGATTTCAACTTCGACATGCAGGTCTCCTTCACCGACAAGCAGATCGCGGCCGGCGACACCACCTACAATTTCGAGACGCGTCCGCGCACGTCAAAGGACCTTCCCGGCACCAGTGTTTTCTACAAGGAAGAGAACGGCGACATATTCCTTACCTTTATGTCGCGCGCCCGCGGCGGCGAGGCCCAGATCGGCACTTACGACTATCTCGACATGACACCGAAGGGCCGCGGCGAAAATGGCCCTTATCATAGCCTGATGGACTGGGTGCGGCTGCATGACGAATATCAGGACAAGCAGGCGGACAAGCCGAACTGCTGCGACTAGAAGCTCGTTCACCTCAGGCGAAACTTGCGCTAAGGCTGCCGCTGATCTCTAAACGGTATCGCCATGCGCTTCCCGGCCCTTCTTACCTGGCTCGCCTACCCCGTCTATGTCTGGCAGGGCCTCGGCGTGCGCCGCCGCACCACCCGCATGCTGCCGGCACAAGGGCCGGTCATGCACGAAATATCGGGCAAGGCGCCGGCCATCTCGCTGCTGGTGCTGGGCGATTCCTCGGCCGCTTCCGTCGGCATCGGCAATTCCGAGAACGGGCTTGCCGCGCAGCTTGCAATGCTGGTCGCAAAACGAACCGGCCTTGCCGTGCGCTGGCGCGCCGCCGGATTCAACTCGGCAACGTCGGGCCAGATCCGCGACCATGTGCTGCCCAATCTGTCGGCCGATCGGTGGACGCATATAGTGCTGGCCATCGGCACCAACGACACCAAGAATTTCCACTCGGTGCCGCGCTTCAAGAAAGAGTTCGGCGGCCTGCTTTACGCGCTGCGCGCCAAATGGCCGGAGGCCCGCGTCGTCTGGTCGCCGGTGCTGGAATTCACCCGTGCGCCGGCCATGCCGCCGCTGCTCGGCAAGATACTCGAAATCCGCGCTACCGCAATGAACCGCATGGGCGAGCGCCTCTGTTTCGAGCGCGGCGCCGTGCCGGCGCCGCGGCTGCCGATCACCAACCCTGAGGCCGGCTTTGCCTCCGATGGCTTTCATGCCTCGGAAGCCGGTTACCGCGCCTGGGCCGAACATCTGGTCGGATGGGTGCTCGCCGATTGACCTGAGGGGGCACAAGCTCGGACTGGTGGGCTTCAGAGAACTGACGCGAGTATTTCCAAATACTGTTGATTGCAGCCTGCTTCCAATGGATCTGAGCCAGAATATCATCCAGCAGCAATGGATGAGCTACGGCCTGGATTCCGAAACCGGCAACGACACCTGCACGCTGACCGGCAACCGCGCCGAATCGAGCAAGCATGTCATTCCGGCCGGCCCGGCCAACGCCACGCCTCTTATTGCGGCGAACCTGCCGGAATTCATGACGACGCGCGGTGGCGATTACTTCTTCGTGCCCAGCCTCAACGCCATCCGGATGATTGCCATGGGAACGGTGGACCCGACCTGACCCTCAAGGCTATGCCCAGTGCCCCAGCGCACCCGCCAGCGCGATGGCCGCCATGGCGATCAGGGCCAGCTTCCAGAAATCGCCGCGCCGCTTCAGGCCCGGCCAGCCGAGCGGCTTGATCAGCTGAATGGCCATCATGCCGATGATGACGAGCGCGAGGAGTTTCGACATGCCCGCCTTTGAGCAGCATCGCGACAGGCTGTCAAAGCGGTTCTTGCATGGTCTCGGTCGACTTGGCCATTCCTGACAAAAGGCTCGTTTCCGAACCGACCGCCAAGCACCTCGCAGCTTTCTTCAACGAGCTGACATGCTCCTGACAGACTGCTGTCAGGAGGGGTATGCGATAGTGTCTCCATCAGAGAAGAGGAGATGGTCATGAACAGCTTTGGTATTTTGAACAGCGTACAGCACTATGTCGGCAAGATCCGCACGATGCGCAATGAAGTCCGTACCCAGCGCTTCCTGAACTCCTTGCCGGCGGACATCCGCAAGGACATTGGCTGGCCGGATATGTATGAGGGTCACAGCCGCATTCGCGAGATCTGAGGCGTTTTACATGACAATGCTTGGATGCGGACCCCGCAACGCCCGGATCATTGACATGGACCCCCGGGCGGCGACGCCTTGGGCTGGCGCAAAGACTTTTGGCGCCTGCTACGGACAATGCTGAAGACTCCTGACAGAATGCTGTCAGGAGCACCATGCCATAAACGTGTCAGGAGACATGAATGGTGAAAAGCTGGAACGACAGGCTGAACACGCCGGGCGTCAACGGCGTGAAGCCGACGCCACGCACAATGGGCGACGTCGTCGAGGGCCAGCCGATGCTGGTGCCGACGGCCCGTCAGGTCGATGATTTCATCCGCACGATCCCCAACGGCTTCGAGATGGATGTACGCGCCTTGCGCACCGCGCTCGCCATCGAGCATGGGGCGCAAGTGACATGTCCGGTCACCATCGGCTATCATCTGCGAACCGTCGCCGAAGCCGCCAATGAGGATCTCGAACGCGGCATGACGCTGAACGATATCACGCCGTACTGGCGTGTGCTCGACGTGAACACGCCGACAACGAAGAAGTTGTCCTTCGGCGCGGAATTCGTCGCCGTGCAGCGCAAGCGCGAAGGACTTAAACCATAATGCGTGTCGCCCAAAAGTGCGCAGCGGTTTTTGGGAGAACGACAAGCATAAAACAGGACATGGATGTCACCCGGAACCGGTTTCGGGACCATGACATTCATAGGCAAGCAGCCGAGGGACCATACGATGCGACGTGCCGACAGGCTCTTTCAGATCGTGCAGCACCTGCGTGGCGGCCGGCTGGTCACCGCCCAGAAGCTCGGCACATGGCTCGAGGTTTCCGAGCGGACCATCTACCGCGATATCGCCGATTTGCAGTCGACCGGAGTGCCGATCGACGGCGAGGCCGGCGTCGGCTACATGATGAGGGAGGGTTTCGACCTTCCGCCGCTGATGTTCACGCGTGACGAAATCGTCGCGCTGGTCGCCGGCGCCCGCATGGTGCGGGCCTTTGGCGGCGCGGCTATGGCGCGTGCGGCCGACGAGGCGCTGGTCAAGATCGGCGCCGTCCTGCCCGACGCCGAGAAGGACCGCATCGCCCGCACCGAGATCCACACCCCGATGTGGGTGGTGAGCGACGCCGCGCGTGAGGCGATCGACGTGATCGAGCGCGCTGTCGAGAAGCGACAGGTGCTGACCATCGACTACCGCGACGAGGCCGGCCGCGGCACCGGGCGTGACATCCGTCCGCTCGGTCTGTGGTTCTGGGGCAAGGTATGGACGCTGGTTGCCTGGTGCGAGATGCGCGACGATTTCCGCGCCTTCCGCATCGACCGCATCGCCTCGGTGGTCATTGCCGGCCGCATCTTCAAGCCGGAGCGCGGCAAGCAGCTCGCCGATTTCTACCGCGCGGTCGAGCGCAGCGAGGATTATGGCATGACGCCGGACCGGGCGGCGCGCAGCTGAGATTTCGACAATCAGTTAAAAAGCCCGCTCGAAGCGGGCTTTTTTGTTGAACTGTCGCAAACCTCACTCGTCGTCCGCATCTTCCTTCTTGGACTTGAGCGCCGAAAGCTTGGCGAACACGGCGTTTGCGTCCAGTTCGGCATCCTCGTCCTTCGGCTTCTCCGGCGCCGGCACCAGGCGCTCGGTCACGGCAGCCGGCAGCAGCGTGTCGCCGACAGGCTGCGCCTGCTCGCGGCCGCGCGAGGCGCGGTTGACTTCCATGTCGAGGTCGATCTGCGAAGCGAGACCCAGCGTCACCGGGTCCATCGGCTGCAGATTGGCCGAATTCCAGTGCTTGCGCTCGCGGATCTGTTCGATCGTCGACTTGGTCGTGCCGACCAGGCGCGAAATCTGCGCGTCCTTCAATTCCGGATGGTTGCGGACCAGCCACAGGATGGCGTTGGGCCGGTCCTGGCGCTTCGACAACGGCGTGTAGCGGGGACCCTTGCGCTTGGATTCCGGCACCCGCACCTTGGGGTCGGACAGTTTCAGGCGCTGGTTCGGATCCTTCTCGGCGCGTGCGATCTCGTCGCGGGTCAGCTGTCCCGTCATGATCGGATCCATGCCCTTGATGCCCTGCGCCGATTCGCCGTCGGCGATCGCCTTGACCTCGAGCGGATGCAACCCGCAGAACTGCGCGATCTGCTCGAAGGACAGCGCGGTGTTGTCGACCAGCCAGACGGCGGTCGCCTTGGGCATCAGCAGCGTATTGGCCATTTCAAAAATCCTTCTCGTTCGCCCGCGTTCCCGCGCGGGCGGTGGTTTAGAGCCACCAAAATGGGAAATTCGCGGCCTGTATAACCGCTCCGTTGCCGTTTCGCAATGTTTTTGGCGCAGGGCGCAGCCGTCGGACACCGGACAGCAGGGGAGGCCAGGAGGACCTCGGCTCCGGCGAT
Organism: Mesorhizobium sp. M0862; assembly: GCF_040319795.1. NCBI lineage: Bacteria > Pseudomonadati > Pseudomonadota > Alphaproteobacteria > Hyphomicrobiales > Phyllobacteriaceae > Mesorhizobium > Mesorhizobium sp. M0862. The sequence continues at coordinate 224,456 of NZ_JAMYOJ010000007.1, forward strand.
CATTGATGCCGAGTTGTAACAGGGGTCCAAAACGACAAAACCCGCCGGACAGGGTCCAGCGGGCTCGGAACCGGCGACGGGATACCGTCTGCGGCGGCTCTTGCTTCTGCCGCGTGGTCAGGCCTCACTGGCCGACCATGCTCGAATTAGATGGCCTTGCGGGCAATCCTCTCGATGTCGCCGCGGCTGATGCCGAGGTCGCTGAGCTGACGGGCGTTGAGCTTGTTCAGCTCGCGCACGGTTTCGTTGTACATACGCCAGTTACGGAAAGCACGGATCGGGTTCATGGTTGTCCTCCAGTTGTTGGATCAAATCGTTTCGATGACGCTTAGATAGGCAGGGCTGCCCACGAATTGAACAGACGTCTTTGCATAGCCGCAATGCAAATGCTGCATTGCAGCATTAAGCTTGTGTTCATCTTGCCGACAGGCTGAGCGCGGAGGATCAGCGAGATTCAGGTCAGGCCGAGCCGAGAATGGCGGCTCCCGAGAACCGGAGCGGAGCGTACTTCAGTACGTGACACCGGCCTACGCCGGCCGTAGCCTTAACTGCCGCAACCCTCATGAGGGCTTCGGCCGGCGAAGGCCGGAAGCGCAGGGAGCCGCCATTCGCAGGCCGGCCTCACCTGAATCTCGCCCCATCTAGCCGACGTCGAGAACGATCTTGCCTATATGCTCGCCCTCTTCCATGCGCTCATGCGCCCGCCAGGCGTCGGTCAGCGGGAAGATCATGTCCATCACCGGCGCTACCTTCCGGGTGCCGAGCAGCGGCCACACCTGTGCTTCCAGTGCGGCGGCGAGCGCCGCCTTGAACTCGACCGTGCGAGGCCGCAGCGTCGAGCCGGTGTGGGTCAGCCGCTTGACCATGATTTTCGAGAAATCGGCGCTCGCCACCGCGCCGGCCTGGACGGCGATCTGGACGATCCTGCCCTCGACCGCGGCGGCCTCGTAGTTGCGCGCGATATAGTCGCCGCCGACCATGTCGAGAATGATGTCGGCCCCGTTGCCGCCGGTCGCATCCTTGACCGCCGCGACGAAATCCTCCTCGCGGTAGTTGATCGCCCGGTCGGCGCCGAGTTTAAGGCAGGCGTCGCATTTTTCCTTGCTGCCGGCGGTGGTGACGACATAGGCGCCGAAGGCCGACGCCAGCTGGATCGCCGTGGTGCCGATGCCCGATGAGCCGCCATGGACCAGCAGCGTCTCACCCTTTTTCAGGCCGCCGCGCTCGAACACATTGTGCCAGACGGTGAAATAGTTTTCCGGAACCGCGGCCGCCTCCGTGTGGGTGAAGCCGGCGGGCAGCGGCAGCACGCTGCCGGCATGAACCTTGACATATTCGGCATAACCGCCCCCCGGCGTCAGCGCGCAGACCCGGTCGCCGATGCGCCAGCGCGATATCTCGTCGCCAAGGGCGGCCACTTCGCCCGATGCCTCGAGACCGGGCAGGTCGGAAGCGCCGGGCGGCGCCGGATAGGCGCCCTTGCGCTGCTGCACGTCGGGGCGGTTGACGCCGGCCGCACGCACGCGGATCAGGATTTCGCCGGGACCAAGCACCGGCACGTCGCGCGTTTCCGGTTTCAGCACCCGCGGCCCGCCCGGTTGCGAGATTGCGATGGCCGTCATCGTGGCTGGAATTTTATGTCCGCTCGCCATGAAATTTCCCGTCTCGGTCCGCCGGTCTGTCGCCGGCTGCCAGCTTCTTGCCGGCTGTTTGCATCTGCGCCCCTGCCCTATGTATGCTGATTGCCGGATCAGGCAAATGGCCAAATCAGCCCAATACTGAATAGGGAGGAGCGACGATGGCGATCTTCGACGACGAACCCAAAAAGAAAGCCCGCCCGCATGAGATCGGACAGGATCTGTCGCTGCTTTCGGTCGGTGACCTTACCGAACGGATCAGCATCCTGCGCGAGGAGATTGCCCGGCTCGAAGCCGAGCTCCAGACCAAGGGCAGCACCAAATCGGCGGCCGAAGCCCTGTTTCGCCGCGGCTAGTTTTCGCATTAGTTTCGGCGTTGAGCATCCGCCGCCGAAAAGCCCGAATGCGCCTGTCTTCAGACCCCGCCACCGAATCTCCAGACGGATCAAACAATGTTTGCAAGCTACAGGCCGATCCTCTCGCTGCTTCGCGGCACCGCTTTCCTGCTTGCGGCTTCGGGATTGCACGGCCTGTTGTTGCCGTTGCGCGGCCAGATCGAAGGGTTTTCGACCGCATCGCTCGGTCTGATGGGCACGGCCTGGGCCGGTGGCTTCGTCACCGGCTGCTTCTTCGCACCGCGCCTGGTGCGCCGCGCCGGCCACGTCCGGGCGTTCGGCGCCTTTGCCGCTTCGGGCGCCATCGTGGCGTTGCTTACCGGCCTGATCATCGACGAATATGTCTGGATCCTGCTGCGCGCCTTCACCGGCTTCACCATGGCCGGAGCCTTCATGGTCATCGAAAGCTGGCTGAACGAGAAGGCCACCAACGAGAACCGCGGCACCGTCTTCGGCCTCTACATGATGGTCACCTATGCCTCGATCATGGGCGGCCAGATGATCGTTGCCGGCGGCGACGTCAGATCGGCATCGCTGTTCATGATCACCGGCATATTGTTCTGCCTGTCGCTGATCCCGACCGCGGTGTCGTCGGCTTCGTCTCCCAAGCCTTTGCAGGACGTCAAGCTCGACGTCAAAGGTCTCTACGCCAACTCGCCGGTGTCGGCGATCGCCTGCCTGTTGGTCGGCATCGCCAATGGCGCCTGGGGCACGCTTGGCGCCGTCTACGGCGCCCGTATCGGCATCTCCACCGCCCAGATCGCACTGATGATGAGCCTTGTCGTTATTGCCGGCGCGGCCATGCAGCTTCCGGCCGGACGCCTCTCCGACAAGACCGACCGCCGTTTCGTGCTGGCGGGCGCGGCTTTCGGCGCCGCACTGTTCGCCATCCTGATCTTCCTGTTCGAACCGCGTTCCGCCGTCCTCGTCATTGTCTTCGCCGCTGCCTACGGCGCCTTTGCCTACACGCTCTATTCGATCGCCGTGGCGCATGCCAACGACCACGCCCGATCGGAGGATTTCGTCAAGGTCTCGGGCGGCCTGCTGCTTCTGTATGGCTTCGGAACCATGATCGGGCCCTTGCTGGCTGCCGCCCTGATGGGCTGGCTCCGCCCCGAAGGCCTGTTCCTGGCCACCGCGCTGGCGCATCTCAGCCTCGCCGCCTACACGTTGCTGCGCATCAGCCGCCGCGCGCCGGTGCCGATCGAAGACCGCGATGCCTTCAAGACCCAGCCGGCCGATCGCTCGGTCACCCCTGAAGCACTGCGGCTCAGAAAAGCGGAAGCCGACGGTTGAGATTTGAAAAGCTTTGCCCCACAAGTATAGGCATGATCTTTTCTGACGCCTTCATGGCGATTGCCGACCCCAACCGGCGCTATCTTCTGGAAGAGCTCCGGCGTGGCCCGAAAACTGTCAACGAGCTGGCTTCGGGCCTTCCAGTCTCCCGCCCGGCCGTGTCCCAGCATTTGAAAGTGTTGCTGGACGCCGGTCTGGTTCAGGCCAGGGCCGAGGGCACGAGGCGGGTCTATACAGTCAGCAGTGCCGGCTTCCTCAAGCTCAATATTTGGCTTGATCAGTTCTGGGAAGCATAGGCGAGATTCCAGCTCGCCTCCCTGGCTTTCAAGTGTCCGTTGCCAGCGCCTTGCCCAGCGCATCGAGCAGGAATCGGGTACCATGCTCGCGCGATGACGGTGTGTCGTGCCCATCGAGAAACGCGCCCTGCTCGGTGAGCACCAGACGCGTGCCCGTGCCTTCCGGGCGAAGCTCAATTGTCGCCAGCGAAACCGAGATTCTGACATCACCGAACAGCATGTCGTAGCTGTAGACGATGCGCTGGTTGGGCACGATGTCCTGATAGGTGGCGGTATAGGTGTGGATCGGCCCGTCCTTCGGCCCGCCGGCATTGACCTCCTGGCCGCCGACGCAAAAATCCATTTCGTGCCTGTGGGTCATCGGGTTGTCGGGGTCGGCGAACCAGCGCCGCTTGGCGGCCGGATCGCTGAGCGCGAAATAGACTTTCGCCGGCGCAACTGGATAGAGGCGCTCGAGGACGAAGGTGGAGTGGACGACGGATCGTTCGGCCATGGTCGGGTCCTCTTGGTCAGCTTGATGGTTTCTGCGCGACGAAGACGCCGTCGCGATAGGACGCGCCGAAATAGACTTCGACGGCGCGCAACCTGTCGCCATGGAACAGATGCAGTTCGGTGTTGCGGAAGGTTTTTCCGTCCGCCGTCTCGCAGCGATAGGGGACAAAGGCGGCGTCCTCGTCCTCGCATATCCGCTCGATGACGATCGAGCTGAAGGCCGGGCTGTCCGGCCAGCAGCGCTCGAAATAGGTCGCACGGTCGATGGCGTCGTCATAGGGGCTGGTGAAGGTGAAATCGTCGGCGAGAACCGCCGCGACGGCAGCCTTGTTATTCGCCTGGTAGGCGGAAAAATAGCCGCGGATCAACTCCGCTCTGCTTTTGCCGGGCATGGTCATTTCTCCTCTGCTTCAGGTCATTCGGTCCCGGCGAGAAAATCGCCGAGCCGGTCGAGCCGACGCTCCCATGTCAGCCGCCGTTCGTTGATCCAGTGTTCTGCACTACGCAGCGCCTGCGGCGCGATCTGGCAGGTGCGCACGCGGCCGAGCTTTTCCGAGCGCACCAGCCCGCTTGCTTCGAGCACGTTGAGATGCTGGACGACGGCCGACAGCGACATCGCCAGCGGTTCGGCCAACTGGCTGACCGAGGCCGGCCCACGCGACAGCCGCTCGACCATGCTGCGCCTGGCCGGGTCCGCGAGCGCCTGGAACATCAGGTCGAGCTGGGCGGGATCGTGCAGCATCGCGATCAGCCGTTATTGTAGGGAAAGAACTTGAAGTAGGGCTGCGCCTCCTCGACCACCCGGGCGAAGGACGGCCGCTTGAGCAGGCGGTCGTGGTAGCGTTTCACGGCCGGATAACTGTCGCCGAATGGCTCGACCTTGTTGGCGTAGAACAGCGCCGGCGAGGCCGCGCAGTCGGCCATGGTGAAGGTGGGGCCGGCCGCCCAGAGTTTCGAACGCATCTCCTCCCCGATGATCGCATAGGCGTTGCGCAATTGCGCGCGCGCCTCGTCGACCCCGAACGGATCGGTCTTGTCCTGCGGGCGCAACCTGTCGCCGACGATCTTCTGCATCGGCGCCTGCACGTAGAAATCGTAGAAACGGTCGGCCTGGCGGACCTGGAGAGCAAGGTCGGCCTCGGCCGGGATGAACTCGACCGGCCCGGGATAATGCGCGGCCAGATATTCGATGACGATGGTCGATTCCAGCACCGTGCGGTTGCGTGCATCGTCACGCAGCGCCGGCATCTTGCCGGTCGGCGACACCTTCAGGAACGCTGCCCGCGACTGCTCATCGCCGAGGTCGACGATAACCGGCGTGAAGGGCGTATCGTTCTCGTAAAACGCTATCAGCGGTTTCCAGCAGAACGATGCCAGCGGATGGAAATGGAAGGTCAGGGACATTTTTTGCTCGTCTGTTTGCGGTTCGTCGATGCTGGAGCGGTGCCAGCCAGCGCCAACACTGAAGCATTTACTTAACTATTTCCGTGAGGCGAATGTGTCAAGGTTCGAGACTGCCTTCAGGGTTTGGTATGCGCCACGATGGCGGCGACGATCGTGCCCCAGTCGTCGGGATGCAGTTCGTGGCCACCGCCTTCGATGCGGACAAGCCGCCCGCCGGCAACAGCGTCGGCAAGGGCTGCGCCATGGTCGACCGGAAAGATCGGATCCGATGTCCCGTAAATGACGAGCAGCGGAACCTTGATCTCGCGCAGGCGTCCTTTCAGATCCTCGCCGCCCTTCAGCATGAAATGGTTAGTCGCGCTCAGGAAGCCGCCGGATCGGTCGTAGTCCTGTTGGACGAACGCGCGCATCGCCTTCTCGTCGAAGGGATGCGCGGTGCTGGCGATCGCACGCGCATCCTTGACGACGAAGCCGATCACCTGGTCGCGGTCCGACCAATCGACCTTGGCGCCATCGGCCGAGTGCTCCATATAGGCCTCGGTCGTCCCCGGCAGGTGCGATGTATCGATCCCCACCGGCGAACTGCTGATCACCGTCAGTGTGATGACACGCGAGGGATGTTTCAACACCAGTCGTTGCGCGATCATGCCGCCCATCGACATCCCGACCACATGCGCCTTGCCGATGCCGCAACCGTCGAGGACGCGCACCGCATCGTCCGCCATGTCGTCGAAGGTATACGGCGGCTCGCCCGGCGCATATTTGGTCGACAGGCCGGTATCGCGATTGTCGTAGCGGATCACGAAACGGCCCTCGCCGGCGAGTTTTTTGCAGAGCGCCTCCGGCCCCCAGAGCATCGAGGCCATGGCGCCCATGATCAGCAGAACGGTTGGATCGACGGGATCCCCAAACGTCTGGGAGACGATTTCGGGTGCTGCTGCCCGTGTCATGGGACTCTCCTCGCATGGGCCAATCAAAGGCCAATCAAACTGATTGCGTTTTGCAATCGGTTGCACGATAATAAAACTGATACGATAATGCAACTGGTTTTTGAGGAGAGTCGGATGAAAACCGAACACCGCTCGGGATGCCCTATCAATCTGTCGCTGGAAGTGTTCGGCGATCGCTGGAGCCTGATCATCCTGCGCGACATGATTTTTGGCGGCAAACGCCACTTTCGCGAACTGCTCAACGGCTCGATCGAGGGCATCGCTTCCAACATCCTGGCCGACCGGCTGAAGCGGCTGATGGAACTCGGCATGCTGACCAAGGCCGACGACCCCTCGCACAAGCAGAAGGCGATCTACAGCCTGACCGAGATGGCTATCACGCTGGTGCCGATCATGGCGCATCTCGGCGCTTGGGGCCGCGTCTGGCTGCCGGTGAGCGAGGAGCTTTCGATCCGCGCCGAACTGCTGGAGAAAGGCGGGCCGCCAATGTGGGAGCAGTTCATGGACGAGTTGCGCCACGACCATCTGGGCACGCCTGTCGCCACACCCGCGCAGCCTTCCGTCCGCGCTACATTGCAGGCCGGATATGAGGCGGTGGTCGCCCGCAAGGCGTCGAGCGGCATCGAGGCCCCCGCCGCTTGACCAACTTATTTCCCCATTATCAGGCCGGCTCTGCTATCAAGGGGCTGAAAAACATAATTTACGGGATTGGATAACGCTCTTGGTCGAGAACTCTAAGGATACTGCCCGCGCCCGGGCGGATATGCGTTTCAAGAAGCAGGAAGAGGCCGCCACGGTGCGGCAAAAGGCGATGGCGGAGTATGTCGCCGAGGCCGACGCCCGCCAGGCCAAGACCAACAAGCTCCGGGCATTGCGCCTTGCCAAGGAAGCGGAAGACCTCGCCAACGCCCCTGCCGTTCCGGTCAAGAAAGCGCCCCGAGCCAAGAAAAAATAGCGCGGCCTTCTTCATCGACGCCCGATCTGGATGCCGGCGGATCGTATCCGCCGCCATGTGCCACGATCAGCAATGCCCGCCATTTCCGCTTTCCCACGCGAAGCAATTTCAACCGCAACCGGGATTTCGCATCCCGCATGTCAGGTCGATGATTGACGCGTTTTGATCAGGAGACAGCCATGACCGCACTGACCCTCGAAAAAGCCAAGCACATCATCGACGCCGCCTTCGCCAAGGGCGCCGAGCTGAAGCTCAAGCCGCTCGGCGTTTCCGTGCTGGACGCCGGCGCGCATCTCGTCGCCTTCCAGCGTCAGGACGGAGCCTCGTTCCTGCGCCCGCAAATGTCGGCCGGCAAGGCCTATGGCGCGCTCGCCATCGGCATGGGCTCGCGCCGTGTCGAGGCTTTCGCCAAGGAGCGGCCGCATCTCGTCGCCGGCATTTCCGACGTCTCCGGTGGACGCGTGTTGCCGGTCGTCGGCGGCGTGCTGATCCGCGACAAGGCAGGCGCCGTCATCGGCGCCGTCGGAATTTCGGGAGATACGTCGGACAATGACGAAGCCGCCGCCATCGCCGGCATCGAAGCGGCGGGCTTCACCGCCGATCCGGGCTGAGGGGGAGCTTCGTCATCCCAGGGCGAAGCAGGAACGAAACTCCGTCGCGAAGACCCTGGGATCCATGCCGCGACCTTTGCCGCAAGTGTAAGCGGAGCAGAATTCTGAACCGTTGCAACGCCTTAGCTTCACGGAATGGATCCCAGGGTCTGCGCCGCGTCGCTTCGCTCCTTGCTTCGCCCCAGGATGACGACCAGAAAGAGCAGCCACGCCAATCGCGAACGGATGCGACCATCCAACGAAGGCGGCTAGTTCAAATTTATGTCTCTACTCGCCGACCGCATCGACACCGAAAACCCGGCCAGCACATCGAATAGGGCGATCACCATCAGCGTGAAGAAGACGGAGTGCGCCGCGCCCTTCACCAGCAGGAATTCGACCAGGAACGCCACGAAGACCAGCGTCGACAACAGATGGTCCATGATCGAGGCGTTCGTGGTGCGCACCGACTTCACCATTTCCAGGAACAGGAAGATCAGCCCGATCACCACCATCAGGTCGCCGAGCGTCATCGAGAACACCCCGCCCGACATCATGCTGAACGAGAAGATCTCGGTCGCCCACGGATCGTCGCCGCTGCCGAATATTCCGAGGAGTCCGAGATTGTAGGCCACGAAGGGCACGATCAGCAGCGGGATGGCACCGAACATCAGGCGTCTCCTCTAGCAATTCCAGGAAAGCGGTTTCCCAAGGAATTGCCTAAACAATGGGGGCACCTTCTGTAGAATGCCCCGCAGGCACGCCGTCAAGATTTTTCGCTAGCGCCCGCAAACACGGAAAAAGACCGCGCGAAACAACCCTGTCAGCCACAGTTGCCCCGGCTGACCACCGACACGCCGGGATTCAGCGCTTGAACTGGCCTGTCCGCACGGCGGCGCCGATAGCGTTGAGGATGAAAAGGCCGGCGGTCATCGAGGTGATCTCGTTGACGTCGCGCGCCGGCGCGATCTCGACGATGTCGATGCCGACGACACGTCCCTTGGCGAACAGCCCCTTGATCAGTTCGATCGTCTGCCGATAGCTGATGCCGCCAGGCGCCGGGCCTTCGACCGCCGGCATGACAGCGGGATCGAGACCGTCGGCATCGATGGTCAGGTAATAGCGGCCACGGTCCGGGATGCGCTTGAGCAGCGCCGCCGTACCGATATCCTGCCATTCATTGGCGGTGACGATGTTGGAGCCGTAGGCGCGGGCCGCCTCGACCTCCTCGAGCCGGGCGCTGCCCTGGCCGCGGATGCCGAGCTGGAAAATCCCGGCTATATGCGCCATCTCCGAAGCGCGGCGGATGGGGCTGGAATAGCCTTCCCTGACCCCGTTGACATTGTCGCGCCAGTCGAGATGGGCATCGATCTGAACCAGGGTGATCGGCCCTTCGCCGTCAAGCGCCCGCAGGATCGGGATTGGAATGCCGTGATCGCCGCCAATGGTGATCGGCAAGGCGCCGGCGACGCGGATCTTGCGGATCGCCGTTTCGGCCAACCTGTAGTGGCTGCCGGCGGCATCGCCGGGGACATCGCCGACATCGACCACCTTGACGTCCTGCCCGTCGAACAGGGTTCCGCCAATGTCGAAATCATAGCGGTCGAGCCCGAGGCTGATGCGCTGCGAGGCGCGCCGCACCGCGGTCGGCGCGTTGGTCTGGTCGTTGACCAGCTCGTCGATCGTGTAGGGACTGCCGTACGGCATGCCGATGATGGCGACATCCGCCTTCAGCGCATCGAGGTCCTCGACCAGCGGGAAGTTCATGAAGGTCTGGAAGATATCGCGCGGTGCTGTGGTGAGCTTGGTCATGCGGTCCCTCTGAAGCCGGCCGATCATCGCGCGGAAGCGCCGCGACAAGGCATCACTCAATACAGCACCGCCGCCGCAGCTTGTATCGCCACGGACGCCCGGTCTTTGGCATAGTTGGCGGCGCGACGCGCACCAAACGCAAAAAAACCGGCCAATGGCCGGTTCTTTTGGCATTCAAACCCTTCGAAAGCTGGTCTCAGCTTTCCTTGGGCGTCAGCACCTGGCGACCGCGATACATGCCGGTCTTCAGGTCGATATGGTGCGGGCGGCGCATTTCGCCGGAATTCTTGTCCTCGACATAGGTCGGGGCCTTGAGAGCGTCGGCCGAGCGGCGCATGCCGCGCTTGGACGGAGAGGTTTTTCGTTTCGGAACGGCCATGGATATGCTCCACTACATGGTCAAAATGCCCCGATAGCCCTCGTGAAAGGGCCGCGTCAGGGCCATAATCTGAGAAAGTCGGGTGCCTATACACGCCCTGCGCCGTTTTGGCCAGCACCGTGGCGATTTTTTTTGAACTGGCAGCGGTTCTACCTAATCAAGACAACCGACATACGCGCCCGAACGGCCGGCGCGGCGTTCGATCAGCGACGCCAGCCGCCGCAGACCCGGACCGGGCTTGGCCGGATTGCGGGCGATCGGATTGGGCAGCGAGACGGCCAGCAATGCCGCCTGCCGCCGCGACAGCTGTTTGGCCGAAACGCCGAAATGGTGCTGCGCCGCCGCCTCGATGCCGTAAATGCCCGGCCCCCATTCGGCGATGTTGAGGTAGATCTCCATGGTCCGCCGTTTCGACATCACCGCGTCGAAATAGACGGCCAGCGGCAGTTCGACCACCTTGCGCACCGAGCCCAGCGGCCGCGACCACAGGAAAAGGTTCTTCACCGTCTGCATGGTGATGGTCGAGGCGCCGCGCGTCGCCTCGCCGGCCAGCGCATCGTCGACGACGCCGCGCAATTCGCCGAGATCGATGCCGCGATGGAAGCAGAATTGCCCGTCCTCCGACATGATCACCGAATTGGCCAGCACCGGGGACACATCGTCGATCGACACCCAGCGCCGGTCGTAACCGGAGAAGGTCGCGAGGTCTTTGACCATCAAGGTCGATATCGGATGCACGAAGGACGGCAGATAGAGGAAGGTCAGCACAATGGGTATCGCCGCCAGCACGACGGCGACGACCAGGCCGCGCCGTGCCAGGCGCTTCAGACCGGCGCGGTTCACGCGCCTTGGTCGCGCCATCTCAAACCCTTCGGTTTCATGATCGACGATCGGTTCCGTCAAGCCGCCCCCACCCGCGCCACTCTCCCGCCTCCGGCATAATGGCGCGAGGCTTCTTGCGCAACGTCTGAGTGTCGGCTACCGCTCCCGGCCATGACGAAAGACGAGCAATTGGCCTTTGAGGCCGCACTTCTGGGGCGGGCGGCGGCGATCGAGGCCGGGCTCAGGCTGCTGCTCGACGGCCGCACGCTTGCCGGCGAGATCGCCCGACCGGAGCGTCTGATGGCGGCCATGCGCCATGGCGTGCTGAACGGCGGCAAGCGGCTGCGCCCCTTCCTGGTCATGGAAAGTGCCGCCCTTTTTGGCGCCGATGGCGAGGCGGCGATGCGCGTGGCGGCGGCGCTCGAATGCGTGCATTGCTATTCGCTGATCCATGACGATCTGCCTGCCATGGACGACGACGATCTGCGCCGCGGCCAGCCGACCGTGCACAAGGCCTTCGATGAAGCTACCGCCATACTTGCCGGCGATGCGCTTCTGACGCTTGCCTTCGATGTCCTCGCCGATGAGGCGACGGCGCTGCCGGCGGAGCGCAGGGCGGCGCTGGTGCTGGCGCTGGCGCGCGCGGCTGGCACCGGGGGCATGGTTGGCGGGCAGACGCTCGACCTCGAAGCCGAGCGCAACAGGCCGGACGAAGCCGGCATTATCCGGCTGCAGGCGATGAAAACCGGCGCGCTGATCCGCTTCGCCTGCGAAGCCGGCGCGATCATTGCCGGCGCCGCACCGCAGAACCGCGACCGGCTGGCCGAATTCGGCTCGGCGGTCGGGCTTGCCTTCCAGCTCGCCGACGACCTGCTCGACCTGACCGCCGATGCCAGCCAGATGGGCAAGGCGACCGGCAAGGACGCAGCCGCCGGCAAGGCGACGCTGGTGGCGCTGCATGGCGCGAACTGGGCGCGCAGCCAGCTCCATGGGCTGGTCAAGCAGGCCCATGAATTGCTTGAGCCATACGGTGAACAGGCATCCTTGCTGAAGGCAGCGGCAAGCTTCGTGGCAATCCGCAACAACTGAGGTTTGGGCAATCGGATGCCGAACCGTTTTCGGAATTTGTCGGCCTTGCGCTGCCTTGCTTGGTGTCTCTCAAATGCCCCAAAGCAACTGGGCGCGCTATCTGACCTTGACGACGACCTTGCCCTTGGCGCGTCCTGTTTCGACGTAAGCCAGCGCCTCATTGGTCGCTTCAAAAGGAAAGACCCTGTCGACGACCGGGCGAATCGCCCCATCTTCGATGAGGGACGTGATTTTGCTCAGCTGCTCACCTTGCGCCGACATGAACAGGAACGAAAATCCCACGCCCCGGCGCTTGGCTTTGGTCCTGATACCACGGCTCAGCAGCCGCAGCAGCAGCCTTAGCACCACGTTCAGTCTCTGTTTCCTGGCAAATTCGGGATCCGGAGGACCGGAAATCGAGATGAGCTTCCCACCCGGTTTCAGCACAGTCAGGGATTTCTCAAGCGTCTTGGCGTCCTGGCTGTTCAGGACGACGTCGTAGCCCGACAGGATTTTCTCGAAGTCGTCCTTCCTGTAGTCGACGACGACATCGGCGCCGAGATCCCTGACCAGATCGTTGCTTGCCGCGCCCGCTGTTGTCGCAACGATCGCGCCGAGGTGCTTTGCCAACTGGATGGCGAATGTCCCCACGCCGCCGGAGCCAGCCTGGATGAAGATCTTCTGGCCTGTCTTCAGACCCGCCCTCTCGATGAGAGCCTGCCAGGCGGTCAGACCGATCAGCGGGATCGAGGCCGCCTCTTCCATGCTGAGGTTCGCCGGCTTCAGCGCCACGTCGGCTTCATCGATTGCGATGAATTCGGCGAATGTCCCGATCCGGCCGTCGCGCGGCCGCGCATAGACGGCGTCGCCGGGTTTGAATTTGCGGACTTTCGAGCCCACCCTGACAACCCTCCCGGCAACGTCGTGACCGAGGATGAAGGGCCGGCGATAGGGAAGGACGAGTTTGAATTCGCCGGTCCTGATTTTGGAATCCAGCAGGTTCACCCCGGCGGCATGGACCTCGACCAGGACGTCATTGTCCAGCAGCTCCGGCTCCGGCATCTCGGCCAGCCGCAAAATGCCTTTCTTGCTATATTTGTCGACAACGAATGCCTTCATGGCAGTGACTTTCTGAGAGTGTCTGTTGGCCTGCTGTCTGTGCGTGAAATTCTCCGTCCCACCGTTGTTCAGACCGGCAGGCGGAACTGCTTGCGCAAGGTCTTGTCGAACATCCCCGCGGGGGCGAAGCGGCGCAGCAGGCTGACCTGGCGCGCTGCCTTCCCTGCGGTATAGCGCCGTCGCGGACGGGCGTCGGTCGCTGCCTTGACGACCACATCCGCCACCACTTCCGGCCGATCGGCTTTGGGCATCACATCGGCAAGCAGCGCCTTGAGCCCGGCGCGCGCTTGATCGTACTCCTTCAACAGGGAATCCGGCTCGATGCCGTTCTGGTCGAAGACGGTGCGCACGAATGCCGGCTCGATGACCGAGACGCGAATGTTGAAGGCGCGAACCTCATGATCGAGCGATTCCGAATAGCCCTCCAGCGCGTGCTTGACCGCCGAGTAGTGCGCTGAGTATGGCGCGGGCACCAATCCCAGAATCGAGCCGATGTTGACGATGCGCCCTTGGCCGCGGCGCCGCATCGACGGCAACACCGCATTGGTCATGCGCATGACGCCGAACAGATTGACGTCGAACAGAGCCTGCACCTGTGCGACCGAAGATTCCTCGGCGCCGCCAAGCAGGCCGACACCGGCATTGTTCACTAGCAGATCGATACGACCGGTCTGGGCCAGCACGGTTGCAACGAGGGCGCTGACGGACTCCCCGTCGGTCACGTCGCAGGTCAGCATGGACACCTTAGCCGGGCCGTTGCCGGCCTTGCTGCGGCTTGTCCCGAAGACGGTATACCCCACCCGCGCCAAGGCCTCGGCACTGGCGCGGCCGATGCCCGAAGAGGCTCCGGTCACGACTGCGGTTCTTTCTGAAAGGGTACTCATTTGATACTCCACAGACATGAGGGCTAGCTTTTTGCCGTTGATTGAATTATGATCGTAATATCACATTACACCCATAATGCAATAGCAGAAAGGAAGAGCGCCATGCGCTACGAAAAGGGCCGAAAGGACGCCTCCCGCGATCGCATCGTCGAGGTCGCAGCCCAGCGTTTTCGCGGTGACGGCATCGCCGCGTCCGGACTGGCAGCCATCATGGGCGACGCCGGGCTGACGAACGGAGCCTTCTATCCGCATTTCCAATCCAAGGCGGAGCTTGTGCGTGAAAGCCTGGTAGCGGCGCTAGAGAGCCAGGTGCAGCAACTGCAAGAGGTATTGGCCGCCGGTGGTCCGGAGATGGGGATAGCGGCGTATCTGTCAGCCGGGCACCGGGACAATCCGGGAACGGGCTGCGCCAACGCCGCGCTGCTCCCGGAACTCGCGCGTCAGCCGCTCGAAACGCGCCAAGTCTACACCGAACGCTTGCTGGTTTTGGTGCGCCAGTTGTCTGCAGCGCTTCCGCAGGCCAGGGATCCGGAAGGCGTTGCCATGGGCGTCTTTGCGACCCTCATCGGCGCGCTTCAACTGGCCCGCGCGGTGGCAGGGACCGAATTGTCGGATCGCTTCCTTGCGGCAGGAGCAGATGCCGCGCGCAGGCTGATCCAGACATCTGAGGGTGAGAAGGCATCCTAATTTAGAGATAGAGCAGAAGCAGCAAAGAGCCCGACATCCTCATCATGGCGGGCCGCATTACAAGAAGGATCCGCTTTGCCTAAAAGTTGTCAGCCACTGCCAGCACGAGGCCATCTCAACCTGCATCAGGGAATGACCGCATTAGGGGCCGGAAGCGACTGGCAGCTTCAAGGCTCGGAATCGGACGGCCACCGCGACGCAGTCGTAAGGGATAAGTTGCGACGGAGGAATCGATTGGAGGCCCGAAAATTGTGCTGATGAGGGAGGGATAACTCACTTTGCCAAGTTAGAGCGGCGTGTTTTCGCCCTTCCGTCACGCCTTGAGACGGAGTGCCTCCACAAGAAGAGCGAACGCTGCAGTGTGCTGGCGTCGGCTGGGATAATAGAGGTGATAGCCCGGGAAGGGTTGGCACCAGTCTTCCAGCACCCGGATCAGGCGTCCGTCTGCGACGAACGGAGCGACCTGGCTTTCAAATGTGTATGCTAGTCCGAGCCCGTCGAGGGCCGCAGCCTCCAGCATTTCCCCGTCATTGATAATGAGTGGGCCATTCATCCTGACTTCAAGTTCCTCACCGCGTTTTTCGAACTCCCAGGCAAAGAGCCCGCCGCCGGTCTTCTGACGGTAGCTGATGCCTTTGTGTTCCCCAAGTTCGCGCGGTGTCTTTGGAACCGTTCGGGTTGCAAAATACGACGGTGATCCAACTACCGCCATACGCAGGTCCGGGCCGATCCTTACTGCCACCATGTCCTTCTGGACCTGCTCGCCGATCCGGATACCGGCGTCGAATTTGTTTGCAACGATGTCAACCAGACCTTCGTCCAGGCTCAATTCTACTTCGATATCCGGATACTTCAGAAGGAGTCTGGCGATGACGGGCCACAGTACTGATTTGGCAGCATACCGGAATGTCGTCAGGCGAATGAGGCCAGTGGGCTTGTCGCGCTGGGCGGCGACGGCGGCGATCTCGCTTTCGATGTGATCGAAGGCCGGTCGCAGGCTTCGCAGCAAGCGCTCTCCAGCTACCGTCACGGACAGGCTGCGGGTGGTGCGTGAGATCAGCCGGACTCCCATGCGCTGTTCCAGCGTTCTGACAGCGTAGCTGAGCGCCGACTGCGATAGACCAAGCTTTGCTGCGGCGCGCGTGAAGCTGCCCGCCTCTGCTACGGCGATGAAGACTGCCAACTCGCTGAAATCTCCGCGCCTCATTTATCAATCCCATTTCTAACTTCATGCAGATTATAGAGGCTAATCGTATCGAGTCCTATTCCCTATTTCACTTGGCAGACAACGAAACGCTGAGACGGACGTGCCAAGCCAACGCGGCATAAACTGAAAGATACCGACCAGGAAGGATACGACTATGAGTAGAGTATGGATGATCACCGGCGCAGGGCGAGGTATGGGCCTCGACTTTGCCAAAGCGGTCCTGGCCATCGGCGATAAGGTCGTTGCGACCGGTCGTAACCCAGATCGGGTCGCCGAGGCGATCGGCCAACGGGACAATCTTTTGGTCGCGACGTTGGACGTGACCAAGCCGGCCGACGCCGATGCTGCGGTGAAGGCAACCCTCGACCGCTTTGGTCGCCTGGACGTGCTCGTCAACAATGCCGCGGGCTTCTATGCCGGCTATTTCGAGGACCTGACTCCGGCCCATATCGAACTTCAGCTCGCGTCCACCCTGACCGGCGCCATGAATGTCACGCGCGCAGTCCTGCCGGTCATGCGCGCGCAGGGTTCTGGCAAGGTCATTGCCATCTCATCGACGGCCGGCCCTGGTCGGCTTTGAGTTCTGTTCTGCATACGCCGCGGCAAAGTTCGGCGTTGATGGCTGGATCGAGTCACTGCAAGCCGAGGTGGCGCCGTTCGGCATTGAAACGATGATCGTGAACCCCGGGTTTTTCCGCACGGAGCTGCTGACGGACGAATCCACACAATATGCTCCGTCATTCGTCAGCGATTACAGCGAACGTCGCGCCCAGCAGATAACGGGTTGGAAAGCCGCGAACGGCCAGCAAGTCGGCGACCCCGCGAAACTCGCGCAGGCGTTGATCACTCTGGTCGACAAGCCGGAGTTGCCCCGTCGGTTCATCGCCGGCGCCGATGCTCTTGCAATGGTCAGGCAGAAACTCGCTCTGCTGCAGCAGCAGGTCGATGCCCATGAGGAGCTATCCGGGTCGCTGGCCTTCGACAGCTGAACGTCGCATTCAGCACTGCCGTCGTCGCAGGTCTATTTATGAGCGCCGTCGATAG
The DNA here is from genome assembly GCF_040319795.1 of Mesorhizobium sp. M0862. NCBI lineage: Bacteria > Pseudomonadati > Pseudomonadota > Alphaproteobacteria > Hyphomicrobiales > Phyllobacteriaceae > Mesorhizobium > Mesorhizobium sp. M0862. The sequence goes on from NZ_JAMYOJ010000007.1 coordinate 241,493, forward strand.
GCTCATGCGAATTTTGAGGGCTAATTCGGATGTCGCGTCCGTGCTCTCCTGAGGGTTGACCCTTAGGCAACCGGCCAATGACAGGCCTTTGAATAGACGTCCCTTTCCGACCGATGCCGTAGGCTTCGTCGGTCCGATCGATTTCGCGAGAAGTCCCAATCCCGCCCGCCACCGAGGAGACGACATGCCAGAGCCCCGACAGCTAGCCTTGGACATCAACAGCCGGCGCCACCAGTTTAATCTTGATGTACGCGTGACTCTGCTGGACGCACTACGCGAGCATGCCAACCTGCCCGGCACGAAAAAAGGCTGTGATCATGGGCAGTGCGGCGCCTGTACCGTCCACGTCGACGGCGAGCGGGTATTGAGCTGCCTGACGCTGGCGGCCCAGGTCGAAGGCCGTCAGGTCACGACGATCGAGGGCCTCCAGGCTGCCGACGGCGTGATGCACGCAGTCCAGACCGCGTTCATCGAGCACGATGCATTCCAGTGCGGCTATTGCACCCCCGGTCAGATCATGTCGGCCGTTGCATGCATTCGTGAGGGCCACGCCGATACGGACGAGGACATCCGCGAATACATGAGCGGCAACATCTGCCGGTGCGGCGCTTACCCCCATATCGTCGCCGCGGTGCGCGATGCCGCCAGCCGCCTGAAGAAGGAGGCAGCACTATGAGACCTTTCGAGTATCTCCGCGCCAAAGATGCCGCGAGGGCGCTTGCCGAGGCTACCAAGCCAGAGACAAGATTTCTCGCCGGTGGGACCACGCTTCTTGACCTCATGAAGCTGAATGTCGAGCGTCCTGCGCGGGTGGTCGACATCACGCGCCTTCCCGGCCTGGACACGATCGAGGTATCGGCGGATGCCATTCGCATCGGTGCGCTCGCCAAGATGAGCAAGGTCGCCGACCACGCCGATATCAAGCAGGCTGCGCCGGTGCTTTCCGAAAGCCTGTGGCGCGCTGCCTCGGCACAGCTGCGCAACATGGCGTCCATCGGTGGAAACTTGATGCAGCGAACCCGTTGCACTTACTTCCGCGACCCGGGCGCTTATTCGAACTGCAACAAGCGCAATCCAGGTTCCGGATGCGCTGCCCTTGGCGGCGTCAACCGCAACCACGCGGTGCTCGGCACGAGTGACGCGTGCATAGCAATCTACCCCGGAGATTTTGCGGTTTCCCTGGTGGCATTCGACGCCACGGTCATCATCCGGGGAGCTTCCGAACGCAAAATTCCCGCCGACGAATTCTTCCTGCTCCCTGGCGATACCGCACACCTTGAGCATAATCTGTCGCCCGGAGAGATGATCGTCGGGATCGAGATCCCGCGTTCGGCAGCCCTGGAACGCTCGCATTATCTCAAGGTCCGGGATCGCGCGTCGTACGAGTTCGCCGCGGCCAGCGCCGCTGTCGGAATCGAATTGGAAGCCGATGGCAAGACAATTCGCGAAGTACGCATTGCGGTCGGCGGCCTCGCCACCAAACCCTGGCGCCTGCGCGCCGTCGAAAATTTGCTCAAGGGAAAGACGCTCGACGAGGCGACGCTTCGAAGCGCCTCGTCAGCCGCCGGCGACGGCGCGAAGTCGAGCGGACACAACGCATTCAAGATTGAACTGGCACCGAAGGTCGTGGCCCGCGCCCTGATGACGGTAGGAGGTATCGCATGACACATGGTAACGCGTTCGAACTCAACCGCCGCACCGTCTTGAAGCTCGGCGCCGGCGTAGCCGCTGTCGCTCGCGCCGCTGTCGATCTCTCGTCAAAAGCCGTTGCGGCTGAGACCGTCCCCGCCAAGGCGCCAGCTCTCGGTGCCAGGCTTTCCCGCGCCGAAGGCCCGTTGAAAGTAGCCGGGCAGGCTCGCTATGCGATCGAGCAGAAGCTGGAGAACCTGGCCTATGGCGTTACCGTCCAATCGACGCGGCCGGCAGGGCGTATCGTCAGTATCGATACGTCGGCCGCCAAGGCTCTACCGGGTGTCCTGGATGTCTACACCGCGCAGAATTCCCTGAAGCTCAACAAGCCGACCGTCTACAGCAAGGGCGGCGGAGCGACCGAGGAATTTACCCCAATTCAAGACGATGTGGTCCGTTTCAACGGCATGCATATCGCGCTCGTGGTCGCAGAAACCTTTGAGCAGGCAACGGAAGCGGCAAGTCTTCTCAAGATCGAATATGAGGACGGCGACCCTATTCTCGACATCAACGATCCCAAGGCAAAAGTGCAGCCCATCGATGAGATGGGTGCCGCGTGGGGCGATGCGGCGACAGCGTTGGCCAATGCCGAGGTCAAGGTAGACGTAACTTACACGACGTCACGCGAATACAATGTGCCGATGGAGCCGCATGCGTGCATCGCTTCCTGGGAGAACGGGAAAATCACCGTCTGGGAGCCCAGCCAGTGGGTTGGCGGGGCACGGAGCGTCGTGTCGGAATGGCTCGGCATCGGCATCGAGAATGTGCGGGTGATCTCGCCTTATGTCGGCGGTGGGTTCGGGTCCAAGATCGGGGCACATCCGCATGTGGGGCTGGCTTGCGCGGCCTCGCGGAAACTGGGCAGGCCGATCAAGGTTTCTCTCACGCGGCCGCAGACCTTTACCGGCCTTGGCGGCCGACCGGCGACACGGCAGACACTCTCAATCGGAGCCTCGAAGGACGGAAAGATAAGCTCGATCGTCCATGAGAGCTGGAACGAGACGGCGATTGACGAAGTCCATATCGAGGCTTGCAACAATGTGACGAAGATCATGTATGCGACGCCGAACTTTTCTTCGCGTCTCAACGTCGTCCCGGTCAATACGGTCCAGCCCGGCTGGAAACGGGGCCCCGGCGAAAACCCCAGTGCCTATGCTGTGGAAAGCGCGATCGACGAGCTGGCGTACGCGCTCAGCATGGATCCGGTCACGCTGCGCCTTGCCAACTGGGCGGAGACGGATCCCAGCAATGGGATGAAGTGGAGCACTCGACAGTTAGGCGAAGCCTATGCCGTGGGCGCGGAAGCCTTCGGCTGGTGGAACCGGAACCCGGCCCCTCGCTCGATGCGCGAAGGCCGCGAGTTGATCGGTTATGGAATGGCCGCCGGGTCATACCCCATGATCCGTACCGCGAGCGAAGCCAAGATCGTACTCCATGCCAGTGGACAGATCGAAGTCCTCAGCGCGGGCACCGACATGGGAACGGGGACCTATACCATTCTCGCCCAGACAGCGGCTGACGCATTGGGCGTTCCTGTTGAGACAGTCGCGGTGCGGCTGGGCGATACCCTCCTCCCCAGATCGGCGCTCGCAGGCGGTTCCCAGCAGGCCAACAACCTGACGGGAGCGGTGGACAAGGCGGCCAGGAATGCACGGGACGCCTTGCTGGCGCTTGCCGCATCCGATCCGAAGTCGCCGCTGGCAGCCTCGAAGGCGACTGACCTCACGTTCGAAAACGGCTCGGTGCAACCGACCCGACGGCCGAACGGCGGTATCGGCATCGCGGAACTCTTGAAGGCAGTGGGCAAAGACAAACTGGAAATCGAGGGTAACACCTTTGCTCCCGGCGCCACCGAGGAGATGAAGAACGGAGCTGACCGCAGTTTTGCACAGTTGAAGGGCGCTGTGGAAGGAGGCGTCTCGGCCCATAGCTGGTGTGCGCATTTCGTGGAAGTTCGGATCGATGAGGATTTTGGCACGATCCGCGTCAAGCGCATGGTCTCGGCATTCGATAGCGGCAGGATCTTCAATCCGAAGCTTGCGGAAAGCCAGTGGATCGGCGGTATGGTCATGGGTCTCGGGCAGGCTCTCCTGGAAGAAGGTTACGTCGACCAGCGAGACGGGCGCACCATCAACGCGAATTTTGCCGACTACGCCGTCCCGGTTAACGCCGATGTGCCCGACATCCAGGTGATTTCGGTTGGAATTCCGGACATGCAGGCAACCGCTCTTGGCGGCAAAGGCGTCGGCGAGATCGGTGTCGTAGGGGTCGCACCTGCGATCGGTAATGCCGTCTTCCACGCGACCGGCAAACGCATTCGAAGCCTTCCGATCACGCTGGAAAAGCTCGTTTGAGTTCGGTCGATGCGCCCTTGGTGATCCACAGGCTCGCAACAGGCGAGCATGCAAACAGAACGATCTAAACCCAATGCAAACTGGAACGCTAATCCCTGGTCGCCGCCTGTTGTGACGCGTCACCAAGCAACGCCAGACAGTGTGCAACGGTTTTCCCGGCGCGTTCAATCGTCTTTGATCAGCACGATCTTCGCCGGATCGAAATCGATCCCGACCATCGTCCCTTCCGCCACGGCGGGTGTGACATCAGGCGATGTCGCGAACAGTTCGACCGCCGGATCGCTGATCGCGATGCGGTATTCCATGTGGTCGCCGAGATACGAGCTCTTGACCACCCGGCCCTTCATGGTGCCCGCTGGCTGGCCGGGCAAGATGCGCACGGCATTCGGGCGCACAGCGAGCATCGCCGGCCCCGGAGCGTTACCGCGACCCGGCATGTCGAGCAGCAAGGGTCCGACCTTGACCCTTGCACTGGTCGCATTGCTGGAAAGCACCTCGACGTCGAGCAGATTGGCGTCGCCCATGAAGTCGGCGATGAAGCGGTTGGTCGGCTCGTTGTAGAGGTCGCGCGGCGTGCCGTCCTGGGCGACGCGAGCGGCGTTCATGACGATGATGCGGTCGGAGACGGCGAGCGCCTCTTCCTGGTCATGCGTGACATAGACCATGGTCAGCGCCAGATCTTGCTGGAGACCCCGGATTTCGTCGCGCACGCGCCGGCGCAGCTTGGCGTCGAGATTGGACAGCGGCTCGTCGAACAGCAGCACCTTCGGCTCCAGCACGATGGCTCGCGCCACCGCGACGCGCTGCTGCTGGCCGCCGGACAATTCGCTCGGCTGGCGCTTCTCGTAGCCGGACAGGCCGACAAGCGACAGCTTTTCGGCGGCGCGCTCGGCTGCCTGCGCCTTGCCAAGCCCCATAGCCCGCAAGCCGTAGCTGACATTCTCCATCACGTTCATGTGCGGGAACAGCGCATAGGACTGGAACACCATGGAGACATCTCGCTCGGCGGCGGACAGCAAGGTGACGTCCTTGTCGCCGATCAGGATGCGCCCGGTGCTGGTCTGTTCCAGCCCGGCGATCAGCCTGAGCGTCGTCGTCTTGCCGCAACCCGAGGGCCCGAGCAGCGTCACCAGGCTGGCCGGCGCGATGTCGAAGCTGACATTGTCGACGGCGATCACCGCGCCGTATTTCTTGGTGACGCCCTCGAACCGCACGGCCGGCCTGTCCGTGACAACCGGGGCAGCATTCTTCGCCGTCTGATCCACGCCGCTTCTCCCCATCAGATTGCTGCCACAACGGCTTCCGGACCAGGCCGGCGCCGGCCGAGCCGGCGTTCGCCGACCAGCAGCTGGATGCCGATCAGGATGACCATCATGACGACGATCATCACCGCCGAATAGACAATCGCGATGCCGTATTCGCCGACATCTGCGCGCCCGACAATGTAGACCGTGGCAAGGTTGAACCGGCCGCTCGCCAGGAAGATGACGGCGCTGACCGCCGTCACCGCGCGCACGAAACTGTAGATCATCGCGGTCACGATCGCCGGCTTCAGGATCGGCAGGATCACCCGCCGCAAGGTAGCAAAAGACCGCGCCCCAAGCGTCAGCGATGCCTCGTCCAGGCTCTTGTCGATCTGGCCCAGATTGGCGAGCCCGGCACGGATCGCCACCGGCATGTTGCGGAAGATGAAGGAGATCACGATGATCAGCCCGGTGCCGGTCAATTGCACCGGCGGCACGTTGAAGGCAAGGATATAGCTGACGCCGATTACCGTGCCGGGAATCGCGAAACTCATCATGGCCAGGAACTCGAACATGGTGCGCCCGGCGAAACGCTGCCGGTCGAGCAGATAGGCCGTCAGGATGCCGAGCGCCGCGGTGAACGGCATCGCCACCAGCGCCAGGCCGATGGTCATCAGCAGCGACGGCCAGGCCGAGCCGCTGAAAAACCAGCCATTGACGCCTTTCTCGATCGAAAAGGCGGTGAGGAAATATTCGAGCGTCGGCGTGTTGTCGCGCCCGATCGATTGCACGAAACCGCCGCTCAGGATGATGCCGTAGACCACGATGGTCAGAACCAGCCACGGAACGACGGCGGCGTAGCAGCCGATCCGCAAGGCCTTGGGCAGCGTCGCCGGTACGCCGCCATCGCCCTTGCCTGCGACGGTGACGTAGCTGCGGCTGCCGATCCAGCGGCGCTGGATGACGAAGGCTGCCAGCGTGAACATCAACAGCACGATCGCCAGCACCGCCGCGCGGCCCTGGTCGTGCGCCGCGCCAACCACCGCGAAGAATATATCGGTCGACAGCACGTTGAAATTGCCTCCCAGCACCAGCGGATTGGCGAAATCGGCCATGCTCTCGATGAACGAGATCAGGAAGGCGCTGGCCAGGCCCGGCCGGATCAACGGCCAGGTGACGGTGCGAAACGTCCGCCAGCGACTGGCGCGCAAGGTCTGCGACGCCTCCTCCATGCTCGGGCTGACCCCTTGCAGCACGCCGACCAGAACCAGGAAGGCGATCGGCGTGAAGGCCAGCACCTGCGCGATGGTGATGCCGGCCATGCCGTAGATCCAGCGGCTGCGCGGAATGCCGAGATGCACCGACATGAGGTTGGTGACGATGCCGGCGCGGCCGAACAGCAGGATCAGCGCCAGGCCGATGACGAAGGGCGGCGTGATGATCGGCAGGATGGACAGGCCGCGCAGCAGCCATTTGGCCGGCAGCTTGGTGCGAAGCGCAATCAGCGCCAGAGCCAGCCCAAGCGCCGTGCAGAAAAAGCCGACGAGGACTGCGATCGCCACCGTGTTCCACGCCACGCCGCAGGAGCCCTCGCCATAGAGGCAGCGCAGGCTCCATATGTTGGCGCTGAAGATCTTTTCGACGAACAGCGCCGGCACGACATTGCCGTCATTGTCCTTGATGGCGGAGGTGAGGATCGACAGCAGCGGATAGGCGACGAACAGGATCAGCGAAGCAATCACGATTGAGAGCGAGCCGACGACGAAGCGGTCGCCCTTGCACCAGCCGCGCGCGGCGAGCGCCTCGGCGATGAACATCAGCATCGCCACGGCATAGAGCGCAGCGCCCCAGCCGAGCCCCGGCTGCATCGGTCCCGGCGTGCCGGCGATCTGGGTAAGCAAGCCAAATCCCCAGCCCGAATGGATGATGGAAAAGCCTTCGATGGCCAGCCACAGCAGGCCCGCCGCGCCTGCAATCGCAAGGCTCTTGGGTTTGTTGCGCGCCACCAGCCAGCTCGCCAGCAGAAGCGGCAGGACAAGCGGCAACAGCCAGGGCCGGCCACCGAGCGCCAGGATGATGGCCGGCGTCGCATCCGTCGGCTGTGCCAGCCAGTCGAACGACAGGAAGCCGCCTTCGACCTTGTACCAAGGCAAGAGCACGAAGCTCGCCCACGCGGCCATTACCCAGGCGAGCGCGCTGCGTCCAGGAGCGGAACTGACCATGGAACCGGCCGCGGCCATTCAATGTCTTTCTGTGCCAAAGGATGGTGCGCCAGCTGCCGCGAAGGGCAGCCGGCGATCAGATGCTAGAGTGAGCACGAAAGAACGCGCTCAGCCGCCATTGCGGACCTCGTCGGTGAACTTCTTCAACAGCCGCTTGCGTTCGGCCGACGAGCCGTATTTGGCGAAGTCGTAGTCGATCAGCTTGATCTTCGAGAGGTCCGGCGCCTCGGGCGGCACCGGCGTGGCGGTGTTCGACGGGATCTGGAAGCTGCCGTTCGGCGCCGCGAGCTTCTGCGCATCCGGGCTCAGCGCCCAGTCGTAGAATTTCTGCGCCTCTTCGACATGCTTGGCGCCCGTCACGATGCTCATCGAGCCGATCTCGAAGCCGGTGCCCTCGCAAGGCGAAACCACCTTCACCGCCGGGTTCTGCTTGGCCGCGTTGATGACGTCGTGCTGGAAGGAGATGCCGATCAGCGTCTCGCCCTTGCCGACGGCGAGTGCCGGCGCGGCCCCTGCCTTGGTGTATTCGGCGATGTTCTTGTTGAGCTGCTTGAGATAGTCGAATGCCTTGTCCTCGCCCATCAGCTGGACGATCGTGGCAAGCATGGTCCAGGCCGTGCCCGATGAATTCGGGTCGGCCATCTCGATCTCGCCCTGGAATTCCGGCTTGACCAGATCGGCCCAGCACGCCGGCGCGGTCAGCCCGCGCTGCTTCAGATCTTCCTCATTATAGCCGTAACCGAGCGCACCGAGATAAATGCCGACCGTGCGGTTCTTCGACCTGTCGGCCTGCTTCAGCGCCCAGTCGCGCAAGTTTGCCAGTTGCGGCGACTTGTATTCCTGGGTGAGGCCCTCTTCCGCCGCCTGCAGATGCGGGTCGCCGGTGCCGCCCCACCAGATATCGGCTTGCGGATTGTCCTTCTCGGCCCGGAGGCGGGCGTAGATTTCGCCGGCGCTCATGCGGGTCATGTCGACGCTGACGCCCGTCTCCTTCTGGTAGGTGGTCGCCATCGCCCGGCACCAGGCCTCGTCGACGGCGCAATACATTGTGAGGCTGCGGTCGGCCGCCTGGGCGGCACTCGCCAATCCGAACATGGCCAGCGCCGCGCCAAGGCCAAGCCAGGCGGCGCGCAAGCCTTGCTTACTGTCAAATGTCTTCATCGATATTCCTCCCTGTCTTCTCACTGGAAACGATCTACCCGTCGTCGAGCGGCACTCCGATCACCTGGGACAATGTCGCCGCAACGCCGGGTGCTGCCGCTAGCACGGGATTGCCCTTCGCCATGCCGTCGCCGTCGAGGAACCGGTTCACACGGCCGCCGGCCTCCTCCACCAGCAGCAATCCGGCCAGGCAGTCCCACGAATTGATGTGCAGCTCGGCATAGGCATCCGAGCGGCCGTCGGCCACATAGGCCAGCCCAAGCGCTCCGGAGCCGGAGCGCCGCACATTGGCGCCGAGTGCCCAGACAAGGCTCACCTTGTCCAGATAGTCGCGATTGGGAATCCTGGGCGACCAGCCGAACTCGACAAAGGCGCGGTCGAACGCTTGCGTCGGCGACACATGGATCGGCGCGCCATTGCGCGTCGCGCCCTGCCCGCGACGGGCAAAGTACGTTTCGCCGATGGCCGGATTGGCAATGCCGCCGATCTCGCTGCGGCCGTTCTCGACGAAAGCTATCGAAATGCAGAAATGCGGAATACCGCGCATGAAATTGGCGGTGCCGTCGATGGGGTCGACGACCCACATGCGGGCAGAGCCCATGCCACCGCCTTCCTCGCCCAAAAACCCGTCCTGCGGAAAAGCCTCTGCCAGCGTCGCGCGGATGTGCTCCTCGACCTTGCCGTCGGTTTCAGTGAGAAAATCCTGCGGGCCTTTCATCGCCACCGGCTGGACGGCGCCCTGCCGGGCATAGCCTTCCATCGCCAGTTGCCCGGCCGTGACAAGCAGTTTCCGGCAGACCTCGGCACGCCTGTCCATCTCGGCCTTGGACAGCCGGTCCGCCTTCGGATGCGCCGCCGCCCTGCTCATGCAGCCGGTCCGGACAATCGCGCCCTCAAAGCCGTCTTCGGCGAAATGGACAGGGTATTCCTCCGATGCCACTCTTGAGCCGGCTTGTATTGCACGGCTGTGCAAAGCTGTTGCATTCGGCCATGCCTGTCAAGTGCGGTGGGTGGCAATGGCAGAAGAGTTGCATTACATTGCACGGGCGTGCAAAGAATCACGAAAACAGCAGCGAGAGCGTTCGCTTGACGGTTCCGAGAATCCGCACCGGTTTTTCCAGCGCCCAGCAGGTTGCCGACCTCGCCGGGGTTTCACGCTCGGCCGTGTCACGTACCTTCACGCCCGGCGCTTCCGTTTCCGGGGAAACCCGCGAGCGGGTGATGCTGGCGGCCGAGCAACTCGGCTATCACGTCAACCATCTGGCTCGCGGCCTGATGCGGGCTTCGACCGGCATCGTCTGCCTCATCGTTGCCGATGGCGACACGCCCTATCATGCCCGCCTGCAGAAGGCGCTGACCCAACATCTGCGGGACGCCGGCAAAATGGCCATGGTGTTCAACACCTCCGGCCCCAGCCACCATGTCGACCAGGCGCTGCGCAACACGCTGAACTATCGCGCCGATGCGAGCATCGTTCTGTCCGGCTCGCCGCCGCAGTTGCTGATCCGCACCTGTCTTGAGAACGGCCAGCGGCTGGTGCTGATCAATCGCGATGACCGCTTCGACGGCCCGCACAATATCGGTGTCGACAACGCTGCAGCCGCAGAGGCAGCGCTGCATGCCTTCATCCGGGCCGGCTGTACCCGCCCCGCTTTGGTGACCTCGGCTGCCGGCACGCCCAGCCTGCTCTCCCGCGAAACCGCCTTCCTTACCGCCGCGCAGAAGGAAGGGCTGGAGGTGACCGTGTGGCGCGAGGGCCGCACCGGCTATGCCACCGGAGCCGATGGCGCCAGGCGACTCTTTTCCGGCCGGCAGCGGCCGGATGCGGCGTTCTGCGTGACCGACCTGATTGCGTGCGGCTTTCTCGATGCGGCCCGCCACGAGTTCGGCATCAGCGTACCCCGCGATCTCTGCGTCATCGGCTTTGACGACATCGAACAGGCCGACTGGGCCTCTTACCGGCTGACGACGTTCTCGCCGCCGATCGAGGAGATCGCCAGGCGCGCCGTGCGGCTCGCGACCGGCGCGCGGGAGGAGGCTGGCAGCCGCCTGATCTGCCATGCGCCCATGGTCTGGCGCAGCACGGTGAGGCCGGGCCAGGGCTGATGCGAAACATGTGTCGGTCAAGACGGGAAACGTACTGATGTCCAAGAAAAAGGCCAGGAAGACCCGCCAGGCGGCAAGACCGGTGGAGATAGCTGTAGGCCCCGAAATCCGGAGCATGATGCGCAAGTTCGGCCTGACCGAGGAAGAAGCACTGCGCATGATGCGCGAATGCGATGCCACCCTCTATGGCGCCAACTCCGGGCACGTGCAGCCAGGATCTTGACGGCCCGCCAGGCGCGAACGGAATTTTAATGTAAATCAAGCGTAATCCCGACCGTTAAAATGATGCGTATGTGTTGGGGTTGCGCATGCCGGAATATTCTTTCTTCATCCGCTCGATCCGGATCCGCTACATCTCGGGATTGCTCATCTTTGCGCTGGCTTCCACCGCGGTGATGTTTGCGCTCAATCGCGTCAATTCCTTCCGCCACGACATCGACGCGCTGAGCAGCAATCTCGTCGTCTTCACCCGCGACCTGCGCAACGCCTCCAGCTTTGCCGAAACCGCCAGCACGACCTGGCGCACCGAAACCCGTGACGGCCTTGCCGCCGCCGCGCGCGGCCATTCGCAACGCCTGACCGGCGAGATCGAAACACTGTCCGCGGAGTTGGCCGCGATCAAGCCGAGCCTGTCGGCCAAAACGCTGGACGAACTCTCGTCGGCCGCCGTCAACGGCGACCTGTTCTGGTCGTCGCGTGACATCGTGCGCAACTTCAACCTGATGTCGGCGGCGCAACAGACCGACGAATGGAGTTCGCGCGAAATCCTCAACCAGAACGACCTGTTCGTCCAGCCGATGCTGGTGCGTGTGCGTACCGCCATGGATGGCGAACGCCATCTGGCCGACGCCTCCAGCGACAGGCTGCTGTTTTGGGCAAGCGGCCTTCTGTTCGCGGTTCTGGCCATCGTTGCCCTCTGGATCTTCCGGCCGATGGAAAAGGCGATCCGCCGCGCCTTCACCGAATCCGCCGCATCCTTGTTCAAGGCCGAAGCGGCCGATCGCGCCAAATCGGAATTCCTGGCCAATATGAGCCATGAGATCCGCACGCCGATGAATGGCGTGCTGGGCATGGCCGAACTGCTCGCCAAGACCGAGCTTAACGCGCGCCAGAAGACCTTCACCGAAGTCATCGTCAAGTCCGGCAATGCGCTGCTCACCATCATTAACGACATCCTCGATTTCTCCAAGATCAATGCCGGTCAGCTGACGCTTGATCCTGCACCCTTCCGGCTTGCCGAAGCGGTCGAGGACGTGGCCACACTGGTGTCGGCGCGCGTCGCCGAAAAGAACCTCGAGCTGATCGTGCGTGTCGACCCGCGCCTGCCTGCCCATGTCGTCGGCGATGCCGGACGGTTCCGTCAGATCGTCACCAATCTGCTCGGCAATGCGGTGAAGTTCACCGAGAAGGGCCATGTGCTGATCGATGTCGGCGGCGAGGTGGTCGACGGCCTGGTCCAACTCAAGGTCCGCGTCGAGGACACAGGCATCGGCATTCCTGCCGAGAAGCTCGAGAACGTGTTCGAGAAATTCGCGCAGGTCGACGGCTCGTCGACGCGCCGCCATGAAGGCACCGGCCTCGGCCTTGCCATCGCCGCCCGCCTCATCGACCTGATGGGCGGCAAGATCGGCGTCGAAAGCGAGATCGGCCGCGGCTCGGTGTTCTGGTTCGCCGTGCCGCTGCCGGCGCATCAGCAGGACACGCGCAACGAGGTCGTGCCGGTCGATGTCACCGGCGCCCGCGTGCTGGTCATCGACGACAACCCGGTCAACCGCGAGATCTTGCTGGAACAGCTCAGAAGCTGGAGCTTCGACTGCGCGGCCGCCGAAAGCGGCGCCGTCGGCCTCGCCTTTCTAGACCGGGCTAGCCAGCTCGGTGCTGCGGTCGACTGCATCATCCTCGACTACCAGATGCCCGGCATGAACGGCGCCGATGTCGCCAAGGCGATTTCTGCCGACAGCCGTCTCTCCGCCATCCCGGTGGTGCTGCTGACCTCGGTCGATCAGGTCGATTTCGGCAAGATGGTCATCGATTTCGGCATCGCCGCGCATCTCACCAAGCCGGCACGCTCGGCCATCCTGCTCGGCACCGTCATCTCGGCCATCCAGAAAGCGCGGGCCCAGATCGGCAAGGCCCAGTTTGTTCGCGAGCCTGTTGTTCCGCAGGCGGCACCTGTGGCGCCACCCGCCTTCACCGTCATTCGCGGCCCGGCAATTCCGGCGGCCACAGTGCCTGAATCGATCGCCACGCCAAACGGCCCGATCGATATTCTGATCGCCGAGGACAATGACGTGAACCAGCTGGTGTTCGGCCAGATCCTCAATGGGCTTGGCCTCAGCTACCGCATCGCCAGCAATGGCCGCACGGCCGTCGAGATGTACCGGGCGCTGCGGCCGAAGCTGATCCTCATGGACGTCTCCATGCCGGAGATGAACGGCTACGAGGCGACCCGCGCCATCCGGGCGGCGGAGGCAGCGAGTGGCAATCACACACCAATCATCGGCGTCACCGCGCACGCACTGAAGGGCGACCGCGACAAATGTATCGAGTCCGGCATGGACGACTATCTGCCCAAGCCGGTGTCGCCCGACCGTCTCGGCAGCAAGATCGGCACCTGGCTCAGCGAAACGGTAGCGGTAAAGAGGGCTTGATCAAATCGCCGCGTCCAGATGATAGCGGCGCATCCAGTCGAGGCTGGTCTCGTCGGAGAGCTTGGCGACGCCCGGCTTTACGTCGGCGGCATTCGGCGCCGGAACGCCCAGGGCCTCGCAGATGGATGCCAATGCCGCTGCCGGATCGGCTGACAGGCGCTCATAGCCGATGCGCAGCGGGACGATCCCCTGCTCCGCGAACCAGACGTTCCAGCCCGCGTCATAGGCTTCGAGTTCGGCAAGCTCGCGCTGGATCCGCTTGAAATCGTAGCGGGGTTCCTGCGGCGGTGCGACTCGTTCGATCTCGGTTCCGTCGGGCGCGATGTGCCAAAGCCCGGTCTGCTCGGCCTTGATCAGCGACACCGCCTGCGCCAGCTTGTTTTCGCGCGAAAGATGGATGTAGAGGATACGGCCGAAGGCCTTTTCAAAGCGTGCTTTGTCCGATGGCAGGTCTGGGTAGATCCGGTCGAGGATGGCCGAGAGTTCACCCAGGTTCTCCCGCATCAGGCGCAAGCCGAAGACGGCTGTTCCGCCCTTTCCCGCGCTGATTGCCGCCTTGAGGTAGGCGACATCGAAGTCATGCGCGCTCATCGTCTCGGGATGCGGCAATTTCCACTCTTCGGCCCATTCCGCCTTGTCCTGCCGCCGGTAGAACGAGTGCGGATCGCCGGCTGTTTTCGTCGAGGCCAGAAGGCCGCACAGCAAGGTGCTTCCGGTTCTCGGCGTGCCGCAGATTATGTAGCCGTCACGCATCTCGGGGCTCTGTCGCTTGTCATGGATTGGGCTAACCTCGCCAGGCGCGGTGACACGCGCGCTTCGCGAAGGACTCCAGTCTAGCCGCGCCGGAAGGGATAGAGGAATTGCTGCCAGTATCCGTTCGGAACGGGATGTCCGTGAATGCCGTAGCCGTTCGGCCAGCGCCCTTCGGGCATATGATGGGTGCCGAACAGCCGGTCGAGCAGCGGGAAATGGATGGCGAAATTTACGTCGATCGCTTCTTTTTCGAGGCCGTGATGCCAGTGGTGGTAACGCGGCGACACCAGCACCTTTTCGACTGGACCGAAACTGGTTCCGATGTTGGAATGGATGAACGACGAATAGACGTAGACGATCAATATATACGTCTGGATAGCCGATTCATCGAACCCCAGCACGAACATCGGGGTGGCCGTCAGGCTGCGCAGCACGATGATTTCCAGGAAATGCATGCGCGCACCGGCAATCCAGTCCATCGACTTGGCGGAATGGTGCACGGCATGGAACTTCCACAGCCAGGGAATGCGATGAAAGGCCCGATGCACCCAATACTGGGCAAGGTCGGTCAGGAACATCACCGCCAGCAGTTGCACCAGCCACGGCAAGCCGTGGACCCAGGCGCGCACCGAACCAAGGGCGCCCTGTGAATTGACGAAGTTGGACGGCGCCAAGGTCAGGTAGGTCAAAATCTGCACCAGCAGCGACGAGACCAGATAGTAGAACAGGTCCTCGCGCCATTCGTCGCGGAACACGGTCTGATCCTTGTTGCGCGCGAAAAGACGTTCGAGCGGGACGAACAGCACACCCATGAACAAGGCGTTCAGGATGAAGAAATCGAGCCCGAAGAACACCCCGTCGATGTGCAGTTGATGGCGCACCGGAAGCATGCCGACCAGCGACGCCAGCAGCACAGTGAACATCGCTGCCGCGCCGAGCGTCTTTTGCCTGCGCAGCGTCATGCTGAGGATCGCCAGGATATAGCCGGAGATGAGGACGAAATAGAGCACCGGCTTGAAGAACAGCATCTGGTGGATGGGGGCCAGATCCGGCATCGATGTAAGCGACGGGTAGCGCAGCACGATGACCATCAGCAGGGCGGTGACCCCGGCAAGCAAGCCAATCGAGCCGGACAGCCAGCCAGAACCGAACGGCCGTTTGGCGCGCGGCGTTTCAAGTTCACCGACGACGCGTCCAAGGAAATTTGTCACCGGCATGATTTCCCCCGTTAACGGCCCCAAAGGTCTCGCCGGAAATTTCCACCCGTCTTACTACAGCAGGGCTCATAAATATTTAATCGACACGACTTTGCAGGCCAGAGACGGCTATCGGCTTTTGGGGCAATTGGTAAAAGCTGCGATCGTGTCAAAGACACCGGCCACTATAGTCGGAATCTTTCCTGGATGCGACGGGCGCATTCAAGCGGCGTCAGCCGGCTGGTGTCGACTTCGAGGTCGTAGTCTATGCCCCTGTGGATGCGTCCATATTGCCAGCGCGCCAGACCGGGCAGCCTGTCGGCGCGCGCGGCCTCGCGCGCTTCCAGCACCTCCAGCGGCGCCATGACGCCGACCAGATGCAGGTCAAAGCTCGACAGCAACTCGACATACTCCGCTATCTCGTCATTGAAGATCACGTCGTCGACAATGAGATTGTTGCCTTGCCCGGCGATGGCATGGCGCATGCCGCGCATGGTTCGCGCGCCGACCGGCCCGCTCCTGATCACCACCGACGGCTTGCCGTCTTCCAGCACGGTCTCAAAGGAAAACCCGTCGGCATGATCCTGCAGCGCCGGCGGCAGCATGTCGATGAAAGCATCCATCTGGACATGCAGGAAGGGCTCGGTGGCGATTGTTTGCAGCGCCCTGGCGATCGAGCTTTTGCCGGCGCTGCCGACGCCATTAAGCAGGACGATTTTGGCCGTCATGTCGCCCCCTATCGGTTGCGCACGACGATACAGGCGCCGCCGACGCTTTGCAGTTTCTGGCAGATGACGTTGGCGGCGGCACGGTCGTCGACGCCGATCCTGACGGCGTAGATGCCGCGTCGGCCGATCGGCGTGCGCACCCGGCTGACCACCGGGTCACGACCGGAAAGCAGCGCCGGAAACCGGCTCCTGACCCTCAGCCACTGATTGATCGCAGCTCCCCTGCGGAAATTGCCGGCCACCTGGACGCCCCATGGCTTCACATTGATCGAGGCCATCGCCACGGTTCTGGACATGATCACCGGCAGCTTGCGGCAGGCGACGGGAAAGCTGGTTTTCGCGTCGAGCGGCTCGATCGTTCCGGCGTAGGCGCTGTCGGAGAACTTGTCGGCCGGTTCGCCCATGATGTCGAAGACGTAGCTCTCGGTCTCCATGGGCAAGAAGCCGCCCGAACCCAGCCAGCGCGAAACGCGGCTCTCGCCGGCATTGTAGGCAGCCGCCGCCAGGCCGAGATTGCCGAAGCCGGTCTTCATTTCGGCGAGATATTTCGCCGAAGCCGGGATCGCCTGGTCGATGTCGAAAGGATCGGCCAGCCCGCGCATCTTGGCGGTGCTCGGCATGAACTGGGCGATCCCTTCGGCACCGACCGGGCTAACCGCATTGGGATCGAAGCGGCTTTCTTTCCAGATCAGCCGGGCGAAGTAATCCTTCGGCAGGCCGTTCCGCTCGGCATGCGTCTCGATCAGGTCACAGACATGGCCGATCAATCGTTTCGCCGCCGAGCGCGATTGCGGTGGATCGGCAAGCGCCTGTCCGGCACTCAGCCCGCAGAACAGGATCACACCGGCTTTGAGCAGCCCCCGCATGGCTCATTCGGCCGCGGCTTTGCCGTGCTGTCCAAACCGCTGCTCGATATAGTCGGCAACCATTTTTTCGAAATCGGCGGCGATCGACGGACCGCGCAGCGTCGCCGACTTCTTGCCGTCGACGAAGACGGGTGCGGTCGGCATCTCGCCGGTGCCGGGCAGCGATATGCCGATATCGGCGTGCTTGGATTCGCCGGGGCCGTTGACGATGCAGCCCATCACCGCGACCTTGAGGTTCTCGACGCCGGGATATTTCTCCCGCCAGACCGGCATGTTCTTGCGCAAATCGGCCTGGATGTTCTGGGCGAGCTCCTGGAACACGGTGGAGGTCGTGCGACCGCAGCCGGGGCAAGCGGCGACGATCGGCACGAACTGACGGAAGCCCATGGTCTGCAGCAGTTCCTGCGAGACCTGCACCTCGCGCGTGCGGTCGCCATTCGGCTCCGGCGTCAGCGAGATGCGGATGGTGTCGCCAATGCCTTGCTGCAAGAGGATGCCCATGGCAGCCGACGAGGCGACGATGCCCTTGGATCCCATGCCGGCTTCGGTGAGGCCAAGATGCAGCGCATGGTTGGAGCGCGTGGCAAGCTCGGCATAGACGGCGATCAAATCCTGCACGCCGCTGACCTTGGCCGACAGGATGATCTTTTCGCGGGCGAGGCCTATCTCTTCGGCCATTTCGGCCGACAGGATGGCCGACTGCACGATCGCTTCGCGGGTTACTTCCTGCGCCGTCAGCGGAAAGCCTTGGCGCTGGTTTTCGTCCATCAGCCGGGTGAGCAGCTCCTGATCGAGCGACCCCCAATTGACGCCGATGCGCACCGGCTTGTCATGCCTGATCGCCATTTCGACGATCGCGGCGAACTGGCGGTCCTTCTTGTCCTTGAAGCCGACATTGCCAGGATTGATGCGGTATTTGGCCAGCGCCTCGGCACAGGCCGGATGATCGGCCAGCAGTTTGTGGCCGATATAGTGGAAGTCGCCGACCAGCGGCACATTGATGCCGAGCCGCTCGAGCCGTTCGCGGATGCGCGGCACGGCGGCGGCGCTCTCGTCACGATCGACGGTGATGCGCACGATCTCGGAGCCAGCGCGATGCAAAGCCGCAACCTGCGCGACGGTCTGGTCGATATCGGCCGTGTCGGTGTTGGTCATCGACTGCACGACGACCGGCGCGCCGCCGCCGACGACCACGCCGCCGACATCGACGCCGACCGATGTCCGGCGCGCAAAGGGGGAGGAAAAATACCCGGTCATGCCGGCAGCCTCTTGATCACCCGAGCGACATACGTCCACGTCGACGCACGCTCAATCAGCTATCAGCGCATAGCGCTGAGGTTCGGGCATGAGGTGGAGGAGCAAAGATGGCTTGTCAATGGCGACAGACAAGCAGAGCCGCCAAATCGCAGCAGCGCGGTGACCCCACAGACGGGTTTCGCCAGCCAACAGTATCGGAATCAGTAGCAAAAACAGGCCTCCGGCGGCATGTCGCCACCGGAGCGATAGTCACGCGCCAAGGCGGCGCGTCTAATCCTGGAAGGGCGTCAGTGTCTCGTCGGTTTCGCCTTCAGTTTTTCAATCTCGTCCTTGAGTGCCAGCTTGCGTCGCTTCAGATTCACGATTTCGAGGTCGTCGACCGATGGATGGTTCATCGCATCGTCGATCTCGCGTTCGATATCACCGTGTTTCCGCTGCAACTCATCAAGATGGGATGCAAGAGACATGATTGGTTCTCCCTTTCATGGTTTCCTCGATTGCAGCCGTCAAAGGCACGTCCACCGCAGGTCGCATCTGTGACGGCACCATGACAGTCTGCCACCATCCGGCTGCGATGTCGAATGCTGCGTGGTAGCATTCCACGACAATGTGATATGTGATATTGGCTGCGCGCCGGCGGCAATTGATGCCGCCCCCGCCCAATCATGCCCATTGCCGGGCGCCGCAGACATGCAGACGGTAGAGAATGTCCGACCAGGAAAAGGCCGATGTCCGCCTCGAATTTTCCCGCCTGAAGCAGGAGCATGCCGATTTCGACGCGGCCATCAATGCGATGATCGCCATGGGCTGCGACCCCTTGCAGATCCAGCGCATGAAGAAGAAGAAGCTTTTCCTCAAGGACCGGCTGATGGCGCTGGAAGACAAGATCATTCCGGACATCATCGCTTAGCCGACGGCCTCGGGGCCTAACTGCTCACCCCGCTATCGACAGCCGCGCCGCGCGATGGCGCAGCAACGTCAGCAATTCGTCGGTCTTCTCCGCTGAAGTGTCGATCGGCACCACCAGGCACAGCGTCGCCTCGACCTTGCCGGCGGCCGCGAAGACAGGGGCGGCCAGGCATTTGGTGTAGGCGTCGACCAGCCCCGAAGTGATGCAATAGCCGGTCGTTCTGGCCGTCGCGATATCGGCAATGAAGTCGTCGAACTGCAGCCTGCGGCCGTCGGGCAGCAAAAGGTCGTCTTCCGAGACCATGTCCTGGATGGCGGCCCTTTCCAATCCGGCCAGAAGCAGCCGCCCCGATGCCGTCCATGGCAGCGGGATCTGCAGGCCGGTGGCCGAGCTGATGCGGAACGGCCTGGTGCCGGGGCTGGAATGGACGATGGTATAGCGCCCGCTTTGCAGCATGCACAATTCGGAGGTCTCGCTGGTCTCGCGCGACAGATTGTCGACCTCCTGCCGGCCCCGCCTAAGCAGGTCGTTGCCCCTCACATAGTCCATTCCATAGAGGTAGAGCTTCTTGCCGAAATAGACCCGGTTGCCGTCGCCCTCCATCTCCAGGAGACCCGCATCGACCAGCGAACGCACCAGCGTATAGGTGGTGGAGCGCGGCGCATTCACCCCCTTGGCGAGATCGCCAATGCCGATGGCGCGCTGCGTAGCATGCAGGAAGTCCAGGATCTCCAGCACCCGGTTGAGGCCCTTCTCGCGCGAGCCGGAGGTCTTGTCGGGCGTCGGGCTCTCGGCTGGACCAAGCTCCGCCCGATCCGTGAGTCCATTGCTATCTTGCATAACTGATTCCTGATGTTAGTATCTGTCTTGTATAGGATACATATGTCTATTGTAAGAGACAATTCAGGTCGGCGACACGTGTGTCTGTAGGGGAACTCAAACAACAGGAGGTCGCAGTGAACGACGCATCCAAGCGAGATTTTCTGAAACTGGGCATGGCCGGGCTTGCAACGGCGGGCGTGATGACCGCTGTCAGCGCCGAAAAGGCGGCGGCACAAGCCGCATCCGACAGCGTTCTGCGCACCGCGCTTGACCGCGGCAAGCTGATCGTCGGCACCGGCAGCACCAACGCGCCATGGCATTTCGAAAACGATGCCGGCGAGCTAGTCGGCATGGACATCACCATGGGCCGCATTCTGGCCAAGGGCCTGTTCGACGATCCGAGCAAGGTCGAGTTCGTCATGCAGGATCCGGCGCAGCGCATCCCCAATGTCACCACCAACAAGGTCGACATTACCATCCAGTTCATGACCATGACCGCGCAGCGCTCGCAGCTGATCCACTTCTCCAGGCCATACTATGTCGAGGGCGTCGCCCTGCTGACGCTGCCGACGGCGGAAAACAAGACCTTCGACAAGCTGCTCGCCGGTGGTTCGGCGACGCGCATCTCGATCCTGCAGAATGTCGATGCCGAAAGCTCGGTCCATTACGCCCTGCCGGAGGCGCAGGTGCTGCAGATCGACACTCAGGCCAATGTGCTGCAGGCACTGGAATCGAAACGCGCCGATGCCGCCGCTGTCGATCTTTCAACCGTGCGCTGGCTGGCCTCGCGCAACCCCGACAAATATTTCGATGCCGGCAAGAGCTGGTACTCGATGCTCTACGGCGCGGCGGTCAGGCAGGGCGACCTGGACTGGCTGACCTTCGTCAACCAGACCTTCACCATCGCCATGTTCGGCCATGAGACCACACTCTACGACGCCGCCTTCAAGGACTATTTCGGCCAAGAGCCGCCGGCCCGCCATCCCGGTTTCCCGGTTGTCTGACAAGTGCTGGCGGAAGGGTTAGCCCTTCCGCCTTCTAGTTCGCATCCCCTTGGTTATTGCCGGAGACGCATGGGCTATACGCTCAACTTCAACCTGATCTGGCGCCATTTCGACAAGCTGTGGGGCGGCCTTCTGCTCAGCCTCGAGCTTGCCGTGATTTCGATTGCCATCGGCGTCGTCATCGGCCTGGTGCTGGCGGTCTGGTATGTCTCGGCCGGACGCGTGGTGCGCGCCATCATTGCGGCTTACGTCGAATTCATCCGCAACGTGCCGCTGATCCTGCTCGTCTATCTTGTCTTCTACGGCCTGCCGACGGTGATCGACGTCGCCTACGACGCGCCGACCTCGTTCGTGCTGACGCTGTCGGTCTATAGCGGCGCCTATCTGGTCGAGGTGTTCCGCTCCGGCCTCGAAGCCGTGCCGCGCGGCCAGCTCGATGCCGGCAAGGCGATCGGGCTCACGCCTTGGCAGCGGCTGGTTCATGTGCGCCTGCCGACCATGCTGCGCATCACGCTGCCGGCGCTGTCCAACACCTTCATCTCGCTGTTCAAGGACACGTCGATCGCCTCGGTGATCTCGGTGCCCGAGCTCACCTTCGGCGCCCAGTGGATCAACTTCAACACCTTCCGCATCGTCGAGGTCTATCTGGTGACGACGGCGATGTACCTGGTGACCGGCTACACCCTGCTCTTCGGGCTGCGGCTGGTCGAACGCCGGTTCAGGGCTGCGCGCTGACATGCTGAGCCAGATCCTCTACGCCGTACCGTTCCTCGCCCAGGGCTTCGCCATCACCTTGTGGGTGTCGCTGCTGGTCGTGGTGCTGTCGCTGATTGCCGGCGTCGCGCTCGGCGTCGGCCTGGTCTACGGCCCGGCGCCGCTGCGCTGGGCCGTGCGCATCTTCTCCGACACCATCCGCGGCATCCCGATCCTGGTGCTGATGTTCTTCGTCTATTACGGCCTGCCGGCCATCGGCCTGCATCTGCAATCCTTCTCGGCGGCGGTGCTGGCGCTCACCTTGTTTAAGACCGCGCAGGTCATTGAGTATCTCCGCGGCGCCGTCGGCTCCATTCCCAAAGGGCAGTCCGAGGCGGCGATGGCGATTGGGCTGACCTTCCGCCAGCGGCTCACCTACGTCATCTTTCCGCAGGCCTTCCGGCGCTTCCTGCCGCCCTGGATCAACGGCGTCACCGATGCGGTCAAGGGCAGCGCCCTGGTCTCGCTGCTCGGCATCACCGACCTGATGCAGGCGATCAACCAGGTCATCGGCCGCACCTATGAGGCGATGCCGCTCTACATCCTCGGCGCCTTGATCTATTTCGCCGTCAACTATGCGCTTTCCTACGCCAGCCGGCGGCTGGAACGGCGCTTTGCCTTCATCCGGGACTAGCACGATGGCCACAAGCTCGAACGACAATGCTGCCCTTCTCGACATTGCCGGGGTCTCGAAAGCCTTTGGTTCGGTCGAGGTGCTTCGCTCGGTCAGCCTCAAGGTGGACAGGGGCGAAGTGGTCACCGTCATCGGCCCTTCCGGCAGCGGCAAAACCACCCTGCTGCGCTGCGTCAACTTTCTCGAAAGCTACGACTCAGGCTCGATCCGCATCGACGGCAAGGAGGTCGGTTTTCGTGAGGCCGGCGCGCGCCAGCGGCGCAGCGAGCGCGACCTTGCCAATATGCGCGCCGAAACCGGCATGGTGTTCCAGAGCTTCAACCTGTTTCCGCACCTCACCGCCGCCGGCAACATCATGCTCGGCCTCACCAAGGTGCGCGGCAAGAGCAAGGCCGAGGCGCGCCAGATCGCCGAGCATTGGCTGAGCCGCGTCGGCCTCGCCCACAAGGCCGACAGCCTGCCGGCGGAACTCTCCGGGGGCCAGCAGCAGCGCGTCGGCATAGCGCGGGCAGTCGCCATGGAGCCAAAGATCCTGCTGCTCGACGAGATCACCTCCGCGCTCGATCCCGAATTGGTCGGCGAGGTGCTGGCCGTTGTGCGCAGCCTGGCCGAAGACGGCATGACAATGGTGATGGTCACGCACGAGATGGCCTTTGCCCGCGACGCTTCGAGCCGCATTGTCTTCATGGCCGATGGCGGTGTCAGCGCTGTTGGCCCGCCGAAGGAGATCCTTGCCGAAGAGACCACCAATGAGCGCCTGCGCTCTTTCCTGGCGCGGTTCCGCGCCTCGCATTTCTGACATGGGCGGCCCAAAGCAATTCCAGGAAAAGTGTAAGCGGTTTTCCCGGGAAAAGCGCGAAGCGCTTTCCCTTGGGAATTGCGTAAAACAACAGGCCGGCCCAAGGAGAATTCTTCCATGACGCCTTACATCCGGCTCGCCGAGCTCGGCCTGATGCTGCCCGAGCCGCCGACGCCGATCGCCAATTTCGTCACCCATGCCGAGAGCGGCCGGCTGATCTTTCTTTCGGGTCAAGGGCCGCTGCGCGCCGACGGCACGCTGTGCACCGGCAAGGTCGGCGAGGACGTCACCGTCGAGCAGGCCTATGAGCATGCCCGCCTCACCGGCCTCAACCTGCTCGCCGTCATGCACGCCGCCGCCGGCGATCTCGGCCGCATCGTGCGCGTCGTCAAATTGCTCGGCTTCGTCAATGCGACGCCGACCTTCAGCGACCACCCGAAAGTGGTCAATGGCTGCTCGGACCTGTTCGCCAGCGTCTTCGACAAGATCGGCGGCCATGCCCGCTCGGCGATCGGGGTCGGCTCGCTGCCTGGAAACATCACCGTCGAAATCGAAGCGGTCGTCGAGATCGCCGCCTGACCGTCAAGGGATTGCTGAACATGAAAACCTATTCCGACACCGGCTCCAACACCACGATCCGTGAACGGCTGGGACTGCGGCCGATCATCAACGTCTCCGGCACGATGACGACGCTCGGCGCCTCGATCATCGTTCCCGAGGCGATCAGCGCCATGGCCGAGATCGCCTCGCAATGGGTGGAGATGGACGATCTGCAGCGCGCCGCAAGCGTAATCACCGCCCGCCTCACCGGCGGCGAGGCCGGCTTCATCACCGCCTGCTGCGCCTCAGGCATCACAATGGCGATCGCCGGGGCGATGACCGGCACCAATTTGCTGGCGATCGAACGGCTGCCCGACGATACCGAAGGGCTGAAGTCCGAAGTCGTCATCCAGCTCGGCCATATCGTCAATTACGGCGCACCGATCGACCAGTCGATCCGCGTCGCCGGCGCCAAGGTCATTCCGGCCGGCACGGTCAGCGTCACGCAGGATTATCATGTGCGCGAGGCTATCAACGAGCGCACGGCGGCGGCGCTCTACGTCGTGGCGCACCACACCGTGCAATACGGCATGCTTTCCCTTGAGGAATTCTGCGATATCTGCCACGCCAGGGGCGTGCCGGTGATCGTCGATGCGGCTTCCGAATATGACCTGCGCAGCTTCCTGGCGCGCGGCGCCGACATCGTCGTCTACAGCGGCCACAAATTCCTTTCGGGGCCGACCAGCGGCATCGTCGCCGGCCGCAAGGATCTCGTCCGCGCCGCCTATCTGCAAAACCGTGGCGTCGCCCGCGCCATGAAGGTCGGCAAGGAAAGCATCGCCGGCACGATGGCGGCGCTCGAAGCCTGGGAAAAGCGCGACCATGCCGGCATCCGCCGACGCGAGGAAGCGGCGCTCCATCTGTGGAGGGATTCGCTGCAGGGAATACCCGGCATCGTCGCAAACATCATTCCCGACCCGACCGCCAATCCGCTCGACCGGCTGCAGATCTTCGTCTCCCCCGAAAGCCGCTTCAGTGCCGCCGGCCTCGCCTCGGCATTGGCGGCCGGATCGCCGCCCATCATCGTGCGCAACCACGAAGTCGAGCGTGGCCATTTCTTCCTCGACCCGTGCAACCTGCACCCAGGCGAGGCCGAGATCGTCGCCGAACGCCTCCGCGCCGTGCTCACCGCGGCCGACAGGCCGGCGGATGCGATGAGACAGCCGCGAAAGGATTCATCCGGCGCCCTGCGCTGGCCGGACTAGGCTGCGGCGGCCGCCATCCTTGCGGGCCAGCCCGAATTCCGCTAAGGCGCGCCTTTACCGCCGGGAGCATGCGCTTGACCGACCACCGCGCCGACGTCGCCATCATCATGGGCAGCCAGTCCGACTGGGCGACGATGCGCCACGCCGCCGAAACGCTGGAGGCGCTGGGCATTCCGCACAAGCGGCTGATCGTCTCCGCCCACCGCACCCCGGACCGCCTTTATGATTTCGCCAAAGGCGCCAAGGCGGCCGGCTACAAGGTGATCATCGCCGGCGCCGGCGGCGCCGCCCACCTGCCCGGCATGACGGCGGCGATGACGCCGCTGCCGGTGTTCGGCGTGCCGGTCGAATCGAAGGCGCTGTCCGGCCAGGATTCGCTGCTCTCCATCGTCCAGATGCCGGCCGGCATTCCGGTCGGCACGCTTGCCATCGGCAAGGCGGGTGCGGCCAACGCCGCCCTTCTGGCGGCCGCCGTGCTGGCGCTGCACGACGAAAAACTTGCCGCCCGCCTGGATGCCTGGCGCACCGCCCAAACCGCCAGGGTCGCCACCGAACCGACGGACGCGCCGTGAGCCTGCCCGCCGGATCGAGCATCGGCATCATCGGCGGCGGCCAGCTCGGCCGCATGCTGGCTGTTGCCGCAGCGCGCCTCGGCTACCGCACAATTATCCTCGAACCGCAGGCCGATTGCCCGGCGGCTCAGGTCGCCAACCGCCAGATCACCGCCGCCTATGACGATGCGGACGCCCTTGCCGAACTGGCGGCAGTCAGCGCCGTCGTCACCTACGAATTCGAGAATGTGCCGGTAGCGGCTGCCGGCGCGCTCGCCGCCAAGGTCCCGGTCTATCCGCCGCCCAGGGCGTTGGAAGTCGCCCAGGACCGGGTGGCGGAGAAGCTATTCCTGAACGGCATCGGCATCAGGACAGCGGATTTCCGCTCCGTCGACAATGACGACGAGCTGACGGCGGCGCTGAGAGAGTTCGGTGGCAGCGGCATCTTGAAAACCCGCCGCATGGGCTATGACGGCAAGGGCCAGCGCGTCTTCCGCAACATGGAGACGGGCGGCTTTGCCGGCACATGCGAGACCATGGGCAATGTGCCGCTGATCCTCGAATCCTTCGTCGCTTTCGAGCGCGAAATCTCGGTCATCGCCGCGCGCGGGTTGGACGGCGCGGTCGCCGCCTACGATCCGGCTGAGAACGTCCACCGCGACGGCATCCTGCATACCTCGACCCTGCCGGCCCAGATCAGGCTGGAGACGGCGGCGACGGCACAGGGGTCGGCAGCGAAAATCCTGGCGGCCCTCGACTATGTCGGCGTCATCGGCGTCGAGTTCTTCGTTCTTGCCGATGGCACGCTGCTGGCCAACGAAATGGCGCCGCGCGTGCACAATTCCGGCCACTGGACGGAAGCCGCCTGCATCGTTTCGCAATTCGAGCAGCATATCCGCGCCATTGCCGGCCTGCCGCTGGGCAACCCTGGCCGGCATTCAAACTGCATCATGGAAAACCTGATCGGCGACGATGTGCTGCGCGTACCCGCTTTGCTCGCCGAGCCCGATCTGATGCTGCATCTCTACGGCAAGGCGGAAGCGCGCCCAGGCCGCAAGATGGGCCATTTCACGCGCATCAGCCGCCGTAGCTAAGCCATTCCGGCACTTTGCGCGAGGGCGTGGCTCGAGCCCTATTGCAGCTCGTCGTTCAGATCCCCGTCCTCGTCGGGGCTGGCGCAACTCGCATCGCCTTCCCTACAATTGGCGCCCGCGGTGAGCTGTTTGATGCGCTGGTCCGTCAGTTCGGTCAGGCATTGTGAAACCTCCATCGGATGGATGGAGCCGCCCTCGCTGTCTGTCGTCGTATAGGCGCATTCGGCGTCGCGGAAGGCGATCCAGGCGCGTTGCGCGACCTGCAGCAGCTTCCTGCCCTTGTCGTCGTTGCGACCGACGAGATCCTTGTAGGCCTGGTTGAGCTTGGCATCGGCGGCCCGATAGTCCTCGCCGGCGCAGATGTTCATCATCTGCTGGCTGTCGTCGTTGCGGTCGCATTCCTGCGCCTGCGCGATGGAGGCGGCTGCCATAACGGCAAGGCTCGCGGACACAAACAACAGGCGCATGGAGGTCTCCAAATCGGCTTGCGGGTGCCGCACCATTCCAGCCCGCCTTCGGCCGCGCAATGGCGTGGAGCCGAGATGGCGGATATTTGATGGCCAAAGCCATTCTCGGCCTCTATCCAGCACGCTTGCGGTTGACACGGGCAAGGCTCCTCGTTTATGAGCCACCGCAAGTTCAAAGGCGCGCTTTTCAGGCGCGCCTTAATAATTCGGCCCGGACAGGGCCCAGACCGACGGGCAAGACCATGAAGATCAAGAATTCGCTCAAGGCGCTGAAGGCGCGTCACCGCGACAACCAGCTGGTTCGCCGCAAGGGCCGCGTCTACATCATCAACAAGACCGCTCCGCGCTACAAGGCGCGCCAGGGCTGAGTGTTCGGCCGGGGGTTCGTTGCCTCCGTCCATATGATGGTAATTGCCTGGTTCCAGGCACTTTCACGCTAATTTCAGTTTGACGATCCGCGGTCCGGGGTTAGATTCCGGCGATGCGGATTCTTTTTGCATTTTTGGCCACCCTCTTTCTTTTCGGCGTCGCTCCGGCGTCGGCGGACGATCCGCCGGCAAAGCCGCCGGTTGCCCTGACCAGGGAAGCCAGGCTCGACCAACTGTTTGCCGAGCTGAAGCGCGAGCGCAACGAAAAGGCGGCCGAGCGCATCGCCGGGCGCATCTGGGGCGAATGGTTCCAGTCCGGCAGCGCCTCGATCGACCTGATGATGCAATGGTCGCAAAAGGCGATGGACGACCAGAAGTTCGACGTCGCCCTCGACTTCCTCGACCAGGTCGTCATCCTGCAGCCAAAATATGCCGAAGGCTGGAACCGGCGCGCCACGGTGCATTACATGATGAAGAATTTCGGGAAATCGATGTCCGACATCGACCAGACGCTGCAGCTGGAACCACGCCATTTCGGCGCGCTTTCGGGCCTGGCCCAGATCATGGCCGCCACCGGCCACAAGCAGTCGGCGCTCGAAGCCTGGCAGAAGGTGCTGACTATCTACCCGATGATGCGCAGCGCCCAGGACCAGGTCGCGGCAATTTCGGAAGAGCTTGCCGGCGAAGGAATTTGATTAGGCAGTAGGAATTAGGGATTAGTTAGTAGTCAGTAGAGAAGATTGGTCGAGACGCCACCTCCCTACTCCCTACTCCCTACTCCCTACTCCCTACTCCCTACTCCCTAGAACTTATCCCCCTCCACCCCCGTATCTCCGCGCATGAACCTCATTTACGCCGCCTGTGCTTTGCTCCTCGCGCTCGTCTTTGCCCTGGCCGGTGTCACCCGGGCCGGCGCGTGGCTGATCGAGTGGCGGAACCCGCCGGCCGGCGAATTTGCCGACATCGACGGCACCCGCATCCACTATGTCCACGTGCCGGCGCCTCAAAATGCCGAGCTGCCGGCCATCGTCTTCATCCACGGCGCCAGCGCCAACCTCAGGGATCAGATGCTGCCGATCAGGCCTTTGCTCGAAGGCCGCGCGGAGATGGTCTTCCTCGACCGGCCGGGCTTTGGCTGGTCGGCACGCGGCCCCGGCAATGAGAGCCCGTCGGCGCAGGCCGACACCATCGCCAGGCTGATGGACCGTCTCGGCATCCACAATGCGATCATGGTCGGCCATTCCTTTGGCGGCGTGATCACCGCCGCCTTTGGCCGCGAACACCCGGAGAAGACGCTCGGGCTGGTCTTTCTGTCGCCGGTCAGCCACCCCTGGCCGGGCGGCGCGACCGCCTGGTACTACAAGCTGACCGCCACCCCCATCATCGGCTGGCTGTTCTCGGAGACATTGACCTATCCGGCAGGCACGCTGCAGATGGACAGCGCCACGGCCTGCGTGTTTTCTCCCAACAAGGTGCCGGAAGGCTATGTCGGCAATGCCTCGATTCCGCTGGTGCTGCGTCCCGGCGCTTTCCGCGCCAACGCCATCGATGTCGCCGGCCTCTACGACTATACGCTGAACGCCGCGCCGCAATACCGCGACATCACAGCGCCAACGATTGTCATCTCGGGCGATCGCGACAAGGTGGTCTATGCTTCGATCCATTCGGTCGGCCTGGACAGGGACATCCCCGGCGCCGAACTGATCTGGGTCCACAATCTCGGACACAAGCCGGATTGGATCGCGCCAGACCTCGTCGTCGGTGCCATCGAAAAAGTCGCCGGCAAGGTCGTCGACCTGCAGGCATTGGCAAAAACCGTGGAAGCACGCATCGCCGGCGATGCCTACAACGATGCACAGTGCCCCGACATTACGGTGCCCGACGCGCAACTCGCCCCGACGTGACGGCGCATGTATGTCCTGAAGCACGGAATCAAGAAAAACCCCGAAGCGTTCTGGGCGCTACCGGATCGCATCTTCTTCGGCTACGGCGCCTGCCACATCCTTGCGGGCACCTTCCTCAGCCATCCTCCCCTGGACGGATTCTACGGCGAACGGATCATTCCGGGCGAGGATTTCTACGGCAACCATATCTACATGACGAACGGCGTGATCGCCTTCGACTATCACGGCTATTCCAGCCGAGAGCGGCTTCTGCAGCACCACGGAAGGGGATGGGCTTCGCATAGCGCAGGCTGGCACTGCACGCTGGAAAGGGTCGATTTCGACCTGCTCGACACCGCCGACCTCAACCGGCGAAAGATGCGCGGCCCGGATCAGTATCTCTATGACCCACTCCCTCGCGCACACCGCTTCCTTCAGCGTATCGATCACGCCGAAGGTGCGGCAAGAGCGCTGCGAACTGTGATGAGTTGAAGCCTCTGTCAACCTATGTTGCGGGTGGCCTGCACGTCCGATCCGACATAGGCGATGCGCAGCATGTTGGTCGAACCCGGCGTCCTCAGCGGCACGCCCGCCGTGATGATGACACGGTCGCCCGGCTGGCCGAACCCCTCTTCGAAAGCGATGCGGCAGGCGCGGTCGACCATGTCGTCGAGGTCGCTGGCGTCGGGCGAGACGACGCAATGCGTGCCCCACAAAAGCGACAGCCGCCGCGCCGTGTTGAGGATCGGCGACAGCGCGATGATCGGCACTTGCGGCCGCTCGCGCGCGGCGCGCAGGCCGGTGGTGCCCGACGCCGTATAGGTTATGATCGCCGACAGTTTCAGAGTCTCGGCAATCTCGCGGGCGGCGAGCGAAATGGCGTCGGCGCCGGTTGCTTCCGGTTCCGAGCGCTGCGCGTTGATGATGCCGGCATAGGTCGGGTCGGTTTCGACCTTGGTGGCGATGCGGTTCATCATCGCCACCGCCTCGACCGGATAGGCGCCGGCAGCGGATTCGGCTGAAAGCATGATGGCGTCGGCGCCCTCGAACACGGCGATCGACACGTCGGACACCTCGGCGCGGGTCGGCACCGGCGCGGTGATCATCGATTCCAGCATCTGCGTGGCGACCACCACCGGCTTGCCGGCGCGGCGCGCGGCGCGCGTGATCTGCTTCTGGATGCCAGGCACGGCTTCCAGCGGCATTTCCACACCGAGATCGCCGCGGGCGACCATCAGCGCGTCGGAGAGTTCGATGATTTCGGCCAGCCGGGCGACGGCCTGCGGCTTTTCAATCTTGGCCATGATCAGCGCCCGGCCGCGCGCGATCTTGCGGGCTTCCGCCAAATCCTCCGGCCGCTGCACGAACGACAGCGCCACCCAGTCGACGCTTTCCGCCAGCACCGCATCGAGGTCCTTGCGGTCTTTTTCGGTCAGCGCACCGACCGGCAGGTCGGTGTCGGGCAGGCTGACGCCCTTCTTGTCGGAAATGGTGGTGCCGGCGACGACGGTGCAGGTGATCGATTTGCCGTCGCTCTTCACCGCCCTGAGCTCCAGCTTGCCGTCGTCGATCAACAGACGGTGGCCGGCCTCGACCGAACTCAGGATTTCGGGATGCGGCAGGTAGACCCGGGTCGACGTGCCGGGCTCGGGATTGTTGTCGAGGGTGAAGGTCTGGCCCGGCGTCAGAACCTCCTTGCCGTTGGCGAACTTGCCGACGCGCAGCTTCGGTCCCTGCAAATCGGCCAGGATGCCGATCGGACGGCCGACCTTTTCCTCGACCGCGCGGATGCGGCCGACCAGCGTGCGCATCAGCTCGTGATCGGTGTGGCTCATATTGATGCGGAAGACATCGGCGCCGGCTTCGAACAGCTTCTGCAGCATCTCCTCGGACGAGGAGGCAGGACCGATGGTGGCGAGGATCTTGACCTTGCGGCTACGTCTCATTGACTGTTTGTTCCCGGGGCGGCTGGAGCGCCTCCCGTTGTGGACTCATCGGTCAGCTGGACCATCCAGCTTGCCTGCTCGCCCGTGTCATATTCCTGGAATCCGGCGCGCTGGAAGCCCCGGGCGACGCAATCGGTAACGCCTGCGATCTTGAACTCTTTTTCGGCCACGCACATGTTGATCGGGCCATCCCAGCGCCCGCCGCGCTCGGCGTCTTCTGCATAAAGATAGTAAAACCTCGATGACAGCGGACCTTCGATCAGCGTCTTGCAGCTCGATCCTTCGATGTGCCACCACCCCTCGGTGATCCAGCCTGCCTTGGCGCGGTAGCCGATGCCAACGCCGACCAGGTTCTGCGTGGCGTTGCAGACGCGGAAATCGGCGCGGGCAGGCGAAGCCGCGACCAGCGCGGTGAGCCCTAGCGTCAGGGTCAGGAGCGGCACGGCAAAGGCGGTGCGCGCACGCGGCCTGCCGGCGGAACCCATCCCGAAACCCCTCAATAACGTCATCTGCATCTCTCAACGCCCCTTTTCGGAAAAGTCCGGGCGCATGTCAACGCGCCGTTCTGTCCAATTCCAATCGATTTAGAAAGGCCCCCGACACGCGATACGCCGCGCGTCACAGGATTTTCGCAGAAACCGTGGCCAAACAACGGCATTGCGCAACCGTCCTCTTCGTGGGAATGACGATACCACCCTCCCCGGAAGCCAGCGAACAGACCTTTCCAGCCAATGACCCGATCCACAGTTTTCGCGCCTTTCGATATCGTCGAAGGCGACCGCAAGCGAGGCATCGTGCTTGTCGCCGACCATGCCCGCCGCGACCTGCCGGAGGAGTATGGCAGTCTCGGCTTGCCGGCGGCGGAACTCGATCGCCATATCGCCTACGACATCGGTGTCGAGACGGTGACGCGCGAACTGGCCGCAGCGCTCGACGTGCCGGCGGTGATCGCCAATTTTTCGCGGCTGCTGATCGATCCCAATCGCGGCGAGGACGACCCGACGCTGATCCGCCAGCTCTATGACGGCACTGTCGTGCCGGGAAACTACCCTATGGCGCCGCAAGAACGCGAAAGGCGGCTCGACGGCTTCTACCGGCCTTATCAGGACGCGGTCGGCGCCATGATCGCGTCGGTGGCGCACGCCTCAGGCAAAGCGCCGTTCATCTTCTCCGTACACTCCTTCACCCCTGTCATGCAGGGCTTCATCCGCCCTTGGCATGTCGGCATATTGTGGGACCTCGACGACCGCGTGGCGCGGCCGCTGATCGACATGCTGGCGCAGGATAAAAACCTCGTCGTCGGCGACAATGAACCCTATGACGGCGCGTTGCGCGGCGACACCATGTTCAAGCACGCCATCGTCAACGGCTTTGCCCATGCGCTGATCGAGATCCGCCAGGACCTGATATCAGACCGCAAGGGGGCGCTGGCCTGGACGGAACGGCTGGCGCCGATCGTTGACGCCATCGACCGCCGTCCCGATATACATCAGGTGAAGATGTTCGGCTCGCGCACCGGGCCGCTGTGAGGATCCAAGGCAATGACCGAACTCAGCGATGACCAGAAACGCGATTTCGAGGCCGCGGCCTTCCGCCGGCTGGTCGATCATCTGCGCGAGCGCAGCGATGTGCAAAACATCGACCTGATGAACCTCGCCGGCTTCTGCCGCAACTGCCTGTCGAACTGGTATCGCGAAGCGGCCGAGGCTGAGGGCGTCGATCTCGGCAAGGACCAGTCGCGCGAAATCGTCTACGGCATGCCCTATGCGCAATGGCAGGCGCTGAACCAGACCGAGGCTTCGGACGCCAAGAAGGCGGAATTCGAGGCGAGGCGGCCGAGGGATCATTGAAGTAGCGCGCGGTTCACAGGATTGACGTCGGCGGGACAGCGCCCCCCTCTGTCCTGCCGGACATCTCCCCCACTTGGGGGGAGATTGGCCGTCACGCAGGCTCTAGCCAATCGCCAGCGGTGCAAGAATAAGCGAGGCGCCGAAGCCGCCAATCTCCCCACTTGTGGGGGAGATGTCCGGCAGGACAGAGGGGGGGCGCGAAGGAACGCTGCCCAATGGTTTCCCCTTAGATGTGGCCCACAAGCTTTTCGCAGCCAAGCGCTTGACGAGAAATTGAATCGATCTAATTTGCCGCGCAAAGCCATTCTTTGACCGGATTCGGGCCATGAACGCGCAAAACACCATGCAGAGCGCCATTCGCGGGCGATGGGCTGTAGCAAGCATCTTCCTCGGCAACGGCTTCCTGACCGGCAGCTGGGCGCCGCAGATTCCGGTGTTCCTGACCCGGCTCGACATCTCGAAATTCACCCTCGGTCTGCTGATCCTTCTGTTCGGCGTCGGCGCGGTCGCGGCCATGAGCTGGTGCGGCCATCTGATCTCCAGGCATGGCTCGCGCACCGTGTTGCGCTGGTTTGGCCTGTGCGGCAGCCTCGGCCTGCTGGTCGTGGCGCTGGCGCCCAACGTGCCGCTGGCGTCGATCGCCATGATCATCTTCGGCGGCTCGATCGGCGGCATGGATGTCGCCATGAACGCCAATGCCGTGGTGGTCGAGCGCAGGCTGTCCCGCGCCATCATGTCGTCCTCGCACGGCTTCTGGAGCCTCGGCGGTTTCGCCGGTGGCGGTCTGGGCGGTTACGCCATCCAGACTTACGGCCACCTCGCCCATGCGGCTGTAGTCACGATCATCGCTTTTGCCGTCATTGCCGTGGCGGTCGGCTACCTCATCGCCGAAGACAAGCCGCAGGCGGCCGAACATCACAAATTTACGCTGCCGGCCAACCCGCTGGTCTACCTGGTCGGGCTGATGGCGCTGCTGACGATGATTTCCGAGGGCGCCGTGCTCGACTGGGCAGCGCTTTATCTCAGGCAGGAGCTCGGCGCCGACCTCGCCATCGCCGGCCTTGCCTACGCCGCCTTCTCCGGCGTCATGGCGGTCATGCGCTTCTTCGGCGACGGCGTGCGCAACCGCTTCGGCGCGGTGGCGACGCTGCGCGGCTCGGCGGTGGTCGCCGCCGCCGGCATGCTGGTCGCCGGCCTGTCGCCTTCGCCCTGGATCGCCATCGCGGCTTTTGCTCTCTGCGGCTTCGGCATCGCCAATATGGTGCCGATCATCTTCTCGGCCGGCGGCAACCAGGAAGGCATGTCGTCGGGCACCGGCATGAGCGTCGTCACCACCATGGGCTATTCCGGCATATTGGTGGCGCCGTCGGCGATCGGCTTCGTCGCCGAGCATTCCAGCTTCGGGCCGATCTTCGTCGCCATGTCGGGGCTGTTGATCGTCGTGCTTTTGATGGCCGGGCTCGCTCACCGCGCCGAATTCGCGGCCGCCCCCGCCGAATAGCGCTTCAGCTCCTCGTAGAGGAAATCCGCTACGCGGCGGATGCGCACGCTGGTGCGCACGTCGCGATGCATGGCCAGCCACACCGGCAGGCTGGGCAGTGGCAGGCCGGGCAGCAGTTTCTCCAGCGACGGGTCGCTGTCGGCCAGCGGCTCCTGGCCAAGACCGACGCCGTTTCCCGCCCGCAGCGCTTCCCACAGAACGATCTGGTTGTCGGCCCTGAAGCGGAAGCTGCTTCGGGTGACGGGGATGCCGGCTTGGGTAAAGCCCCGGATCATCTCGTCGCTGCGGTCGAAGCCGATCAGCGGGTGGTCGAGAAGATCGGCGGGCTTGAGCGGGCGGCCGTGCTGGTCGAGATAGGATTTCGCCGCGCAGCAGCAGAGCTTGATATCGCAGACCTTGCGCGCCGTCAGCTCGTTCTGCGCCGGCTTGACCATGCGGATGGCGATGTCGGCATCCCTTCGCAGCAGGTTCTCGACCTGGTTCGAGGCGACGATCTCGACCTCGATGCCGGGCTCCTCGATGCCGAGCCGCGCCGTCATCTTCGGCAGCACATAGGCCGCCACCACCTCGCTGGCGGCAATGCGCACCGTGCCTTCGATCGCCTCGACCGAGCCCAATGCCAATAGTGCGAACGCGCTCGCCTGCTCGCTCACCGCTCTGCCGCGTTCGAACAGCGTGGCGGCTGCTTCCGTCAGCGCATAGCCGCGCCGCCCGCGCCGGAACAAGGTGACGCCCAACGCCTGTTCGAGCTCACCGATGTGACGCCCGAGCGTCGGTTGGCTGGCCGACAGTTTGCGCGCCGCGGCCGACAGGCTGCCGGTCTCCGCCACGGTGACGAAACTCTTGATCAGGTTCCAGTCGATGTCTTCCATTCATTTATGAATAACAAAGCTGCATTGATAGTCAATTTTCATTCGCATATGGAGGCATCATATTCGCCGTGCAAACACCAACACGGAGAAGAAAAATGACCAAGATCGCAATTCTGGGGGCCAATGGCCGGCTCGGCCGCGTGGTTGGCAAAGCCTTCATCGACGCCGGTTTCGACGTCCGCGCCGTCACCCGCAGCGGCAAGGTCCCAGCCGAACTCAAGGGCGCCACCGCCGTCGCCGGCGATGCGCTCGACCGCGAGGCGCTGATCCGCGCCACGCAAGGCGTCGACATCATCTTCAACGGCCTCAACCCGATCTACACCGACTGGGGCAAGTGTCTGCCAATGGCGGAGAACGTCATGGCCGCCTGCCATGCCAATGGCGCGCTGCATCTTTTCCCCGGCACTGTCTACAATTACGGCTCGCCGATGCCTGAGGTGGTCACCGAAGACACGCCATTCCGTCCGACCACCGAGAAGGGCCGCATCCGCTGCGCCATGGAAGCGCTGTTTCGCCGCGAGGCCGATGCCGGCCGCGTCCGCACCATCATCCTGCGCGCCGGCGATTTCTTCGGCGGCACCGGCAGCGGATCATGGTTCGACCTCGTCGTCGCCGCCAAGATGAGCAAGGGCGTCTACACCGCGCCTGGCCCTGCCAACCTCGTGCACGAATGGGCCTATTTGCCGGACTTCGCCATCGGCTTCGTCGGCCTGGCGCGCAATCAGGGCAAGCTCGGCTTCTTTGAGGCGCTCAACTTCCCCGGCCACGCCGTCACCGACATGGACATCAAGGCCGCGGCCGAGAAGGCGCTTGGCCGGCCGCTGAAACTGACCTTCATGCCGTGGTGGGTGCTGCGCGCCGGCAGCCCGTTCGTGGCGATGTGGCGCGAGATCGTCTCGATGTCCTATCTGCGCTTCGAACCGCACCGGCTCGTGTCCGACCGGCTGGCAAGCATCATCGGCGAAGTCCCGCACACGCCGCTGGACGAGGCCGTGGCCGAGGCATTGAAGGACATCGGCATCAGCCTCGACAATGCAAAAGACGCCGCTTAAATGCATGTCGCCCAGAAGTGTGCGCGGTTCTGGGACAACGACATGCATCAAAACAAAGACTTTAGACAAAAATCTCTCTCGCGGTGCTGGCCCAATCGCTGGAAATCAGCAACCGGATGGTCATTATGAGGAGACTGTTTATAACGGTCGGCGAGATCACCATCACCAAGGGGAGACGATGCGTTACATACGTCCGCTTTCAATCGAAGACGCCGTTGGCCTGCTGGCCGACGCTTCCGGCACATCAGCCATTCTCGCTGGAGGCAGTGACCTCCTCGTTCGGATGAAGGGCGGGTTTGTCGATCCCGACCTGATCGTCGACATCAAGGCGATCGAGGGCTTGAGCGAGATCAGGGAGACGGCCGACGGCTTCAGCATCGGCGCCACCGTCCCCTGCGCCGTCCTGGGCGAGAGCTCGGTTCTGAAGAAGGCCTGGCCCGGTGTCGTCGAAGCGTCGAAGCTGATCGGCTCGAAACAGGTCCAGGGCCGCTGCACCATCGTTGGCAATCTGTGCAACGCATCGCCGGCCGCCGACAGCGTCCCGGCCTTGGTGGCCGCCGCCGCCAAGGCCGTGGTTGCCGGCCCCTCGGGCAAGCGCACCATTCCTGTCGAGGCCGTGCCGATCGGGCCCGGCAAGACCTCGCTCACCAAGGGTGAGATCGTCGAGGCGATCCTGCTCGGCAAGCGGGAGCCGCGTTCGGGCGACGCCTATCTCAGGTTCATTCCGCGCACCGAGATGGACATCGCCGTGGTCAGCGCCGGCGTGAAGCTGTCGCTCGACGAGCATGGCGTCATCACGGCCGCGCGCGTCGCGCTGGGCGCCGCGGCCCCGACCGTGCTTCTGGTGGAAGAAGCAGCCGAGGCTCTCATCGGCAGGAAGCTGGACGAGGCGGCACTTGAGCGGCTCGCCAAGATCTGCGCTGGGGCCTGCCGCCCCATCGACGACAAGCGCGGCACCATCGAGTTCAGACGAAAAGTTGCGGGCGTGCTGGCCGGACGGGCCGCGACGACCGCCTACGCACGCGCAGGAGGCAAATGATGGCCGGTGTAGCAGTTTCAACGACAATCAACGGCGATCACGTCGAATACCTTTGCCAGCCCGACGAGACGTTGCTCGACGTCCTGCGCGATCGGCTCGGGCTGACCGGCGCCAAGGAAGGCTGCGGCACCGGCGACTGCGGCGCCTGCTCGATCATTCTCGACAATCGGCTGGTCTGCTCCTGCCTTGTGCTTGGCGCTGAAGCCGAAGGCCGGCATATCGAAACCGTCGAGGGCATGGCGCATGGCGATCAGTTGCATCCGCTGCAGCAGAAATTCCTCGAGCATGCAGCCTTGCAATGCGGCATCTGCACGCCGGGCTTCCTGATCGCGGCGAAGGACCTTTTGGCCAAGAACCCCGATCCGACCGAGGAAGAAATCCGCTTCGGCCTCGCCGGAAACCTCTGCCGCTGCACCGGCTACGACAAGATCGTGCGCGCGGTCCAGGATGCGGCCAATGTGATGAAGGGAGCGCACGCATGAACTTCGATCCACGCTTTTCGGGCCGCAAATTCTCCTCCGTCGGCACGCGGCCCATCCGCCCCGACGGCGTCGACAAGGTGACGGGGCGCGCGCGCTACGGCGCCGACTTCAACATGGCGGGACAGCTGGTCGGGCGTGTCCTGCGCAGCCCGCATGCGCATGCCAGGATCCTCAAGATCGACACTTCGAAAGCGGAAAAGCTCGCCGGCGTGAAAGCGGTGATCACCGCCGCCGACCTGCCCGATCTCACCGATGGCGATGCCGCCATGTACGACGTCCTCGACAATTGCATGGCGCGCGGCAAGGCGCTCTATGACGGCCACGCCGTGGCCGCGGTCGCCGCCGTCGATGCCCGCACGGCCAGGCAGGCGCTGAAGCTCATCGAGGTCGAATACGAGCTGTTGCCGCATGTGACCGATGTCGACGAGGCGATGAAGCACACCGCGCCGTTGATCAACGACACGATCTTCACCGAGGGTCTCGAGGAAAAGCCGGTAAAGCCGTCCAACGTCACCAAGCGCAGCCAGTTCGGCCATGGCGATGTCCATCAGGGCTTTGGCCACGCCGATGTCATCGTCGAGCGCTCCTTCAAGACCGAACAGACGCATCAGGGCTATATCGAGCCGCACGCCTGCGTTGCGAGCGTCTCGTCCGACGGCACCGCCGACCTCTGGGTCTGCACGCAGGGCCATTTCGTCTACCGCCAGCATTGCGCGCAACTGCTCGGGCTGGAAGCCTCGAAGCTGCGCGTCACCTCGTCGGAAATCGGCGGCGGCTTCGGCGGCAAGACCCATGTCTGGGCCGAGCCGGTGGCGCTGGCTTTGTCGCGCAAGGCGGGACGGCCGGTGAAGCTCGTCATGACCCGCGACGAGGTGTTCCGCGCCTCGGGTCCGACCAGCGCCACCTCGATCGACGTGAAGATCGGCGCTCGCAAGGACGGCACCATCACCGCCGCCGAAGCGACGCTGCGCTACACCAGCGGTCCCTATGCCGGCACCTGGGCCGAGATCGGCGCCATGACGGCATTCGCCTGCTACAAGCTCGACAACGTCAAGACGGTCGGCTTCGAAGTGCTGGTCAACCGGCCGAAGACCGCGGCCTACCGCGCGCCCTCCGCACCGATGGCGGCTTTCGCGGTGGAAAGTGCCGTCGACGAGCTGGCCAAGGAACTCGGCATGGATCCGGTCGAGTTCCGCATCAAGAACGCCGCGCAGGAAGGCACCAGGTCCTCCTATGGCCCGGTCTACGGCCCGATCGGCATCGGCCCGACGCTGGAGGCGGCCAAGCACCATCCGCACATGAAGGCCCCGCTGGGCAAGAACCAGGGCCGCGGCATGGCTTGCGGCTTCTGGTTCAACTTCGGTGGCCAGACCTGCGTGGACCTGAACATCGGCATGGACGGCTCGGTGTCGCTGGCCGTCGGCACGGTGGACGTAGGCGGTTCGCGCGCGTCGCTGTCGCTGGTGGCGGCGGAGGAGCTCGGCATCGACTATGCCCAGCTCAAGGCGGTGGTCGCCGACACGTCCTCGCTCGGCTACAACGACATGACCGACGGCAGCCGCGGCACCTTCTCGTCCTCGATGGCGACCATCTCGGCCGCCCGCAACGCCATCAAGATCCTGCGTGAGCGCGCCGCCCAGACGTGGGACATCCCCGTCGACGACGTGGTCTGGGAAAACGGCCACGCCATCGCCAAGGGCGAGAAGTACGGCAATCTTGCAGCCCTGTCGCTGAAGGAGATCGCCGCCGCGTCCGGCAAGACCGGCGGGCCGATCGCCGGCCACAGCGAGCTCGTCGCCGACGGCGCCGGCGTCTCCTTCGCCACCCATATATGCGACATCGAGGTCGACCCCGATACCGGCTCGACCAGGGTGATCCGCTACACGGTGATCCAGGATGCCGGCAAGGCGGTGCACCCCACCTATGTCGAGGGCCAGTACCAAGGCGGCGCCGCGCAAGGCATCGGCTGGGCGCTTAACGAGGAGTACATCTACGGAAAGGATGGGCGTCTCCAGAACGCCGGCTTCCTCGACTACCGCATCCCGGTCTGCTCGGACCTGCCGATGATCGACACGCAGATCCTCGAGATACCCAATCCCAACCACCCCTATGGCGTGCGCGGCGTCGGCGAAACCTCGATCGTGCCGCCGCTGGCGGCGATCGCCAACGCGGTTTCGAACGCCGCCGGCGTGCGCATGACCCACATCCCGATGTCGCCGCCACGGGTTCTCGCCGCGATCGAGGCGGAACGGGGAGGCTAGGGCGAAAATGAGGTTCTTGCCCTAATGGTCGAAGTGACGCTCTGGGGCGCGCTGGGCCAGCTCGCCGGCGGCCAGAGCAAGGTCGAGGTCGAGGCCAAGGACATCAGGGAGCTGTTCAGGAAACTGGCTGAACAGTATCCCGGCATCGAGCCCTGGATCGAGAAGGGCATCGCGGTGGCGATCGACGGGACGATTTATCGCGATACGTGGTCGAAGGAACTGCCGCCGGGGGCGGAGATTTTTCTGCTGCCGCGGCTGGCTGGGGGGTGAAGTGGGGTGTCGCCCTACGTCCCAGAGCGGACCGGCATCCTCGGTCTGCGAACTTCAAGTGCAATGTCGGTCCTCGCCTAGATGCCAGTTTTGCTGACCGCGTCTTATCGGCGGCGGGTTGGCCAACAATCCAGAGAACCTGATCCGCTGGATTACTATCGGCAAGGGACATCAGTCCGCACACGGCTCTGAAGTGACTCGAGCGGGTCACCGTTTGACGGACAACACCGGCCCCTTTCTGGAGAGGCCGGCTATCGTTGATCCAGGATC
Organism: Mesorhizobium sp. M0862; assembly: GCF_040319795.1. NCBI lineage: Bacteria > Pseudomonadati > Pseudomonadota > Alphaproteobacteria > Hyphomicrobiales > Phyllobacteriaceae > Mesorhizobium > Mesorhizobium sp. M0862. Next base: position 282,353 of record NZ_JAMYOJ010000007.1, read on the forward strand.
ATCAAGCTAGGTTTGGCGCTGAGACGTATCGGAAATTCGTTCGCGCACGGCATGCTCGGTCTTGTCTGCTGTGGACTTCACGATCTCGCCGAGCTGATCGGCTATCGTGTCTGCTTCCATATCTTGCCGGCCAGCTTCCTGCTTGATGGTCTCATAGGCTTCGGCGGCGACCTGCTTGGCCTCATCGAGGCCCCTATTGAGCAAAGTTTCGGCGGAATCGCGAAGCTTGTCGCCATAGGCGCCTAGTTGCTCGTCCTCCGTTGCGGTATGGGGCAGCATTGCACCTATAGCGGCGCCGATGGCGAGACCGACGGCCGCTACGGCCAAGGGTTGGTCCTCCAACAGATCTTGCGCGGAGCGGCTGGCTTTCGCCGCCATGTCCCCAGTCGTCGAGCTTGCATTGGCAGCGCTTCCCGTCAGACCCGCCGCAGCGGCTCTTGCGGTGCTCGATATGGTGTCGCCGACGCTGGTAGCGCTTGAGGAGAGCGATTCCGCGGCGTCGGAGAGCGTGCCGCCCAAACCGCCGCGCTCCCCTGCTACATCATGTCGTCCCGGCGCTGAAGGCAATGGATAGCCAGCCGAACGGTGGGCGGTGTTTGAGGCACCGCTGCCGAACATCAGCCAGGCCAGACCTGCGCCCACCATGGTGACCGGCAAAGGATTGTCTCGGACCTGCGTTCTGAGATTGCTGAGCATGGCCGCGCTCTCCCCTCCCGAGAACAGCCCGGTGAACTCATCCAGCAATTGTCCCGGCGTCATCTTGCCTCGAATGGATTCGGCGGTCTCCATCACCCGGGCGCGCGCCCCCTCGGCCTCGCGTTCAAGTTCGGCTGCGGATTTCTCTTTCATCTCACCTGTTCCTTAATCGCGCTCGCGTCGCGCTTCAGCTGTCCCTGGGTCCGGTCGGGGGTAAGTTCCGAAGGCGCCATGCTGGCCGTCCCGGTCCGCAGCAGGATGACGCCGAGGACCGCCACGACCACACCGACCAGCAGGGAAGACCACCCCGCGCCAAGCCCTGCCCGCGTCAGTGCGATAATGAGCGCCTGCAGCAACACCAAGAGCGCGGCGAGCAGGCAAATCGCGCCGCCCAGCACTTCCGCGGCACCTGCTCCGGCTTTGGTAAGCTTTTCAGAGAGCTCGGCCCGAAACAGCCTCGCCTCGGTTTGCACCAGAGTGGTTACATTCTGGGCCAAATCGGTGACTAGCCCGGCAAGGCTGGGATTGTCCTGGTTGTTCATCTGTCCTGCTCCGCGATCTGCGTGGCGCCATCATCGCCGACCACGCCAAAATCTTGTGGACGATCAGCGGACCAACCCTGTGGCTGATCGGTGTGTGATCTGAGGCCTCCCGGAGCGGCCTCAGAATCGGGCGTTGCCGGCGGAGAAGCCTTGATGAACCGCCCGAGAGCCAATCCGGCCAACACCGATCCCGCAAGCAGGACACCGGGATTTTGCCGGCCGAAGGACTGCACGTCATCAAGGACTTGGCTAAAGGGCTTCTGTTTCAAGGACGATGAAAGCCGCTCAAGGCCACTGGCAGCATCCAAAGCGAATTTCGATGCGTTCCTTTCATCGTTGCTGGCAAGGTGATCGCTGGCCGCTCGCAGTGCACCACCCAACGCCGCCAAGCTCGATCCGATGTCGCGCTGCGCCTCCTCCGCCTTGTCGGAGATGACCTGCGTGGCTTCAGATGCATAGTCGCCAGCCTTACGGGTCACCTCGTCCCGCGCGTCGTGAAGCAACTCGCTGGCACGCTCATTTTCCTGGCGAAGTCTGTCGGAGACGTCGCTTTTCGCCTTGTCGAAATCGGTGGGCTGTCCGCCCTGATCGTTCTCATGCTGCATGAGGCCACCTAGTGAAAACCGAGGAAGGAGAGGACCGCGAGCACGACAACGATAAGGCCGATAAGATAGATGACACTGTTCATGTGCACGTCCTCCGTAGCTTTCCAACTTCGACGAACCTGCGATGTTCCGTAAGTGAGAGCATTTATCTCAGCCGAAACGAAGGGCTTCGTCAGGCACGCACCCAGTCACCAGTGAGTTGCCCTGTCCCTCGTGCGGAGCGCCAGTTGCTCCCGTACGAACCGGTGCGCCCGACTCCGCGGGAACCGAGTGCCGGCTGCGTCCTGTATTGCAATCTTTTGCCTATTCGGCGGCCCCGCCTCGGCGTACCGGCGACCAGGGAGAACTCTCCCTTGCCATCCATCGACGGTCCATCGCTCCAACGGCCCCACGCTGGTTCGGCATCTTCGACGAAGCAATGATGAAGGCATAGGATACGGCTTGAGGCGTAAAGCGGCCGGTCATGCATGCCTGAACTGGGCTATTGGTGAACGCGTCTCCATGGGCCAAGTCTCTACTTTGCAGAACGCCCTCCCTAAGCCACCAACGTCGGCTCCGTATTCACCTCCAGCGCCTCTTCCGCTTCGTCATCCTCACCCAGCACATCCCCATGCACCCCCAGCACTCGCCCGATCCAGATCGGATCGACCAGATGGTCGCGTTTGGGGTTGGTGGTGTTGGGGTGGATGAGGATGCTGAGGCCGCCGTGGTTCAGCATCAGCCACGGAACCAGCGTGGCGAAAATCTCGGTGGCGAAGGAGATCTGGTACATGGGTTGCTCGTGCGGGCCGACCGGCTCGTCGCGCCAGTTGCCCAGTCGCACGCGGAAGCGTTCGCCGATGCGCAGGCGCAGCCATTCGGCATGCTGCCGCTCGGCTTGCCCGTCATAGTAGATGTGGGCGTGATAGCTGGCGATCTCGGCGAGGGGTCTGGGCGAGTTGGCGGTGTTCACCTTGATGGCTCCCTCGGTGATTGTGGTGAGCGCAGCGTATACGCAAGGGAGCGGGGTGGCCAAGGGGGCACAGCGTGTGCTCGTCATCTCGATTTCGGGCCAATCGCATTGGGAGCTCCCCCACTCCGTCTCGGCTTCGCCCAGCCACCTCTACCCCCACATTCGTGGGGGAGAGGAAATGCTAACCGCCGAGGTCGCTGCCTTGAAAAGCTTGGCATTTCCTCTCCCCCATGGACATGGGGAGAGGTGGCCGTGCAGCGGCCGGAGTGGGGGCAGGCGCCGCCGTATGCCTATTGCCAGCACTTCATCGGGCGAGGACGCGCTGATCGCAGAGGTCTCTTGCCCCAATCAAACCCTGCCCATCAGCACCAGGATCAGCAGCACCACCAGCACAGCGCCGACTATTCCGGACGGCCCATAACCCCAGGAGCGCGAGTGTGGCCAGGCCGGGACGGCGCCGATCAGGATCAGGATCAAGACAATGATGAGGATGGTGCTGACGGTCATTAAGAGTCCCTCGCCTTGCTGGTCGGATATGAGGGACAATGCAAAAGGCCGCCCGGTTGTTCCGGACGGCCTTTCGTCCGACAGGTCGAATGCAGCTATTCCGCGGCTTTCGGGAAGGCGATTGCCGGCTCATCGAGCGGACCCGGCTTCGGCCCCGTGGACGCATCCCGTTTCTTGTCGCGCCCGAACAGCCGGCGGAAGAACGCGTAGAAGCGGCTGTTTTTGCTGCGCGTGAAGATCATCAGCATCGACGGCGTCACCACCAGCGTCAGCAGCGTGGCGAAGGACAGGCCGAAGACGATGGCCGAGGACAGCGAAATCCACCATTGCGTCGACGGCGCGTTGATCGTCGTCTCGTGATGGAAGATTTCGAGGCCGAGACCAAAGGCGATCGGCAGCACGCCGAGGATGGCCGAGACCGCCGTCAGCACCACCGGGCGGGCACGTTCGCGGCAGGTCTGCAGCACCGCTTCCATCTTGTCCCAGCCCTCTTCGCGCAGCCGGTCATAGGTGTCGATGAGCACGATGTTGTTGTTCACCACCACGCCGGCCAGCGCGATGACGCCGATGCCCGACATGACGATGCCGAACGCTTCGCCGGTCAGCAGCAGCCCCAGGAACACGCCGATCGTCGCCATGACCACGCAGGACAGCACCAGAAGCACGCTGGTGAACTTGTTGAACTGCATCAACAGCACCAGGAAGATCAGGAAGATCGCCGCGCCGAAGGCCTTGCCGAGGAAGGCGCTGGCTTCGGCGCTGTCCTCGTTCGACCCCGCGAGCTTCCAGCGTATGCCGTTGTCGAGCTTCATGTCGGTGACCGCCTTGGTCACCTCCGCCTGCACCGCCGCGACCTGCGTGCCGGCGGCGACGTTGGCCTGGACGACCACGGTGCGGGCGCCGTCGATGCGGTTGAGGATGCCGACCGTCGGCTCCGGCTTGCGCACGACGAAGTTGGAGATCGGCACCGAGCCTTGCGCGGTCTGCACCCTGAGCTCATCGAGCGTCGACAGCGTGCGCCGGTCTTCGGGCAGGCGCAGCCTGATGTCGACGGCGTCGTCGGCGCCGGCGGGCCTATATTCCGAGAGCTTCAAGCCATTGGTCACCAACTGCACCACGGTGCCGACCGCGGTCGGGCTGATGCCGTACTGCGCCGCCTTGGCGCGGTCGACCTCGAGCGCCCAGTCGACGCCGGGCGGCGGCAGGCCGTCGGAAACGTCGATGACGCCGGGCACCTTGGCGATGCGCGCCGCGACCGCACGGGCCTGGTCGTCAAGCCCTTTTGGATCGATGGCTGAAAGCCGGAGCTGGACCGCCTTGCCTGTGGGAGGACCGGCCTCCGGCACGCGCACTTCGACATCGACGCCGGGAATGCCGGCCATGACGGTGCGCAGCTCATCCAGGATATTGTTCGCCGATTTGCGCTCGCGCCAGTCGATGAACTCATACTGGATGACGCCGACGACGTCCTCCGGCACGTCCTGTCCGCCGCCCTGCGTCTTGCCGACGCGGGTGTAGACCGATTTCACGCCGGGCCAGCCGAGCAGCCGGTTTTCGGCGATCCTGGTTGCCGTATCCATTTCGGCCAGCGAGAGATTGCCGCGGGCATGCACATAGAGCAGGCCGTAGTCGGGCTCGACGCTGGGGAAGAACTCGACGCCGGCGCCGTATTTGGAATAGGCGAAGCCAACGCCGGTCAAAAGCACGGCGGTAAGCACCAGCACGGTGATGGGGAAGCGCACCGCCTGCTTGACCAGCGCCATGTACCAGCCGTCGCGATTGTGTTCCTCGTGATGCTCCGGCGCCTTGGCGAAGAGCGCGCCCAGCGTCGGCGCGAACACCAGCGCATAAAGCATCGAGGCCGACAGCGTGACGATCAGCGTGATCGGCATGTATTTCATGAAGTCGCCGATGATGCCGGGCCAGAACAGCAGCGGCGAAAACGCCGCGATGCGCGTCATCGTCGCGGCGATGACCGGACCGGCCATGCGCTTGGCGGCCAGCGTGAAGGCTTCCGCCTTCGGCATGCCTTCGCCCATGCGCCGTTCGGCGAATTCGGTGACGATGATGGCGTCGTCGACCAGCATGCCGACCGCCAGGATAAGGCTGAACAGCACGATCATGTTGATCGTGTAGCCCATCATCGCAAGCAGCAGGATGCCGATGAGGAAGGATGACGGAATGGCAAGCCCGATCAGCAGCGAGGCGCGTCCCGACAGCGCATAGAGGATGACGATGAACACCAGGATGACGGCGATCATCACGTGGTTCTGCAGGTCGCCCAGCAGCTGGTTGACGAAGACGGACTTGTCCTGCGTGTAGGTGATGTTCATGCCTTCCGGCATGGTCTTGACGTAGGCGTCGGACACTTCCCGCACCTTGGCCAGCGTGTCGATCAGATTGGCGCCGATGCGCTTCTTGACTTCAATGGCGATGGCCGGCTTGCCGTTGAGGCGGGTGATGGTCGTGGCATCGGCAAAGGTCGACCGGATCGTGGCGATGTCCTTGGCCTGGACGACGGCATTGGGTCCGGCAACCACCGGCAGCGACGCCACATCCTCTGGTGTTTCGATCAGCGACGGCACCTTGACCGCGTATTTGCCTTCCGAACCCTCGATATTGCCGGCGGCGACCAGGCTGTTGGAAGCGCCGACCGCGCCGATCAACTGGTCGAGCTGCAGGCCGTAGGAGGACAGCTTCATCGGGTCGATGACGACTTCGACAAGATCGTCGCGCGCGCCTTGTATGGTGCCCTCAAGAACGCCCGGTACTTCCTCGATGCGGTCGCGCAGTTCGCGCGCCGCCGCCGTAAGCACACGCTCGGGCACATCGCCGGACAGCGTGACGACCAGGACGGGAAACTCGGAAATGTTGACCTCGGTAACAACCGGTTCTTCTGCCGCTTGGGGCAGGTCAGCCTTCGCGTCCTGAACCTTCGAGCGTGTATCTGTCACCGCGGTGTCGACTTTTATAGACGGCAGAAACTCAAGAAAGACAAAGGCGCCGCCCTGATAGGCGGATGATTTCATCTCCTTTAACCCCTTAAGACTCTTAAGCTTTGCCTCCAGCGGCCTAAGCAGAAGTCTTTCAGCGTCTTCGGGCGCAATGCCTTGATAGGCGACATTTATATAAACATAAGGGGTAGGAACGTCGGGTTCCGCTTCCTTCGGCGTCGACTGATAGGCGACCCAGCCCGCCAGCAGCAGGAACACCAGCACCGCAATGGTCAGCCGGGCATTGTTGATCGCGAGTTTGACGATATCCATGGCCTGTTCTCAAAATTTCAGGAGCGCATTGCGGCCGGTTGCCCCCGTCCGGGGCCACCCGGCGCTACTGCGTTGTCGCTTCGCCCAACAGTTTCTGGATGGTCGCCTGGTCGGCCTCGACCGGCTTGACGACGTCGCCTTCCTTGACGAGTTCCTGGCCGGCGACGATGACGCGGGCATCGGCGGGAATGCCGCCAAGCACGAGGCCCTTCGGCGAGTCGTCAACGAGGTCGATCGGGAAGAACACCACCTTGTTGTCCTTGTCGACGGCACGGATGCCGAGGTCTCCCTTGTCGCCCAGCGTCACCACGGAGCGCGGCAACATGACGGCATCGGTCGGCTGCGCGCTGAGCGAAATCTCGGCCGTCATGCCCGCCGGCACGGAGCCATCGGCATTGGGCACGGCGATCTCGACGCGGAAGGTTCGGGTGGCCGACGAGGCGTCGCGGCTGATGTAGCGCACCGTGCCTTCGACGGTCTGGCCGCTGACCAGCCGGACAGTGGCCTTGTCGCCGAGCTTGAGATAGCCGAGGTCGCGTTCGCTGACTTCGCCGCGCGCAATCACCGGATCGAGCTTGAGGATGGTTGCCACCTCGCCGCCCTGCATGACGGAACTGCCGAGCTCCACCGGCACCCGGTCGATGACGCCGTCGAAGGGCGCCTTGACCAGATTGCGGTCGAGCTCGGCCTGCGCCGTTTCCAGCTGCGACTGCGCAGCGGTCAGGTTCGAACGCGCCGTGTCGAGCTGCAGCTTGGGCAGATTGCCGGTCTTCATGAGCCGCAGCGATGCGTCGAGTTCAGCCTGGCGCTGCACGACGAGTTGCTTGGCATTGTCGACCATCGAGATCTTTTCTTCCGCCGCAAGCATCAGCACCAGATCGCCGGTCTTGACGTGATCGCCCTGCTTGACCGGCAGCTTTTCGATGACGCCGGCGACACGCGTCGCCAGCACGGCGCGCTTGTCGGCCTCGGTCAGCCCGGAAATGCGGATGGCGCGGGCATAGGTCTTGCGCGGCGGCGTCACCACAGCGACGGTGCGCAGCGGCGCCTTCGGTTCGGCCTCGGCCGCCTTGGCTGCATCCGGCGCCTTGGCCTGATCGCCCGGCTTGGCCTGATCGCCTGCCTTGCCAGCACCTTCGACAGCGGCGCTGCCGACGGACGAGAACGCGCCTGTTCCCATCCAGGCCGCGAAGCCGATGAGCACAACAATAGCGGCAAGCTTGTGAAACCTGATCTTCGGCATCATTTTTTTCCACTGCGGGGTTCGGCCAAGTCGTTATCCAACAGGGTGTCCGTCGTCTAACAGCTACCGTGTCTTCCAACTCGGGCGCGTCGCCGATATGGGTGCGCGCCAGGCCGTGTTCAATTTGCCGTGAACGGCGAAGCCGCGCTTCTACATCAAAGTTGCATCGCAATACAGTCGAAAAGTTGCAGGGGCATTGCGCAAGGCAGGCGTAGTGTGGCTAACGGAAACGGTTTTATCGGCGCCCCGTCAGGCGGCGGAACCACAGTCTCGGAACCATACGGATGTTGGAGGCGCTTTGTTTTCAAGGCGTTTTGAGCACTGACATCCCCCTGTGCCCGCACTAGTTTTTGACGCTCAAATGTGGGCGCGACCTGCGTAGCCACTCAGTGAATGGCAGCAGGCGTCAGTATGATTTTGTATACCGTCACACGCAACCGTTGTTCCGGGACGGAAAGTCATCGGCGCTACTCCGATTTGCCGAACACTTCGCTGATCGTCTTGATCGATCCGGGCGGACTCAGGCCCGCCGGCGTTCCGCCTCCGGCTTCTTGCGGGCGGCGAGGAATTCCTTCACCCGCCGTCCCGGTGCCGGCCCGCGCACCGGTTTGAAGCCGTCATCGAGTTCGCCGGAAAGATCGAGCGTCGGCCGCTTGCCGACGGCGTCGTAATTCTCCTCCAGCCAGTCGCTCGCCGCTATGCGGCCAAGGTCGCGCAAATAGGTCAAAAAAGCCCATTCGGCGTTGACCTTGGACGACGCCGACAGATCCTTGAACGCCTCGTCGGCATCGATGCGGTGCATGCGGATGTCGCGGTATTCGCCAGGCGGCAGCCGGCCGGCGGCGATCAGCTCCTTGACGAAGGCGATCGAGCGGAATTCGTTCAGCAGCCCGGCATTGAAGGTGATCTCGTCGATGCGGTTCTGGATTTCGTTGGCGCTTTTCGGCGTGCCCTCGCGCACCACCGGATTGATCTGCACCAAAAGCACATCCTCCGTCGCCGCCGTCTTGAAGAACGGAAACAGCGCCGGATTGCCGCCATAGCCGCCATCCCAATAGGGCACGCCCTTGATCTCGACGGCGCGGAACAATTGCGGCAGGCAGGCCGAGGCCATCACCGTGTCGAGGTCGATCTCGCCGTCGGAAAAGACGCGCAGCTGGCCGGTCTCGACATTGGTCGCCGAAATGAACAGCTCCATCGACTTGCAGGCGTGAACATTTTTGAAATCGATCTCCTGCTCGACCACGTCGCGCAGCGGGTTCAAGCCCAGCGGATTGGCGACATAGGGCGAAAACACTCGCGACATGGTGTCGAAGAAGAAATAGCCGGGCGTGTTCTCGATCGACCAGTTTCCCCAGGCGACGTCCCACGGCATGCGCTGCACCGGGCTGAAGCGGCCCTTGGCCGCCACCGCGCGCCAGAAATCGTCGAGCTTTTGCCGTGCACCCTCGACGCCGCCGCGCACAAAACCATCGGCCAGCGCCACCGCATTCATGGCGCCGGCGCTGGTGCCGGACACGGCTGAAATGTCGAGCCTGCCATCCTCCAGCAGCCGGTCGAGTACACCCCAGGAGAAAGCCCCGTGCGAGCCGCCGCCCTGCAGCGCGATGTTGATCTTCTTCGTTTCCTCCGCCTTGCCGTTTTTGGTCATGGCGTTCCTGTTCGGTTTGGTCGCTGCTGCCTCATTCCGCCCGGAAATCGGGCGGGTTCGACGGCAGCGGACTTATATTGCAGTGCAGCATATAAGGGATGACCAAGGCAAGAACACGAACACGGTCGCGTGATCACATGAAATTTTGGTCATGGGGAATGGTCCTCCACGCCCAGGTCTTCGCCCTACGAATACCCCCACCCTTGATCCCTCCCCACAAGGGGGAGGGGGTAGTGTGCTGAGAGTTCTGCAAATTCGCTGAGAGAGGGCGGTCATGGCAGGCTGGTGATGTTCAACGTCACCGATTCCTGGAAGGAACGCCACCATGACCAAGACAGAAGGTAAATCGACCAGCGCTGCCGTCAAAGACATTCTGCTTTCGAACCCGGAGGGGCTGCACGA